>CAYZCF010000008.1:0-34749 GCA_964476855.1 uncultured Chlorobiaceae bacterium
CTTCGCGATCCCCATCGCCATCGGCTATCCGGTCTGCCGCTACCTGCTCAACTACCCCCTGAGCACGAGCCTCCTGACCGCCAGCATGTTCGCGACGCACACGCTGGTGGCCTACCCTATCGCGAGCCGCATGGGGGTCTCGAAAAACCAGGCCGTGGCGATCACCGTTGGCGGCACGATCCTGACCGATACTGCCGTGCTGATCATTCTGGCGCTCATCATCAACTACAGCCAGGGCAGCCTCGACCAGAGCTTCTGGCTGCACCTCGGCATCTCGTTTTCGATTTTCACGCTCATCGTCTTTCTCGTTCTGCCCGCCATCGCCCGCTGGTTTTTCACCAGGCTCGAAAACGAGAAGCATGCCCACTATATCTTCGTGCTTGCCGCTGTATTCTTTTCGGCCTTCCTCGCCAAGCTCGCGGGAATCGAGCCGATTGTCGGCGCTTTCGCGGCGGGCCTCGCGCTCAATCCGCTGATTCCAAACGCTTCGGCGCTGATGAACCGCATCGAGTTCATCGGCAACTCGCTCTTCATCCCCTTCTTCCTCATCAGCGTGGGAATGCTGGTGGATTTGAGAGTGCTCCTGAGCACTCCGGTATCGCTGATCATCGCAGCCGTGCTGACCGTCGTGGCGCTCGCCGGAAAATGGCTCGCCGCCCAGCTCACCCGCAAAGCACTCGGATACTCGAAGGCGCAGGGCCAGATGATCTTCGGTCTGAGCAGCTCCCACGCTGCCGCCACCATCGCGATCATCCTCGTCGGCTACCAGGCCCGCATCATCGACCTGAACATTCTCAACGGCACCATCATTCTCATCCTCGTGACCTGCATCGTGGCTTCGCTCGTGACGGAGTCCGCATCAAAAAAGCTGGTGCTCGAAGAAAACGGCGTGCATACCGACAAAGAAATCGAACCCGGCGAAACCGACGAGCAGATTCTGCTGCCCATCGCCGAGGGCAAACCCTCCGAACGGGTGCTGGAGCTGGCGGTGATGATCCGTGAAAAGCGCTCGGCCAATCCGCTGACCCTGCTGAGCGTCGTGCCCAACGATCAGGAGGCGGAGCTGAACGTCAGAAAAGCGCGGAAAGAGCTGGCGGCGGCTGTCAATTTCGCGGCTTCGTTCGACACCCGCCTGAACATTGTCGCCACCATCGACTACAACATTTGCAGCGGTATCGGCAGAACGGTCAAGGAGTCGCAGTCCGACCTGATCATTTTCGACTGGCCGAGCCGTCAGGGGTTCATCGACCGGATGATCAACGACACCACGGAGAGCATCGTGGGGTGCACCTGCAAAACCACGATGATCTGCCATCTCACGCGCCCGCTCGCCCTGCACCGCAGAGTTGTGGTGATCTGCCCGCCGCTCTCCGAAAAGGAGAAGGGATTCGCGCAGTGGGTGCGTAAAATGAGCCGCCTTTCGCAGGAACTGGCCATACCGCTGCTGTTCCATTGCGACCGCAAAAGCCGCCAGGCGATCACCGGGGCGCTGAAAACGAAGCTTTCCGGCTCGCCGGTTCTGTACCAGAGCTTCAAAAGCTTCCGCGAATGGGAGGATATACCGAAACAGAAGCTCCTGTTCAGGGCTGACGACCTCATCGCCTTCGTCAGCGCCCGCAGGGAGTCGGTCTCCTACCGCCCCTTTTTCGACCACGTACCGGAACGCCTCGAAAAGCATATTACCGGTATCAGCAAAATCATGATCTATCCTGCGCAGTTTGATTCCGCCAGCATCGAAGAAGCATATGCCGATGTCGTCGCCCCGAAAGCCTTCCCTTTCGGAAGCGCAGTTATCCGTAAAATTGGAGAGGATGCCTCCGTATTCATCAAAAAAAATCAGTTACAAATCAGAAAAAAGCTGAGAAAAACCCGGCAGCGCCGCCAAAAAGATTTGGATATTCCCGAAAAGAACCCTAAACTGTAAAGTTTTAAAATACAATGTATTAACGCCGTCAAACAACCGTAATTACGGAAGTTGACCGATCCACAGTGCCTATGCGAAGAGAGCTACAATCCCGGACAGACCTGCGGGTTCTGAAAAGTCTCATGGTTTGCGCCACCATTGCTACCTCTCTGATCTTCCACGCCCCTTTGCTCATGGCTGCTGAAGAAGCCGCCAAAATCACATTTGCTACCTCTTCCGCCGATACGATAAAGCCAGTCAAACAACCGGCTGAAAACATCCAGAATCTTTTCTCCAACATCAAGCAGTACCTTGGCATCCGTTACCGTTTTGGCGGAGATTCCCCGTCTGGTTTCGATTGTTCGGGCTTTGTACGTTTCATGTTCAACAAGGAACTTGACGTCAATTTGCCGCGTTCGTCAAGTGAAATGTCAACAGTGGGCACACGGGTTGACCGGACCGAACTTCTTCCCGGCGACCTCGTTTTCTTCAAGAATGGAAAAAACCGCATCAACCACGTAGGTATCTTCATCGGTAACGACACCTTCGTCCACTCCTCCCTCTCAAAAGGCATTACCCGCGACACACTCAACGAAAGCTACTACAGTAAACGCTTTGCCACCGGCGTCCGCATTCTTGACATTCAGGGCAATCATCTTCCTGATGACTTCAACAATCTGTTCGACGAATCAAGCGACAGCGACTCCCGATCCTGAACTCTCATCCACAAAGCCTTCACCGCTCAATCAGAAATCCATCAACATCTCACGCCGCCAATCAGCGCCGTTGACTGAGCTTCGCATCTTGCACGAACCTCAGTCATGCCTGCATTTGTTGCATACAGCATCCATCAACCATAAGATGCTTCATTCTATTCAATTACGTATATTCTTCCCAAACACTGTGAGCCGGTGTCAAACCAGTGGCAATGTCGAGTGATTCCTGGTGAGAAAAAATGAATCACGCTAATTCGAACAGCCCGGAACTATAAAAAACACCTGTTTATACTCTGATAATCGATAACGACATGAACCCCGATCTCTGTCCGTCTGCGTCATGAAAGCATTCCTGAAAATCTCCCTGCTTTTCTTCCTGATCTCCAGCGCATTGTGCGCCACACTCTATCTCGGCCTCGGACTGCTCATGTCGCTGCATTCGGCAAAACCCGAAAAGGCTGACGTGATCGTGGTTCTTGGTGGTGACGACGGGCTGCGGGTAAAAAAGGGGGGCGATCTCTACAAGGCCGGTTACGCCAGGCACATCCTGCTGACCGGCATCGACAGCCGCTACTACCATCCTGATCGTCCGAACTGGCGTGAACGCAGGCTCATCGAGCGGGGCGTGCCGAGAAAAAACATCGTGGTCGATACCTGGTCGGAAACGAGCTGGGAGGAGGCGGAAAACACCTCGGACCTGATGGACAAAAAAGGGTGGAAAAGCGCTCTCGTGGTAAGCGATCCGCCGCACATGCTGCGCCTCAACAAAACATGGAAAAAGGTGTTTTCGGGCAGCGACAAGCGCTTCCGGCTTGTGGCCACCGAACCCGCCTGGTGGCACCCCCTCTTCTGGTGGCGCAACGACATCAGCTACCGCTTCGTCATAAGCGAACTCCAGAAGAACATCTACTATCTGGTTGCCTACTACTGAGGCCGTTGCCAGCGTCACCCAGGGCCGCTGACGCCGGGGCCTTCGATGGCGCTCCTGCCGCCGTTGAGCGGCGTGACTTTGATGTGGGTGGCGATGCGATCCCGGAGGGCGGGTACGTGCGAGATGATGCCGATCAGCTTGCCGGACTGCTGGAGGCTGCCGAGCGTTTTCAGCGCCGTTTCGAGCGCCTCTTCGTCGAGGGTGCCGAACCCTTCGTCGAGGAAAAGCGAATCGACGCGAACGTTTCGGCTCGACATCTGCGACAGGCCGAGGGCGAGCGCGAGGCTGACGATGAAGCTCTCGCCGCCCGAGAGGTTGCGCGTGGAGCGCACTTCGCCCGCCTGCCACTGGTCTATGACGCTGAGTTCAAGCGCGCCCGCGGGATCGTGCAGCAGCACGTAGCGGTCGGTCATGCGCGAGAGCTGCTTGTTGGCGTGGGTGATCATGATCTCGAAGGTGATACCCTGCGCGAAGTTACGGAACTTCTTGCCGTCGGCGGAACCGATGAGACTGTGCAGCATCTCCCACCGGCGGCACTCGGCTCTCTGCGCCTCGACCGCCGCCATTTTCGAGCGATGCTCTTCCGCCGCCTGCGCGTGCGCTTCGAGCTGGCTCGCAATGGCTCCGATCCGCCCGCGCACCTCTCGAAGCCTCTCGTGAAGCGCTTCGAGCCGCACCGCAAGCTCGTCGGCGGACGACGCCGTGAGGTGGCGCTCCAGCTCATCTCGCAACCGCGCCTCGCGGTCGGAGCGCCTGAGATCGATGTCGCGCTTCCGGTTCTCCAGCGAAGTCGCGGCGCTTTCGAGCCGCTCGCGCCCGGCCTCCGGAAGCGAGGCCGCGACAAACGCCGCTTCGTCGGCAAACCCTTTTCCTGCAAGCGCTTTGGCGAATTCCGCCTCCCTGCTCCCGACCTCCGTGCGCTCCTCTTCGACGCTGCGACGCAGCTCCGCTATCGAGGTATCGAGCACGGCAAGCGCCTGACGCGCAGCGCTGAGTGTTTCCGACGCACTCGTGAGCTGGTCGCGCGCCGCCTGCGCAAGGCGTTCGAGCCGCTCCTCCTCGGCATCGGGTGATTTGTCGCCGAACAACTCATATCGCTCTTTTCTGCCGGATTCGACATCAGCGACTGCCGCTGCTGCCTCCTCGCACCGGGCGACGAGGTCGGCATCGAGCGCCGCAAGCTGTTCGTCGATGTTGCGGAGTGACGATTCGCCGTCCTGCACAGAGCGTTCGAGACTCTTGCCCCGCGCCTCCTCGCTCACCCACGCATCGCGCCGCTCTTCCAGCCCGGCGAGGAGCGATTCGGCAATCTCCTCATCGTTCGTGACGCCGTACGGTTCGACGAGACGGCGCAAGAGCAGCGTCCGCTCGCCGAGTTCTCGACGCACGGCTTCGCGCTCGCGTTCGAGACGCGCGAGGTCGAGGCGACTGACGCGCAGACGCTCCGAGGCCAATTCGAGCCGCCGCTCGTCGTTTCGCGCGGTTTCGGAGAGCTGCTGCAAGCAGGCTTCATCCTCGCGAATCCGCTGCTCAAGCAGGTCGAGCTGCTCGATGCGGGCGGAAAGCTCGTCAGCCTTTCGCCCGCTCTCCGCAAGCGCTTCGAGCACGACCGGCTCGGCTTCACGCGGCGGAGCGTCGATTCCGGCTTTTTGCAGCAGCGCGAGGCACTGCCGCCCGGAGGTTTCGCGCATGGCGGCAAGATCAGCTCGACGCTGCTGCATCTGTTCGATCTCCTTGCCAAGCGAGGCAAGCTCGATTTCGAGCTTTCGGACAGCCGCGTCACGCTCCCGCGCGGCAGTTCGCGCCGCTTGAAACGCTTCCTCGCCGCGCTCGGGCAACAAGCCGTCAGCATAAGGATGGTGCTCCGAGCCGCACAGCGGACAGGGCTTGCCCTCCACGAGAGCGAGCCGATCCTGTTCGTAACTGCGCACCTTGTCGGCCAGCCGCGCGATCTCTTCCTGCGAAGCCGCCTCGCGCTCCGCATGGACGAGAAGCTCGCGGGCATGATCGAGCTTGAGCGACCTGTCGCCACGCCTGCGTTCGCTCTCCTGAATCTCCGCGTCGATCCGCTCGATCTTCGGCAGCAGCTCCTTGCCCGACGCATAGAGCGTTACGATCTCTTCGAGCAGCCGTCGGCGCTCGCGCAGCAGTTCGAGCTGGTCGCGAAGCGCCTTGAGCGTCGAGCCGCCAAGCTGCGAATCGAACGACGCCTTGCGCTCGTCGAGCGACTGGCGGGCCTCATCGTATGCGGCTTGCGACGATTTTGCATCCAGTTCGATCTTCGCGATCTCATCTCGCAAGCTCTCGATGGCTTGCTGGACGGAGGCTATGCCGGACGCCGCCGCCTGCTCCCGCTCCGCAGCCGGACGCAATTCATCGAAGGCGTGGCGGATGCCCGAGAGCGCGCCGACGAGCGATGCATCCGCGCGATGTTCCTCCTGCCAGGCGCGAAGCTGCTGCAACTCGTTCCGCGCTGACTCGACGCTCGCCGAAGCCGCCGTGCGTTCGGCGTCAAGCCTTACGCGCCGCTCTTCGAGCGCTTCCAGCTCCCGCTTGCGCCGCCCGGCCTCCAGCCGCTTGCCCTCAATCACCACGTCGAGCTGACGCGCCTGCGCGATGAGCGGCTTCGCCGCCGCCACGCTCTCCTGCGCCGCAGCGAGCGCTTTTCCAGCGGCTTCGTGCCGCGCTTCCGCCTCCCGGCGCTCATACTCGGCATCGGGACGCCCCGCCTCTTTCGCGGCAAGTTCATCGCTGTCACGCTGCAACTGCGCCCGTTTCAGCGTCAGCACGGCGTGCAGCGGCTCGACGGCGGCGGCGTTGCGGGCAAGCCGGAGCCGCTCCGCGTCCGGCAGAAACGCCTCGCGCTCGGCGTCGAGCGCCGTCGCTTCGCTGCCGATCGCCGCGAGCGCCTCTTCGAGCCGGGCGATCTCCTGAAGCCAGCGCAGAGCCGCCGATTCGGTTTCGACTCCGGCGTTCAGCTCGCGTTCTGTTTCGATACACTCCGCCCGCTCGGTTTCAAGCGCTTGCCGCTCCTCGTCGCCGAGCAGACGGATGCCCTCGCATTCAAGCTGGAGCCGGTCGAGCCGCGCCAGCTCGTCGCGCCGCCGCTCGTGCACCTTCATCGAAATAGTCGAGTAAAGTTCAGTGCCGGTGATCTGTTCGAGCACGGGAGCGCGTTCGTCGGCGTCCGCCAGCAGAAACTTCGCAAACGCGCCCTGGGCGAGCAGCATCGAGCGGGTGAAGCGGTCGAAATCCATGCCGGTACGCGCCTCGACCTCCAGCAGCGTCTCCTGCAATTTTGTCTGGATGACCTTGCCCGACGCCGCATCGGAGATTTCGTGCTTCTGCGCCTGCAACTCGCCGCCTCGTTTGTGTCGGGAGCGGTGCTGGCCCCAGTGGCAGCGGTACGCGCCGGAGGCGGTCGCGAAGGTCACCTCGGCGAAGCAATCCCCGGCGTGGCGCGACATGATTTCGTTGCTGCTCTTGGTGATCCGCCCGAGGCGCGGCGTCTGGCCGTAGAGCGCCAGGCAGATGGCGTCGAGGATGGTGCTCTTGCCCGATCCGGTCGGCCCGGTGATGGCAAACAGCCCGTCCGAAAGGTATTCGGGCCGGGTGAAATCGATCTCCCACTCCCCTTGCAGCGAGTTCAGATTGGCGAAACGGAGCTTCTGGATAATCATAAGCCGGACTCCTTTTCAGCCATCGCATCCTCCTCGCGGATCGAGCGCAACACCTCGCGATAGCTCGCCAGAAGATCGGGACGGAGCGATTCGTCCATTCCGTACGCATCGAGGCAGCGGCTGAAAACCGCTTCGGGATCGAGCTGCTGGAGCGTCTCGTCCGTCGCGGACTGGCGCAGCGCCTGCTGGAGCGGGCGGTTGTTGCGGATGCGGCGAATTTCAAGCTGCGATCCCGCGACCGCCTGCTCCATCGCCTCCTGCACCACCGCTGGCGGTTCGTCACCACGGTACTCGATCTCCAGCCACGCCGTGCTGCCCGCCGACCGGAGCGCGGCGATGGCGGCGCTCAGCTCGTCAAGGCTTCCGACAAGCCGTTCGAGCGGCTGGAAGCAGGGTATGGCGATCTCCGTGACCGCTGGTGTGCGCCCTTCGAAATCGACCTGAAGCACCAGCTTCTGCTGCTTCGCCTCGCCAAATCCCATCGGAATGGGCGAGCCGCAATAGCGCATGTGCTCCTTGCCCTCCACCCGCTGCGGCACGTGCAGGTGGCCGAGCGCCACGTAGTCGAACACGGGCGGAAAGGCCGCCGAGCAGACCAGCGAGAGCGCCCCGGCATAGACTTCGCGCACGCCGTCCCCCTCGACCGTGACGCACCCCGCCGTGAAGAGGTGGCCCATCGCGATGACCGGAATTTCCGCGCCGAGGCTCTGGCGGATATCGTCGGCGATCCGCGCAATTTCGGCGTAGTGAAGCGACACGCCTTCGGAGAGCTTGCGGATTTTGTCCTCCAGACTCTCCCCCGGCTCGACCGTGCGGATGTCGCGATCCCGCAGGAACGGCACCGCGCACACAATCGCCTCGGGACTCCCCTGACGGTCGCGCAGCACCCGAACCTCGTCCGCCGGATCGCCGGTCGCCGCGCCAAGCACATGCACGTCGAAGGCGCGCAGCAGCTCCTTCGGCGCGTCGAGAAAGGTGGGCGAATCGTGGTTCCCGCTGGTGATGACCACATGGCGGCAAGGCGAACCATGCGTGAGGGCGATGCGGTGCAGGAATTGATAGTAGAGCTTCTGCGTGGCGTTGCCGGGCGTGGTGGTGTCGAAAATGTCGCCCGCCACGACCAGCGCCTCGATGCCCCGCGCCTCGATGGTTCCGGCCAGCCAGTCAAGAAAAGCCTCGAACTCATGCAGGCGGCTGCGCCCGAACAAAGAGCGTCCGAGATGCCAGTCCGATGTATGAAGGATTCTCAAAGACAAGGGATAATGGGGAATGAAGAATTGATAATGGATAATGCACAATGTAGGAACCGCCACCGCGAGCGCCAAGCGCCGGACCGGCAAAAACCGGGGTATTAATAGCAAAATCTACAAACGGGCTTACACTTTGTTTTGTAAAGTTCTTTGCAGCAAAACCACGCAAGAATTTCTTCCCACGATTTTCGTCCACAAAGTCCACAGCGTCCACGCTGTCCACAAAAAACACTGCCAATCACGGGCAGGCGCGAGGCCTGCCCCTACGATTCATTATCAAGTATCAATTATCAATTGTTCATTATCCATTAACTCCTGCGGCAGCTTTTTCGAGACTTTTGCGCCGAGTTTGCGAATCTCCTCGGCGCGTCCGGCGAGGTTGCCTCTCCCTTCGGTGAGGCGCTTCATGGCAAGGTCGAAGCTCTCCGAAACGCCGGAGAGCTTGCGGCGGGCATCGGTCATCGCTTCGGCGACCAGCACCACCTGGTCGTAAATGCGGCCCGCCTTGTCGGCGATCAGTTCGGCGTTGCGGTTTTCGTTCTCGCGCCGCCAGATTTGCGTGATGAGGCGCAGCGTAATCATGAGCGTCGCCGGGCCGGTGACGACGACGTTCCGCCCCGCCAGGTCGTAAAAGAGCGTCGGGTCGGCCTGCATCGCCGTCTGATACGCCGGTTCGAGCGGGATGCACATGATGACGAAGTCGAGCGTACGGTTGCCCCGGAGCGCCGCGTAGTCCTTGCGCTCCAGCTCGGCCACGTGCCGCCGCACCGACTGCACGTGCTCCCGCAGCGCCTCGCTGCGCCGCGCCTCGTGCTCCTCGCCGCACCAGCGCTCGTAGGCGGTGAGCGACACCTTGGCATCGACCACCACCGCCTTTTCGCCCGGCAGGTGTACCATAAAGTCGGGCCGCACCAGCCGCCCATCCTCGGTGCGGTCGCTCTCCTGCACGGTGTATTCACGCCCTTTGACGAGACCCGACGCCTCGAAGAGCCGCTCGACGATCAGCTCGCCCCAATCCCCCTGCTTCTTGCTCTCGCCCTTGATGGCCCGCGCCAGGTTGTTGGCCTCGTCGCTCACCTGATGGTTCAGCTCCTGAAGCTGCCGTACCTGTTCGAGCAGCCGCGCCGACAGCTCCGTATCGCTGCGATGCACCTCATCGACGCGCTGCCGGAACGAGTCGAGCTGCAACCGGAACGGCTCCAAAAGCCCGTCGAGCCGCTGCCGGTGCTGCTCCGAAAGCGCCGCGCCCCGCTCCTCCACGATCCGGTTCGCGAGATTCTCCAGCGTCGCCTGCAACCGCGCCTCATCCGCCCGCCGAGCCTCGGATACGGATGCCCCCCGCTCCCGCTCATGCTCCACCTCCGCCACCAACCGCGCATTCTCCACAGAAAGCACTTTGACCTCCCGCTGACTCCGCAGAAGCAGAAATCCAAGCGCGGCGATGAGGATGACGAGCAGGAGAATGACAAAAGTTGAGATCATGGGTGGATTGGGGGTTGATTATTGGGATGATTATTGTTCGCCTTGCATTTTCTGCAATAGATCGCCGAGATTTTTTTTCGCGATTTTTGTATTCGGATGGTCGCTGCCAAGCTGCTTTTCCCATATCTCCAAAGCACGACGATACAACGACTCCGCTTCTCTATACTTTCCTTGCACTTTCAACAACATTCCAAGATTGTTTACGCTTAATGCGACATACGGATGATCCAGGCCGTGCTGCTTTTCACATATATCCAAAGCACGACTAAACAACGACTCCGATTCTCTATACTTGCCTTGATTGTACAGCAAAGCTGCCAAATTATTCAGGCTCTCAACTACATCGAGATGATCCAATCCAAGCAACTTAACTCTAATCTCCAACGCTCGACGATACAACAACTCCGCTTCTTCATCAATCTCCAACGCTCGACGATAAAACGGTTCTGCTTCTCCATCCTTGCCTTGCGCTTTCAGTAACACCCCCAAATTATTCAGCACCTCTGCCACATCAGGATGTTCTGAACCAAGCTGCTTTTTCCTGATCTCCAACGCTCGACGTAACAGTTCCTCTGCTTCTTTATAGACAGCTTTTCCATGCTGATATGAAGCCATGCCGCTTAACAAAGATGCTCGTACTTTCCATCCACTATCAAAATCAAACTGCTCATCGACAAGCACTGCCTGCGCATGAGGCGACAACATTTCACAATAAGGCCAGCAGGAAGGTTCCCTGTAAACGTCTTCTAGAAATTTTTCACTCAATGCATAAATTATTGCATTCCGATACAGCGTAAGAGCATCTTCTTGATTCATCCGATCACGAACTACCAACTGAACCAAACGATGAACGTTCACGAACTTTTCATCGAGCGATATCAACGAATATGAACGCAACGCTTCATAAGCATCGTCGATTACGAATTCATCGACGGTTTCCTCTTTCTTCACAGCTTCACCATAAATCGCCAACGCCCTGTCAAGCAGCGTCCGGGGTATTGCATCGGGGGCTACGATGCTACAGAGCGACAGCAGTTCTTCGGCCATCGGCACCTTGCGTATCTCCTCAAAGGCTAAACTCCACGTTGTCGCAACGGTTTCCTTGTATCCGTCTGGCGCTTTTTCACGCTTCCAGAGTTCCGCTCTCCGGGTGTTAAACAGCGTCAGATAATCCGCAAAGCTCTTCTTTTTGTTGTCGCAATAGGCCGCGGCCTGTTCGAGCGCGAGCGGCAGGTCGCCGAGCGCATCGGCGAGGGCGTTGGCTCCCGCGTCATCCGTCCGCCCGGTTCGCTTCAGGAGAAACGCGACCGACTCGTTCCGCTCCCACACCTCGACCGGCAGCGGGTTGACAACGCTTCTCCAGTCGGGATTCCGGGAGGTAATCAGCACGTGGCCGCTTGCCGAACGAGGCAGATACTGCTTGATGCTGTCGGCATCTCTGGCGTTGTCGAAGATCAGCAGCCAGTTGTTGTTGCGCTCCAGCCACCTCGTGACCGCCTGAACGACCACCGCCTGACTGGCCTGCTCCTTCTCCGGCAGATTCAGCTCCAAAGCCAGAACCGCATAATCGCTCGCCAGCGTCGAAGGCTCCTCCGAGCGAATCCACCAGATCAGTTCGTACGACGCGCTGTGCCGATACGCATACTCGATAGCGAGCTGCGTTTTGCCAATCCCGCCCAGCCCATGCAACGCAGTTTTCTGTCCTTTGGCCAATGATTCGCGAAGATCGAGCAAGAGCTGTTCACGTCCGAAAAAGTTCGGATTCCGATGAGGCAGGTTGCAATGATCAGGCAACATGCCGGGAAACCGGGGCGCGGTTGATGCGCTCTGCGCCGGACGCTTCGCCGATTGTGGAAAAGCCGGTGGCTTTGACGGAGGAATCGAACCGCCCTGTATCGATTTCACGATTTCATCGAGCAACCGCGTTTTTGCTTCATCCTCTTTCAATCCGACCGGATCGATATAAATCTTTCCGGCAAACATTCCATCCGGCACAAAATCGGCAATCCGAATCGGTATCAGCAAACGCTCTGTTCCTGTCGGATCGTGCGCGAATGCCGCGATCCACTCCGGATGGGTGAACAGCGCATCGAGATAGTTCGGCGACAGCACCGCGACGGTTCGCGTCGTTTCTCTCGCTGCTCGGTGCATCTCAAAGACAAAATTCCCGCCAGCATGAAAATCCCACGCCTGAACAACCACCGAATACCCAGCCTCCCTCAGTTGCCACGCGATCCACTCAGCCCATTGCCGGTCAGCACCGGTGTAGCTGATGAAGAAGTCCTTCTTTGCTTTATCCGCAGAATCCATGCGATTGGCAGAATGGGGGTTGCGCATACAGACTCACACTTTTCTGAAGATAGCCTTTGGCGCAAAAATTACGGCGAGGTCGATGGGGGTTTTTGTGCGGTGAAAGAGAACGTATGGCAGAAGTTGCGCCAATGCAAGCGGGTTGCAAGCCCTTGGCGCTTTTCGTATGATACATTTACAAATAAACCATCACTACCATGTGCGGACGATTCGGATTTTTCGAGTTGAGCCATTTCATCGAGCAGCTTCAGCGGCTCGAACTGCCTTTCGACGAAGCGCCGGGCTTCGGCTACCGGCAGAGCTGGAACATCGCGCCCGGCAGCGCGGTGGTGGCGCTCTTCGGCGATCACGGGCGCTACCGGCTCGGCATGGCCCGCTGGGGGCTGATTCCGCACTGGTCGAAGGAGATGCCGAAAAACCGCCCGATCAACGCCCGCGCCGAAAGCCTCGCCGTCAAACCATTCTTCCGCCACATGCTCAACCGGCGACACGGCATCGTTCCCGCCAGCGGCTTTTACGAGTGGAAGCCCGCCGGAGAGAAGGGCAAGGAGCCGTGGTACATCCGCCGGAGGGACGACCGCCCGATGGGCCTGGCCGCCCTGTGGGACGAGTGGCAACCACCCGGCCCGCCGTCGCCGCCGCTCCGCACCTGCACGATCGTCACCACCGGCGCGAACCGCGAAATGAAGCCGGTGCACGACCGGATGCCGGTGATTCTCGAAGAGGAGGAATGGGCCGCCTGGCTCGATTCGTCGAACCGCGACGCCACGCGCCTGCTCGACCCGGCGGATAACAACGTGCTCGACCTCTGGCCGGTTTCGACGATGGTCAACAATCCCCGCAACGACGACCCGCACTGCATCGAGCGCGTCGCCGAATCTGCGTGGTGACGCCACCGCGCTACGGTACGCGATGGATCAGCGCCGGACGGTGCTGCACCGTTCGCGCGTAGCGAACCGCAGGCTTGCCGAAGAGCATCGCGTAGCCGAAGAGATGGTCGTCCGGAATGCCGAGGCTGCGGCGAACGTCGGGCAGCATTTCGTCGATGGCCCACGAAGCGATGCCGTTCCAGAGCGTGCCGACGCCGCAGGCCTGCGCGTACAGCTCGAAGGTTGCGAGCGCGATCAGGCAATCCTCCTTTGGCGTCGAGAGGCTCTTCGGGGCCGAGGCGATGACGAGGTGCGGCGCGTCCCGGAAAACGAGATCGACCCGGTGCTTCTCCCAAATCTTCACGAACTTCGCGTAGTAGGCTTTCGACGCAGGCAATTTCCCCTCTCTGTCGAGCCACATCAACCCCTCCATCACCTCGTCGCGCAGGCGGGCAACCTTCGCGCGGTCATCGAGCACGGTGAAGCGCACCTGCCGCGAATTCACGCCGGTTGGCGCGTGCCAGGCCACGTCGAGCAGCCTCTGCATCTGCCCGGCGTCGAGGTTTTCCGGCTTGTACCGCCGCACCGAGCGCCGCCCCTTGATGAGCGTTTCAAGTTGCCGCGGATCGGGGTAACCGCCCGCGAGCGGCAGACTCTCCTCAGGCCTGTAGCCGAGAATCGAGATCACCCCCGCCGGACAGATCGCCAGGCAGTGCTCGCACCTGAGGCAGAAGGATTCCTTTTCGGGCGCAATCGCCGGATACCCCTCGCCGTCCATCACGATGATGCGCGACGGGCAATCCCCCACGCACTGGCCGCACTGCGTGCACTTTTCCCTCTCAACCCTGAAATCGATCATAACGTCCTTGTAATTCTGTGTTACCATATCGTTTCCCTCCCTGCCGGAAGCGCCCGGGCCGGACTTCCGAAAATGAAAAAAGTCGCAGTTTTGTAAAAACGATTTTTTTCTTACCTTAGGTTCACTTTGGTGAAGTGGCCGAGTGGCTAGGCAGAGGTCTGCAAAACCTCGTACAGCGGTTCGAATCCGCTCTTCACCTCCAGAACCTCCAAAACCCCTGTAAAAGCAGGGGTTTTTTGTTTTATGCAGCTCCGCAAGCTGCTAATTGGCCAGCCTCACCCGCACAAATACTTGAGTCGCACCTCAATCTCCACCTCGTCGCTGTCGAGCTGAAAACTGGCGGAGTCGAATGATGGGGGACCGAGGAAGAAATGAGGATTGTTGGAGGTGCCGACCCCCTCCTTCGGGATGCCGAAGCAGTTCTTGTGCAGCTCGCCGCAGCAGCTCTCGTCGTGGATGACGGAGACCGCGTAGACGCCATACGGAACCTTCTCGAAGACGTAGAGATTCGACTCCCCTATTTCGTGCACTCCGCCTGTTCTGAACGCATGTTCCACATCTCCCGGAAATCCATGCCTTTCATTGAACAGCGCGATGCCGAGATCGCCTGTGCAATTGTGGGCATCGAGCACTTTGACCACGATACGGCCGGTGTTGCCGGGTGGCGTTTCGGTTGGGGATAAGGTGTCGGCAAAAGGGTTCATGAATAAGAAATTGGGCTAAAGCCCTTGTATATTTTGTTTTATCCATAAACCCCGGACTAAAGTCCGGGGCAATTGTTTAAGAGCTATAATCGTCGAAGTAACAGTTCAATGTAGCAAACATTTCGCGTACCTGTGACAATCCGGGCTGGCGCGTTGCGTTCTGCAAACAGGACGGAAAGGACTTCAGGGACTGGAAGGACAGACCTCTGCCGGAGAATTTTCCGCCAAACGAAAAAAGCCTGCTTTACTACAGGCTTTTTTCGTTCACGGATTTGTGTGCTTCGGGCTTAGCCGATCTTCTCCGCACCGGAGATGATGGCGGCAACGAGTTTGTCGATGGTGGCGTCGTCCATCAGCACCGGGATGTTCAGGCAGATGCTGCTCTGGAGCAGTTCGCCGGTCTTCGGCCACAGCTCTTCGAGATTGGCGTCGCGGTAGCGGTCGTACGCTTTGAGCAGGTGGCCCCAGATCGCGGCGTAGTGCCAGTCAATCGCTTCGGGCAGAATCTTGGTGCCGAAGCCGTGCGCCATCAGGTGCGCCTCGAACTGCAACGCGGTCTGGTGGTCGCGAACCTTGAAGATCAGCGTGTCGCCCTGCGCACCGGCTTCGTCGGTGAAGGGGCGCATCGTGAGATTATCGAGGTGGCGGATGCGCTCCTTGATATTGTACTTGTTCTCCCGCGCCTTCGAGAGAATGTAGTCGATCTTGCCAAGCTGGGCGATGCCGATGGCGGCTGTCACTTCGCTGAGGCGATAGTTCAGCCCCTTGGCGCGGCGCGGATCCTTGCCGCGCGGCAGGCCGGGAATGTGCATGTGGCCGTGGTCGCTGAACTCGGCGACGCGGTCGTAAACATCCTTGTCATCGGTGATGACCATGCCGCCCTCGCCGACGTGCAGCGTCTTGCCCGCGTCGAAGGAGAAGGAGCCGACCTTGCCGATGGTGCCGAGCTTGCGCCCCTTGTAGGTCGCGCCGAGCGACTGGGCGGCGTCCTCGATGAGGGTGATGCCGCGGCGCTCGCAGATTTCGGCGATCTCGTCCATTTTCGGTGCAGCCCACATCGGAATGGCCACGACCGCTTTCGTTTTCGGCGTGATCGCCTTTTCGACCTCAAGCGGATCGAGGTGGTAGGTCTCGTCGATCTCCACCGGCACAGGCACGGCGCCAAGCGCGGCGGCGGCTTCGACCGGCGCGATGAAGGTCCAGGCGGTGGTGATCACCTCGTCGCCGGGGCCGACGCCCGCGCCCGCCAGCGCGCAATGGATCGCCGCCGTACCCGACGACACCGCGTGGGCGTACTTCACGCCCATGTATGCGGCAAACTTCTCCTCGAACTCCCGCGCCTTGTAGTTCCCCGGCGCGTACCGGTACAGCGTGGTCTTCTCCCCGCTGAACAACTCCTGTATCTGGGCCAGTTCCTCTTTACCAATCAGCTCGGCTCCCGCCATAATTCTTTTCTTTAGTTGTTGTTATTGTCCACATCGTCCACAAAGTCCACTGCGTCCACACGCCTCAGGTCAGCGCGTCGATCACCGCTCTGGCCGATTCCTCGTTGAACTCGACCGGGTTGCCGCCGAACGATCCCGAGAGCGCCTGCGATGCGTTACGTGCCAGTTCGGCGACGTTGCCCTTGCCGTAGCCATAGGGCACAAGGTTCGGAATGTCGAGCTGGCGGTAGAGATCGTCCATCTGTTCGAGCAGTTCGAGCGACGACTCCCTTGCCGATGCGCCCTCTTTCCTTGCGGGATTGAGCAGCGCGTATTTGTCGTAGCCCTTGTTGACGTTGTAGCGCATCACCTCCTTGAGGAAGATCGCGCCCGCCAGACCGTGCGGCACCTGGTGCTTCACGCCGACGTAGTAGGCGAAGCCGTTGGTCGGGCCGTCACCGGAGTTCATCAGCGCCGTGACGCCGCAGATGCTGCCGAGAGCCAGATCGAGGCGCGATTCGGCGCGGTCGAGCTGCCCCTGCTGCAGGGCGTAGAAGGTGCGCTGGAAACCCTCGATGGAGAAGATGCGGCTCAGCGCGGTGTGCTTGACCGAGCCGAAGCTGTCCACGCAGTGCACGAGGCTGTCCATCGCGGAAGCAATCACGCTCTCCATCGGAGCGCTCATCGAGAGCTTGGGATCGATCACCGCTTTTTTCGGGAAGTTCTTGCGGCTGTTGATGCCAAGCTTGCGCCCCTCGGCCTCGTCGATGAAGACCGCGTTGTAGCTCACCTCCGCGCCGCTGCCGAGCAGCGAGGGCACGGTCACGAGCGGCACCGGATCGTTCACATCCTTCGGGAAGCCCTTGAGCGAGAGCGCCGGAACGTTGTTGGTCAGGAGCAACGCGACCCCCTTGCCGAGGTCGATGGTGCTGCCGCCGCCGATAGCCACCAGGCCGTCGGGCAGCTCGCGGCGAAAAAACTCCGCAACGTTTTCGAGATGCCTGTAGGTCGGCTCGCCCCTGAATTCGTTGCAGTAGACGACAGCGTTAGCGTAACATGCGTTGATATTACGCAACACATCCTGGAAATAGAGATTTTCCGAAAGGCTTACATCGTAGATGATGCCCGGTTTGGTGACGCCGAGCGACTGGAGATGCTCATGCACCGAAAGGGCCTCGTTGACCCCGATGCAGAGATCGGTGGAGAGGAAAAAGTTCATATTGTCTTGATTCTGTTGGGTTTGTCGGA
Organism: uncultured Chlorobiaceae bacterium; assembly: GCA_964476855.1. GTDB lineage: Bacteria > Bacteroidota > Chlorobiia > Chlorobiales > Chlorobiaceae > Chlorobaculum. Next base: position 17,377 of record CAYZCF010000008.1, read on the forward strand.
TTTCAGGATCGAACGAACAAGCGGTCGAGACCTTTCTGTTTCAGGTAAAATTCGACGAGATCGACCTCCTCGATGGTATCGATCTCCCAGGTCTGCCAGAACTCCATCGGATAGACCGAGAGCTTCTGGCCAATGCGATTGTTGAAACTGCGCAGCACGGATGGCGTAAAAAGGTAGATCGAGCCGTTCTCGATGAACTGCGACGGACGATCCTGCCGCATTCCGCGATTTCGGTAGTCGAAGTTCACGCTGTTCCACTCGCCCTCGCGCTGCTCCCAGATGGTGAGGTCGTCGGCCCGCGTGACCGAAATCAGCGAATCGGCCCCCTCCTGCCGGAACAGCTCTATGGAGCGGTCGATGTCCCCCGGCTTGCGCAGGGGCGAGGTGGCCTGGAGAAAGACGACCGTCTCCGGCTCCGCGCCGTGCCGCGCGGCAATCGCTTCGAGCGCGTGCAGGAGCGCCGACTCCGAGGTGGCCTTGTCGCCACTGATCTCCTGCGGACGGTCGATCACTTCCGCGCCGAACTGCCGCGCCACCACCGCGATGGCCGCGTCGTCGGTCGTGACGAACACCTTGTCCACATGTTCGGCATCGAGAGCCTGCAAGACGCTCCAGCCGAGCAGCGGAAGACCGGCCACAGGATGGATGTTCTTGTTCTTCAGCCCCTTCGAGCCTCCGCGCGCCGGAATGATCGCTGCCGTCCGCATTCAGTGATTCCCGTGATTCATGGTTGTATGCCGGTTCCGCCTCACTCCTCGATCACCTCCCGGCAGACCCCGGCGATTTTTCGCGCCGCCGAGCGGTTCTGCAACGGGGTAAGCCGCTTGAGATAGTCCGGTTCCAGCCCGCAATATACCGGTTTGTTCAGCGCCGATCCTACAAAGATCGTCGAAGAAAACTGCGCGATCATCATCTGCGAATTGGCGATCATCTCCTCGGTCTTCCCTTCCGCATAGACGATGCTTCCCGGAGCGTGCTGCTCGATCTCCCGCGTGGCCCGCGCGGCGTTCTCGTTCGGATGGAGCTTGAAAAGCAACTGCCGCCCGTCGGCCATGTCGAGATATTTGCGGATGTTGCGCTTGCGATTTTCGTAGACGAAGGTTTCGCGGTTGTCGGAGGTGCAGACCAGCACGTAGTCGCGGTGCTCGAAATCGTTGTCGAGAAAGCGCTCGCAGTCGTCGAAGTTGGGAATGCTGGTCACTTCGATCTTTTCGGGCCGGACGCCTTTGCTGATGAACAGGTCGCGGTACCCTTCGCTGGCCACGCAGAACTTTTCGTACGTGTCGGACAAACCGGTCGTTGCCGTACCAGCGATCCAGCGCGGCACCCAGCGGAAGTTGCGGGCGAGGTGGAACAGGATCGTCTCCGGCTCGGTCATCCCCTCCTGCACCAGCACGATTTTGGAGCGCTTGAGGTGCTGGGGCACGATGAGGTCGGTGCAGGTCACCACCAGATCGTAACGGTGCAGCGTGCCGCCAATGTCGAGCTGAAAGCCGTTCGACGCGAGATAGTCAATCGCCCGGCTGGAGCGTTTTTTGCCCATGATCGTGAATTCGAGCATGCCCATGTCGCTGGCTTTGCCAAGCAGGCCGTCGCTGAAAAAAGGGGTGAACCACTGATCGTACTCCCGGAGATGCTCCGAAATCTGGTGCATCTGGGTGGTCTGATTCATCGAACCGCAAACAAACAGAATCTTCTTCCTCATGCGCTCTCGTCACTGACTTGTTCGGCATCCTGAAGATCAATGCCCTCCATGAACATCACACCGTAACCTATAGAATACCAGATAACCTCCTTGAGACGGCGCAGCATCACGAACGCTCCTCCATAGGCGAGGTAATCGGGAATGCCGAGCGCGTGAAAAAAAGCGAGATAGCCAAGATCCTGAATCCCCAGTCCCGATGGAATGAAAAAAAAGATCGCCCTGAGAATAGTCAGGGCCGTATCGAATGCCAACACTTGAAAGAAAGTCACCTTGAGACCAAGGATGTGCAATATAAGATAAGTTTCCAATGCGAGCATCATCCACGCCGCGACATAGATCACCATCACCGGCACAAGCGATTTTATGCCGCCAGACTTGACACGCTGAAGTTTCTGGTCGGTTTCAGCGAAACCCTCCTCCTGTTTGAACAGCCAATTCCGAACCTTTTCAAACGGAATCTTCATCAACAGACGATGCAGCTTCCGTATGGCATTGCCGTTGGTCATCAGGAACAGAAACAGCGTAAAAACCAGCATCATGATGAAGCTGACAACTATCATGATAACACCAAGTCCTTCAAAATCAACCACCTGCTTCGACACGGCCTGCAACATACCGAAACCGGCAAGCGCGCCGAGAAGGGTATAGATGCCCTGGGTCGCCCCAAGGAGCAGCTTGCGCACCGCCACCGTTGCGAAGCCGTCCGGAAGGGGAATGCCGAGGAATTTCCGGCAGAGCCACGGGCGAAGCGGCTCGCCGACCGCCACGCCCGCGGGCAGGGTCATGGAGACCGTTTCGGCTACCAGCTGGATTTTGAAAAGACCAAAAAAGGGCGCAGGGCGGCTCTCTTTCGGAAAAAGCCGTTGCCAGGCCGCTGTTTCGAGCAGATGCAGCCCGAGGTAGGGCAAGAGAATCAACAGCACGGAGGGACCGAGCGAGCCGATCAGCTTCATCGAACCGGCCAGATCCACTTTGCTGAACAGATACGCTATAAGCGCCAGACCGGCCAGAATCCCCACATACCTTGACCAGGACTTTTTCCCTTTTTTATGTGCCTGCATGAAATCGGTTGGAGATGAAACAGTTCTGGGTGCAGCGGGGCATGGCCCCGGTTTTCCGGCCATCGGCGTGTTCGATACAGGGATCTGATCAACGCGACCAACCCTGAACTCATTACAACGAACTGCAAAGAGCGGAAAGTTGCCCGGCATCCGGCCCCGTCAGGGACAGAAGCACACAAATATATCAAAAATAAGGAATTCCCGTGAAGCCATCGCTTGCGTGGCCAACGCGAGGGAAGAACTCGAATTCGATGTCGATCTCGATTTCGATCTCGAAAGACAAAAGACAGATGAGCTGAGGCGGTGATGTGCGGACAGGCTGAAAGGTGAAAAAATATTGGATTTACGGGCTTCGATTGTTACATACAAGTATATGATCATATTCAGAGCGTTCCTGTCACTCTGTCCGTTTTAGCGGACTTCCTTGTTGACCGTTTGCGTCAGACCCGATTTCACGATTCTCTTCACAGCATTCCGGAATCAAACTTTCGTTTATGGGACTCATCAATCCTGATTTCCAGACATTGCCTGAACTGTTCACCTCGGTGTTCAGCCATTTCAGGGGACAGACTGACAAAGCGCCTATCGCCAGGAAAATCAACGGCGCGTATGCCCCGATCAGCTATGACTCTCTTGCGGAGGATTGCCGCCAATTTGCCGCTTACCTGAAAAAGCGCGGCATAGAACCGGGCGACCGGGTGGCCATTCTGTCGGAGAACCGTCCGGGATGGTACCTGGCCGACATGGCGATTCTCTCGCTCGGCGCAACCGACGTACCACTCTACCCCTCGCTTCCGCCAAACCAGATCGAGTATATATTGAACAACTGCGGCGCGAAAGGGATCGTGGTTTCCAACATGCTTCAGCTCGGCAAAATCCTCTCCATCTGGCCAAAACTTCCGGAGCTGAACCTCGTGATCGTCATGAACAGGCTCGAAGAACCGGTCGATGATGTGATCGACCTGGCGGAGGCGAAACTGGAAGGCAGGAAAATCCTCGAAGCCGCGCCGTGGCTGCTCGATGGCATCAAAAGCAACCCGGAAGATGTAGCGACGCTCATCTACACCTCGGGCACCACCGGCCTGCCGAAAGGGGTGATGCTCACGCACCGGAATATCTGCGAAAACGTCAAATCGTGCTCGACGGTCATCCGGCTCGACGAGACCGACAGCAGCCTCTCTTTCCTGCCGCTCTCCCACGCCTACGAACGCACCGGCGGCTACTACCTGCTCTTCGCCTGCGGGGCGAAGATTTATCTGGCAGAAAGCATCGAGACCATCTCGCTCAACATCTCGGAGTCGAAACCAACCATCATCTTCACGGTGCCGAGGCTCTTCGACCGCATGAAGGCGAGCATCCTGAAATCGGTGACAAGCGAAGGGGGCATGAAGGAGAAAATCTTCTTCTGGGCGGTCAGCACCGGCGAAAAGTACTACAAGCAGCTCTCCGCCGGGAAGGTATCGCCGATACTCGCCGCGCAGCACAACCTGGCCGACAAGCTGGTCTACAGCAAAATCCGCAAGAAATTCGGCGGACGGCTGCGTTACTTCGTATCCGGCGGCGCAGCGCTGCCACAGAAAACGGGCGAGTTCTTCCAGTCCATCGGCATCACGATTCTCGAAGGGTTCGGCCTGACCGAGACTTCGCCCGTCACCCATGTGAACCGGCCCGAAAAGGTGAAGTTCGGCACGGTCGGCCCGCCGGTCAAGAATGTGGAGGTGAAGATCGCGCCGGATGGCGAAATCATGCTCAAAGGCCCCAACATCATGAAGGGGTACTGGAAAGACGAGGCGGCGACCGCCGAGGTACTCAAGGATGGCTGGTTCTACACGGGTGATATCGGCATGATCGACGGTGACGGCTACCTCAAAATCACTGACCGCAAGAAGCACATCATCGTGACCAGCGGCGGCAAGAACATCGCCCCGCTGCCGATAGAGAATCTTATCCTCGACAGCCCGTATGTTGACCAAGTGATGATCGTCGGCGAAAAGCGCCCCTTCCTCATCGCGCTCATCGTGCCTGATTTCCTGAAGCTCAGGGATTTCGCGGCGGAACACCAGATCAAGGCGTCAAGCACCAAAGAGCTGATCGCCACGAAGGAGGTAATGCAGGTTTACGAGAAGCTGCTGAAGAGCATCTCCCGCCAGCTCGCTACCCATGAAAAGGTGCGGAAATTCCTGCTTGTCGAGGAGCCGTTCTCGATTGAAAACGGCATGATGACCCCGACGCTCAAACTCAAGCGCAAGGAGATCACCACAAAATTCAGCGCCGAAATCGACAACCTCTACAATGCACTGAACATGGTTTACAATACCGAGTGAGGCTCATTGGCCGATGAGCGAAACTGTTCCGGGACGCCATCCAGAAACAGCTTCGCTCACCCACCTCCCCCCGACTCTCCGGCAATCCGCAGCATCCGGTTGTCGCCGTACTCCTCGATCATCGACTCCATGACCAGCGAATCGACAATCGAGCCGATGTCATGCGGGCAATCGGCGTAACGCTCCTCGACCGACTCGCGGGAAAGTTCACCGGCGGAGAGCAGTTCGCGCAAGAGAGCACCGCGATACCAGCGCCGCGAGCCTTTGAAGCTGGACTGGCGGGTCAGTGGCGCGATGCCACTCTTTTTGCCGGTCAGTTCCATCGCGCCGTAATCCATCAGCGCGTTGTGCCAGTCGCGGCTCCGCCCTTTCGGCTGCACCTCATGAGCCACGTCGAGCAGCGCCTTGGGCTTGATAGATTCGGGGAGATTCAGTTCATGGATCAGCACGCGCCGGATGTTGGTATCGACGGCGGCAATATCGAGGTTGTCCGCGAAAACGGGAATCGAGCGGCTCGTGTAGGCTCCGATACCCGGCAGCCCGATGAGCCGGGCGGGGTCGGCAGGCACCTCACCGCCGTGCTTTTCGACGATCATCGCCGCCGCGCGGTGGAGCCGCTGGCCGCGAGAGTTGTAGCCGAGGCCGTTCCACTCTTCGAGCACTTCGCGCAGCGAAGCCGAAGCGAGAGCTTGTACATCGGGAAAGCGCCCGATCCAGCGAAGAAAACGCGGCGCGACCCGGTCGGCCTGGGTCTGCTGAAGCATCACCTCGCTCACCATGACCGCATAGCGATCAGTGGTCGAGCGCCAGGGAAAGCTCCGCCTGTTCTTTTCGTAAAAATCGAAAATCTTCGACTGAAAAGCCTCGACACGAGCGGTATTCATGGTAAGGTAAAATCAGAAAGGAAAAAATAACGCGGCAAGCTCTTTAGTCCCCCACTCTTCGTCCACAAAGTCCACGACGACCACACGCAAACAACCTGCGAGAAAAAAGCAAACAGAGCAGCGCCACCTTATCACGGTTGCGCTGCTCTGCGTAAAATCTGGAAATGCTACAGCTTATGCCTGGGCGGAAGCGCTCTTGCGCTCTTTGACCTTCAGCGCGGCCTTGCCGGTACGCTTGCGGAGGTAGAACAGTTTGGCTCTTCTTGCCTTGCCGTTCCTGACCACCGTAATGCTCTCGACATTCGGCGAATTGACCGGAATGATCCTCTCGACGCCGACGCCATGCGAAATCTTGCGGACGGTGATGGTCTTGGAAGCCCCCATACCCTTGTCGCCGATCACGACGCCTTCGTAAGCCTGAAGGCGCTCTTTCTCGCCCTCGATAACCTTGAGCTGGATCCTGACGGTGTCGCCGGGACGAACTTCGGGAATATCGCTCCTCTGCTGGGTTGCTTCAACCAACTGAATTAACTGATCCATGATGACACTGTTATCTTTATGTTGTCTTTACTCTTCTTCACTCTCTTTGCCGAGCAGCTCCGGCCTGCGCTCGATTGTGCGTTCCCGCGCATTCTCCTGCCGCCAGCGCTCGATTTTTTCATGATGGCCTGAAAGAAGCACATCGGGCACTTTCATTCCCCGGAACTCCGCAGGACGGGTAAACCATGCGCAGTCGAGGAGATCGCTCTGGAACGAATCGGTCAGAGCCGACTCGCCATCACCGAGCACGCCCGGTATGAGCCTGACGACCGCGTCCATGACCATGAGCGCCGGAATTTCACCTCCGGAAAGCACCACATCGCCGACGGAAAGCTCCATGGTGACCAGCGTCCGGCGAATCCGTTCGTCCATGGCCTTGTAGTGGCCGCAGAGAATGATCAGATTCCGCGCTTGCGAGAGGCGGTTCGCCCGCTTCTGGTCGAAAACCTGCCCGTCCGGCGTCATGAAGATAACCTCGTCATAACTCCTTTCAGCCAGCAACTTCTCGATACACGCGAAAACCGGCTCGGGACGAATCACCATTCCCGCGCCACCTCCGAACGGCGCATCGTCCACCTGCTGGTACTTGCCCAATCCGTAATCGTGCAGGTTGTGCACGTGGATCTCCGCGAGACCTTTCCGCCTTGCGATACCGAGCAATCCCTTTTCGAGGGTCGATGCAAAAAAATCCGGAATGACGGAAATGATATCGATCCGCATGGCTTCCACACCTCTGAGTCGTTGCCTTTCAATACTGTCAAGAACATCGCGCCGATACTTCATCGAAGAAGCCGCGACGCTGTGACGTTACATAAATTCCCTGAATCTGCGCAACATCACGATCCCTTTTTCGAGATCGGTTTCAATGATAAAATCCTCCACCGCCGGAATCAGCACCTTACTGCTTCCGGTATCGACTTCGTACACGTCATGCGCAGGCATCTGCAACACATCGATGATCTTGCCGACACGCCCCTCCGCTTCGTCGAACGCCTCCAGACCGATCAGATCGTGGATGAATGCGCGTCCGTCCGGCAGAGATTCGAGCGCATCCCCGGTCACGTAGAGCCCACAGCCCGCGAGAGCTTCGGCCGCCTCGCGTGATCCGGCGCCTTCGAGCACGATCCAGGCGAAACCCTGGTTAAGTTTGGCCGACACCACCTTGCGGAGCACGGCCGCTTCCGACGTTTTGCCAACGTAATACTCCCGGCGCTTCAGGAAGCTCTCCGGAAAGTCGGTAACCGGCTTCACCTTGAGTTCGCCTTTCAGCCCTTTGGGCTTCAGGATGATGCCTGTCAGATACAGCTCCACCTGGTTCAGCCGGTTCGGGATCCTTATTCTCAGCCTTCGGAACCAGCGCCTTCAGCAGCCTTCTTGGCCTGACGGCGGCGCAGCTTGGCGTTGAGACGCTTCTGACGGCGCTCGGCCTCTTTCTGCTGCCACGCTTCCATCTGGGCGGCGATATCGCTCTCGCTGAAACCGCGGCGCTTCAGGTTCATTTCGTGCAGCAGACCGGTGCCACGGATGAGGCTGTGAACGGTGTCGGTCGGCTGTGCACCAACGTTCAGCCAGTATGCCACGCGATCCTTCTCGATGGTCACGGCATGTGGCTTGGCGGTCGGGTTGTAGTGGCCGACCACTTCGAGAAACTTGCCATCTCTCGGTGCGCGCCCGTCGGCGGCAACGATCTGGTAGAACGGCATTTTTTTCCTTCCGGCTCTTTTCAATCTGATCTTAACCAATGCGTAAAGAGTTTAATTTATTGTAAGAGACATTGTTCATTTATCGTTTCAAAAACTTGTCGAGCGCCAGGTTCTCGGTGGTGATCTTCCGACCGGACTTTGCCAGGCGGTTCACCGAGCGCATCATCTTCTTCATTTCGGCGAACTGCTTGAGCAGCATGTTCACCTCCTGCACCCTCGTGCCGCTGCCGCGAGCAATGCGCTGACGGCGGCTGCCATTGATAACTTCCGGGTTTTTGCGTTCCTCTTTGGTCATCGAGGAGATCATCGCCTCGATGGGCTTGAAGTTGATGTTTTCGAGATCCTGCTTCGGCACCATCTTGTTCAGGCCGGGCACCATTTCGATGAGGCCCTGGATCGACCCCATTTTCTTGAGCTGCTGGAGCTGGTCGAAAAAGTCGTCGAGGTCGAACTCGTTCTTCATGAGCTTCGACTGCATCGCCATCGTCTTTTCGAGGTCAAGCGTCTCTTGCGCCTTTTCGACGAAGCTGACGATGTCGCCCATGCCGAGAATCCTCTGGGCCATGCGGTCGGGATAGAACACGTCAAGATCATCGACCTTCTCGCCGACGCTCATGAACTTGATCGGCTTCTCGACCACCTGACGGATCGAGAGCGCCGCGCCACCGCGAGCATCGCCATCGAGTTTGGTAAGCACCACGCCATCGAAATCGAGACGGTCGTTGAAGGCCTTGGCGGTGTTGACCGCTTCCTGACCCATCATCGAATCGACCACGAAAAGCAGCTCGTCGGGGCTGAGACGATTCTTGAGCGCCGCGGCCTCGGCCATCATCGCTTCGTCGATCTGAAGGCGACCGGCAGTATCAACGATCACCACGTCCCTGGCGCCACTTTTAGCAGCTTCGAGACCGCCAAGCGCGGCTTTCATCGCATCCTGCTCCTCGACCGAGAAAACGGGAACGTCGATCTGCTGGCCGAGCGTCTTGAGCTGCTCGACCGCTGCCGGACGGTAGACGTCGGCGGCGACAAGGATCGGATTTTTGCCGTTTTTCTTGAGGCGCTTGGCCAGCTTGGCGCAGAAGGTGGTTTTACCGGAACCCTGGAGACCGGCAACCATTACGATAGCAGGAACTTTCTTCGGAGGCAGGTTCAGAGGCTGGTTCTCGCCACCCATGATCTCGGTCAGCTCGTCGTTGACGATCTTGACGATCATCTGGGCCGGTGAGACGCTCTTGATGACCGATTCACCGAGGGACTTCTCGCGAATATCCTCGACCAGCTTCTTGGCGACCTTGTAGTTGACGTCGGCGCTCAAGAGGGCACGCTTGATGTCGCGCATGGCGATACCGATATTGACCTCGTTGATCGTCGCCTGCCCGGCGAGTTTTCTGAAGGTCAGCTCAAGTTTGTCACTGAGATTGTCGAACATATTGAACCCGTCACATAAATTCTAAAAATGGATAGCTTTAAATATAAAAATATTCTGCTAAAATAAAACCAAACAACGAAACCTTCTTCGAACTATTTTCAATTATATTAGTTAGCTAATTTTCAAAGCACAGACTATGTCCCCGGAAACGATCGAACAGATATTCCGCTCATTCAAAGAGAAGAAAATCGCCGTTATCGGCGATATAATGATCGACAAATATATCTTCGGCCACGTATCGAGAATTTCTCCTGAATATCCGGTACCGGTGGTCGATGTCACCCGCGAGAGCAGCCGTCTCGGCGGCGCGGCCAACGTGGCGGTGAACACCCATGCGCTCGGAGCCGAAACGCTCCTGATCGGTGTCACGGGCAACGACGCGGAGCGCCGGAACCTCGAAAGCCTGATGCGGGAGCACGGCCTCGATCCGGCCATGCTCGTGGCTGACAGCTCACGCCCGACCACCTGCAAAACCCGAATCCTGTCGCAGAACCACCACATCACGCGGGTGGACTACGAAAGCCGCACTCCGGTGGCAAAGGAGCTGGAAGAGCGGCTGCTCGACATGTTCATAGAGATCGCGGGGTTGGTCGATGCGGTGGTGCTCGAAGATTATAACAAGGGGCTGCTCACGCCGTCGCTGATCGCGTCGGTGATTGCCGTCTGCCGGGAGAGCAACACACCGGTGCTGGTCGATCCGAAGCTCAAGGGATTTTTTTCCTACGGCGGATGCACGGTCTTCAAGCCCAACCTCTCGGAGCTTGCCGCCTCGCTTGGCGTTCCTGTAGCAAACGCCGACCGCGATGTCGAACAGGCGTGCCTGATGCTCCGTGAAAGGCTCGAAGTCGAGAATCTCGTGGTGACGAGAAGCGAGAAGGGAATGACCGTCTACGATGGCTCGTTCACCCACATCCCCGCTCTCTCGCTCGATGTGGCTGACGTCTCCGGCGCGGGTGACACGGTGATCGGCACGCTCGCGCTTGGCCTGGCCTCAGATCTCGATCTGGTGACGAGCACCCGGATCGCCAACCTCGCGGCCAACACGGTGTGCCAGGAGGTCGGGGCGGTGCCGGTCAGGCTGGACAAACTCGTCAATGCGTGCCTGACCCATCTTCGCTGATGGTGATGTGATTGTCCACCACCGACGGCCATGCGGGGTTGTATGAAGGATCCTGCGCAAGCGTCCTCATCTTGAGCAGGGAGTAGAATGGCACCTCGAACAGGGCCGCGTTGCTGAGAGCGGGCGGGATGTCACTGCCGGGATCGAGATGCATCACAAAGGTCACGTGCACCTTGCCACCCTCCGTCGGCATCAATATCCAGACGCCCTTCGCCTCCTGCACGCGGTGAAAATCCGGCCTCAACGGAACATAATCGGGAATACCGGTCATCGTCAGGGCCAACGCGCCCTCCCCGGAGGCGTGAAGGGCGGTGCGGACGATCATCTCCCTTTTCGGAAGCGGCCAAGGGGTGTTGAGCACCTGCCGGACGACGTAGTCGAGTTCGTCGCTCTCGTGCAACACCTCCATTTCGGCAAGCTGATGCACCCATTTACCGTAATTTCCGAAATCGTGAAACAGGCTGATCAGCTTTCTGAGAGGGGCCTCGAACACAGTCTCGCCCTTGAAGCCCAGCACCTGGGAACCTCTGATCTTCGACGAAAATATCTTGATGTTCTTGTGATCGACCCGAAATTCCCAGTTGCCCTCCAGGGCACTTGCTACATCCATTGGCTTGGCGGTTATGGTAATGATTGGGCGAGACCCTGCGGGTTACTCGGCGATGAAATCGTTGTAGTTCCTGATGATCCCCTCAGTCGATTCCTTCAAAGGCGCGCCAACGGGATTTTTGTACTTTTCACGCTTGACCATGTCGCGCATGTTGTTCAGCGTATGATACGGCGTATCGATCACCGCGATGTTGGCAAGCCATGACGGAATTTCACCGGCAGGTTCGATGTGCAGCCTGAAGACCACGCGACACGAATTTTCCGACAGCGGCAAAATGTTCCATGCCCCCTCCAGCTTGCGCACCCTTACGCAATTGCTGGTTTCCGGAATGAAATCGGGCAGGCTTTCGATATTGACAAAAGCTTCCGATGTCTCGGGATCGATATAGGCTGTCGAGCGGGTGACGATATCGCGATCCGATACCGGCCACGGAGCGCTAACGACCTGATAGACCACCCGCCCCTCGTTGTCGTCGGCAAGCTCCTGAAGCACGCGCATCTCCCTGGTTTTCCACACCCACTCGGTTGCCGACTCGATGTCGTACAGAAGACTGAGCACGGCGTGCTGGGGCGCATCGATCGTGGCAACGCCGACGAACGACAGAAAATCGGAAGAAGGCACCGGACAGGTAAATATCTTCAACCAGTCGTTTCTGAACCTGAGCGTGCAGGTGTTGCTGTTGATTTTTTCAAGTAATGACATAGCGAATGTGGTTGTATGAAAAGATGGTGAAGAGCTATCCTGCCGTCCGTGAAACTGTTTTTCCCCCGGTGAACTCATGAAGCTTTCTTTTCGATAAAATGCCGAGTAACCTTCATGACTGGATCGGCTTCACGGATTAACACCCTGATCTGCTCTTCAGTTCCAAACAAGTGCCTGGCTATCCTTGCCTTGAGCGCCAAAGCTATCTCGGCCCGGTCACGGTTAAACTCTGGCTGACTGAACGCTACCTTCGAATCCTTACACCCTTTTCTGACGAGTGCTTCAAGAGTTGCGGGAACATGGTAGCCATCAAGAAACGAGGTCGCCGAGTGACGGAATTTCTGAACAGGGTCATCAGGATCATCGATCAGTTTCAGGGCGATATCCTCAATGACGCCTCTGGCATAGAGCTCTTGGTACAGATTTGAGTAAGACTTGCCGAAAACCCAGTAATCTGGCATGATGCCACCCAATTTTGCAAGCACACCCCGGAAGTTGTCCGCCGAGGAGCTTTTCAGCAAACTTCCGGTACTGTAGACCGAGATATACTGTCCCTCCCGGTACATGAGACCTCCGTACTTTTTCATAAAATTACCTGGCAGATTCCGGGTAAACATCTCCTTGTAATAGCGCTCGCGCCCCTGAATGCCTTCATCATATTCACGTTGAATCTGACGACCCGAGGGAGTGAAGTACCTTGAAACGGTAAGTCTGACGACTGAATCATCAGACAGTTTGAATTGACGCTGGACAAGTCCCTTACCGAAAGTCAGCTCGCCAATGAGCAAGGCACGCCGGTTATCCTGCAACGCACCGGCAAGAATTTCGGCAGCTGATGCACTGCCGCGGTCAACCAGAAGACACAACGAGCCGCTCTCGAAAACTCCGCCGGAGGTCGAAGAATACTTCATCTGGTCATCACCGCCATGACGGCTTTTGGTATAAACAATCAGCTTTCCTGCTGGCAGCAGTTCATCAGCAACGGCGACAGCCTGATCAAGATAGCCTCCCGGATTACCCCTCACATCGATAATGAGCTGCTGCATCCCTTTTTTGCGCAGCTTTTGCACTGCATCGCGAAACTCACTTGCAGTAGTCTCGACAAATTGACTGATCCGAATGTAGCCGGTACGGGCATCATCAAGAAACGCTGCGTCAATGCTTGAGGTCGAAATTTTCCCGCGAGTAACCAGAAAATCTATCGTCCGGCCGGTCAGTGGCCGGTATATTTTAAGACTGACTTTGGAGCCCCCTTCCCCCCTGAGCTTGCCGAGCACGGCAGTGGGCTTTATGCCGATAACATTCTTCGAGTCAATCGAGATAATCCGGTCTCCGGGCATGACCCCAGCTAATTCACTCGGTCCTCCTGCAAGGGGCGTAACCACCAGAAGAGTATCGCGCACGACATCGAACTCAATGCCGATACCCTCGAAGTTGCCGTTGAAATTCGATTGCGTAATAGCAGCTTTTTCCGGTTCAAGATAGACGGAGTGGGGATCAAGCGACTGCAACATACCGCGAACTCCGGCACTTTGAAGGCTGTCGGCATAGACCGGATCGACATAATAAGACCGGATCAGTTTGTAGACGTCGAGCATTTTGCCTTCAGTGCCACTATTCATCCGCCATCCTATAAAATAACCGAATCCTCCGACGAGAATCATGAGGAGGACGCTGAATATACGGGACATAGAGAAAGCTTCAGATTGAGAGTGGAATTCGAGCTGGGCGAACTGATCGAAGTCGCGACAACTCTTTCAAACAAGATGATAACGAATCAGCGGAAAAAATTCATGAAATCCTGAACCGTAAAAACAGCACCTGATTCGGAATGAACAATACAGACGAGTCGGGAGAAATCGACGACCATGAAAAATACGGCTCCTCATGATGCATTTAATTGTACCGAAGATATCGGGAATTCGCAATAAAAACCATTATAACTGATACTATCAAGCTGAATAAAGTGCCAATTTTCTATCTAATGACCAGAAATGATCCAACAATCATCAGATCGCAATAACAAAATATAATTCAATTTACTATCATGAGCACGAATCACAAAAAACATAATTATCATGAATTAATACAAAATACCTTACAAATAAAAAATCATTACTACGCTTAAAAAAACAACAAAACTTAATTTAATTTTATTAATAACTTGACCATAAATAAATACAAATAATCACACAATAACACAACTATATCATCATAATAATATCTATTAATTATTAATTAATAGACTTAAAATAATTTTTGATAAATTATTGTAATTTATTATAAATAAAGTATTTAAATTAATTTGCTTAAAAATTATATTAAGTAATTATAAATCAATATAATCACAAAATAAAATAAAACATTTAAATTAAAAACAACCTAACTTAGGTGATAATTAAAATATTTTGAATAATAAAATTAGCAAAAATAAAGCAAAAAAACGACTTGATTAATAAATCATAGTCGCTTTTTTAAAATGATCTAATAGATAATTAATAGCAATATTATGCCCTATTCAAAGGAGAGTATGCAATAATTTCAACCTCAACACTTGCATCGATCGGAAGCGATGCTACGCCCACAGCGCTCCTGACATGACGGCCCAATTCACCAAATATTTCACTGAAAATTCCCGATGCACCGTTAGCCACCTTGTGCTGATTCGTGAATCCATCGACGCTCGAAACATAGACGGTTAACTTCACGATATTCGCCACGGCATCGAGGGTTCCGGCAACGGCACGTAAAACAGCGATCGCATTGAGCGCAGCCGTTCGGGCGGCAATCGTCGCCTCCTGCTCTCTCGCTTCGCTGACCCTTCCCCTTCCCCCCGGCTCGATCAGTTTGCCGTCAACCAGCGGCAATTGGCCCGAAGTGTAGATGAGATCGCCTGCACGCATACCGGGGCAATAAAGTCCCGCCGGAGAGGGTAATTCAGGCAGGACGATGCCTGATCGTCTCAGATTTTCTTCATTTGAAGCCATGATGGTCAATATGTTTTACTTGAAAAAAAGGCCGGAAAAGCGGAGTTTTACGAGACCCCATTCCGGCATTGGGATTCCCTCGAAAAATAGTTATCGTGCCTGAAATTGTTATATCTATGACTGGAAAACATCCCTCACTTCCCCGGCTGATGATCGTGAGCAGCGGGGGCGAACATCTCGCCCGTCGCGGGCTCGTCCTGGAGCAGGCTCAGACGCTCGCCTGCTCAGCGCCGGTGATCTTCCAGGTGCGCGAGAAAATGCTCGATGCCGCTTCGCTCTGCGCTCTTTGCCGCCAGATCGCGCCCGTCATCGATGCTGCCGGTTCGATACTCACCGTCAACGAACGCTTCGACATCGCGCTCGCTTCGGAGGCTGGCGGCGTGCATCTTCCCGAATCGTCGTGCCCTGCCGATGTCGTACGAAAGAGAGCGCGGGGTCTCGTCACCGGGCAAAGCGTCCACAGCGAGGCGTCCGCAGTGCAAGCCGCGTCGGCGGGTCTCGACTACCTGCTTTTCGGGCCGGTCTTCCATACGCCGTCGAAGGTCCCCTTCGGGTCGCCCCAGGGACTGGAGCGTCTCCGGGAAATCTGCGCGAAAGTACGCATACCTGTCTTCGCCGTCGGCGGCATCACGCCTGATAAAGTTCCGGCCTGCCTCGAATGCGGCGCGTGGGGCGTCGCCGCGCTCACCCCCTTTCTCGATGCTTCATCGATGCCGGAAACCATCAACCGCTTTTTCTCGTACATGTCCATATGAGCCTGCCACGAAGACTTCTTTGCGTCATCACCGACGAGCACTCCGATCCCGTTGAACTTGCCCGCATGGCCCTCGAAGGAGGGGCGGGGATGGTGCAATTACGCAAAAAATCGGCTTCTGGCCGCGAACTTTTCCACTGGGCCTTGAGGATTCAGGAGCTGTGCCGTGAGCGGGAAGCGCTCTTCATCGTCAACGACCGGGTCGATATTGCCCTGGCGATGATGGCTGACGGCGTGCATCTCGGCCAGCAGGATATGCCTGCGTCCGCCGCACGCGCCCTGCTCGGCCCTGACGCGATCATCGGCGTCTCGGTCTCCTGCGTCGCCGAGGCAGTCAATGCCACGGAAGAGGGCGCGAACTACATCGGCGTGGGGCACATCTTCCCGACCTACTCCAAAGACAAACCCTCCGAGCCGCTCGGCACTGCGGCAATACGCCCGATCCGCAATGCTGCGCAATTGCCGGTCATCGCCATCGGCGGCATCGACCACAACAATGCCGCCGAAGTGATCCGCGCCGGAGCGTCAGGTATCGCAGTCATCTCGGCGGTTTCCGATAGCGACGACCCGGCGGACGCCACCCGCGATCTCGTGAAGAGGATCAGGCAGGCATGATGCGGGAGTACATCACCGTGCTGACCATCGCCGGTTCGGACGGCAGCGGCGGGGCGGGCATCCAGGCCGACCTGAAAGCCATCGCCGCCAACGGCTGCTACGGGCTGAGCGTCATCACCGCCGTAACCGCGCAGAACACCCGCGGCGTAAAATCGTTTCACGAAATCCCGGCCGCATTCATCGCCGAACAGTTCGAGACGATTGCCGCCGATATTGGCATCGACGCGATCAAGATCGGGATGCTCGGCTCGCAGGAAGCGGCAGAAACGGTCACCAGGGTCATCGAGAGCCTCAACGGGGTTCCGGTCGTCCTCGACACCGTTTTGCGCTCGTCGAGCGGGAAAACGCTGTTCGAGGCCGAGAACATGACGCCGATGAAACGCCTCTTCTCTCTCGCCACCCTGATCACCCCGAACCTGCCTGAAGCGGCCTGGCTGACGGGCCGTGACAAGGCTCCGGTAACGCAGGACGAAATCGAAGCGATGGCAGTGGATTTGCAACGGCAGGGAGCGCGTTCAGTGCTGGTCAAGGGGGGACATGGTGAGAGCGGATACTGCAACGACTGCCTGCTGCACGAAGGAAGGTTCTTCTGGTACTCGAACCCGAAAATCGATACCCTCAACACGCACGGCACCGGCTGTACCCTCTCATCAGCCATTGCGTGCGGGCTGGCCAGAAGGTTGCCGGTAACTGAAGCCGTGACGGCGGCTATCGATTATACGAGAACGGCTTTGCTGGCCGGGGCGTCGTGGAGGCTTGGAGGCGACAACGGACCGCTGGAGCATTTTCCCGGCCGGAAGGTCGAGCACCGGCCGGGAAAATGAATCGACAAGGAGAGCTCAGCGAACCAGCCGGGGACGGCGGCCGATGGAGTAGTAGCTGAGTCCGGCCTGCTCCACCATGTCGAACAGCGAATCGATGCGCCTGTCCAGCGAGAGG
>CAYZCF010000009.1:0-30937 GCA_964476855.1 uncultured Chlorobiaceae bacterium
ACGAAACGATTTTTCGATTATTATCACTATATTTAATCCATATTGATTCCAACAGGAGCCTCGCTCCGCAAGGATAACTTTTTACGCAATTCTCTCCAACCTGCACCATTATGGCTACCGAAGAAACCAACAAGCCCGCCACCGGGGCGCCAAAACCGGCTGCCGGAGCGCCGGACTCCAACGTCGGAAACGGCGACATGGCGCATCTCATCGGCAATATGGGCATTCTGATCGACTCGACCATCGAGACAGTACAGGAGGTGCTGAGCAATGTCAGCACCGCCACCGGCCAGATCGTCGAAGGAGTCACCGCCACGGTCAACTCCGACGCGGTCAAGGGCATCATCAGCAACGTCAGCACTGCCACGAACCAGATCATCGAAGGGGTCACCACCACGGTCAACTCCGACGCGGTCAAAGGCATCATCAACAACGTCAATTCGGTTTCCGGCCAGATTATCGAAGGCGTGACGAGCACCCTGAAATCAGAGCAGCTTCAGAACTCGTTCAACGAGCTTGGCAAGTTCTGGGCGGGCATGATCTCGAACCTGAACGAAACCGTCAGCTCCAACCAGGTCAAGAACCTGTTCGACAACGTCAGCGCGGGCATCAACCAGCTCGCGGGAGGAATCTTCCCGCAGGGCATGCCCCCGATGTTCATGGGCAGCGGCAGCGAAGAGAAGAGAAAGGTGGTACAGCAGATTCCGTTGACTCACGCCGCTGCCAAACCTGCCGCACCTGCCCCGGAAAGCAAACCGGAAGGCGAATAAGCCTCATTGCCGCAAGGCTGCATATCGTACGCCAGGGCGGGGATCAACCTCGCCCTGTTTTTTTCCGGATCAACCCATCCACCATGCGTTAAGGGCGGGCATCAAACCTGCCCCTACAGAATAATTTTCAATTATTCATAGTCCATTATCCCTTGGCTTGAACGCCAGTATGCCCGAAACCTCCCTCTCCCCTCGCGGTTTCGCTCAGCGAATCAACCTCTTCGAACACTACGTGATCGACCTTCGCCACCACCATCTGCGCGATGCGGTCGCCGTGATTGACCGTGAAGGGCTCGCGCCCGTGATTGATGAGAATCACGCCCACCTCGCCGCGATAGTCGGCGTCGATGGTCGCGGGCGAGTTGGGCAGGGAGATGAGATGGCGAAGCGCCAGCCCGCTCCTCGGCCTGAGCTGCGCCTCGTGCCCCTCCGGCAGCTCGATGGCGAAACCAGTCGGAATCAGCGCCGACGCGGCGGGCGCGACGGTCACGGGCGCGTCTAGACACGCCGACACATCCATCCCGGCGGCATGTCCGGTGGCATAAGCCGGCAGGATCGCCTTTTGATTGAGTCGAACTATTTTTACCTTGATCATGATCTATCGTTTGTTGCTTGATGGCCTTAGCGGCACGGTAATCGCGTCGCGCAATATATGAAATCATGACCTTGACCGCACCCACTCAACCGGTTTACGCGCTCGCTTTCGGCGCTCATCCCGACGATGTCGAACTTGCCTGCGGAGCGACCCTCCTGAAAATCATGGACGAAGGACAGCAAGTGGCCGTCTGCGACCTCACCGCCGGGGAGATGGGCACGCTCGGCACCGCCGAAACCCGCCGCATGGAGGCCGCGCTCGCCACCGAACGCATGGGTTACGCGGCGCGGGAACAGCTCGATCTCGGCGATTCGGAACTGTTTTACAGCAAAGAAAATCTGCACAAAATCATCCGCATCATCCGCAAATACCAGCCCGAAACGGTCATCTGCAACCCGCCGGACGAGCGCCATCCCGATCACATGAAGGCCTCGCGGCTCGTTTACGACGCCTGCTACTACGCCGGTCTACGCAAGATCGAGACCCTCGACGGCGAACAGCCGCAAGCCGCGCACCGCCCGCGCCACCTGCTCTATTACATCCAGTTCAAGCAGCTCGACCCGGACATTATCGTGGATGTATCGGCGACATTCGAGCGTTCGAGAGGCGGCATCGAGGCGTTCGGCACGCAGTTCCACCGCAAGGAGGGAAGCGACGAGCCGCAGACCATGATCAACCGCAAGGAGTTCCTGCCGAGCCTCGAAGCACGCGCGAGAGCCTTGGGCGAGCAGATCGGCGCGATGTACGGCGAAGGATTCCTGCTCCCGACGGCGCTCGGTATCGGCCACTTCACCAGCGTCTTTCCCGTCCGCGGCTGACGGCGCGACACTCAATCATCGGAATTTCAGACAAGACCGCCATGCGCAAATCCCTCTTCGCCATCGCCACCCTCCTGCTCGTGACGCTGTTCGCGGGCTGCGGGCCGAAATCGCAGAACAAACATCCCGACACCATCGTGGTGGCGCTCTCCGCCGATTTCGACCATCTCAATCCGCTGCTCATCCAGATGTCGCTCGCCCGCGAGGTGTGCACGATGATCTATCCGTCGCTCGTCAAACCGTCCTTCGACGAGAAAATCGGCGCGATTTCGTACCAGCCGAACGCCGCCGAGCACTGGGAGTTTGCGCCGGACGGGCGGAGCGTCACCTTCCATCTCAAACGCGATGCGGTCTGGGAGGATGGCAAGCCGCTCACCTCGAAGGATTTCAGCTTCTCCTACCGCCTCTACGCCGACCCCGCCGTGGCGAGCAGCCGACAGGACTACCTGAATGACCTCTTGCTCAAGCCGGACGGTTCGGTCGATCTCGACAGGGCGGTCGAGACGCCGGACGACAAGACGCTCGTGCTGCGCTTCAGCAAGCCGATGTCGGAGAGCATCGTGCTCGACCACTTCAACGACCTGATGCCGGTCGCCGAGCACCTCTTCCGCTCGATCCCCGCCGCCGAGATTCGCCAGCGGGCGGCCACCCTGCCGGTCGTCGGTACCGGCCCGTTCAAGCTCAAGGAGTGGCAGCGCCAGTCGAAACTCACGCTCGTCTCCAGCCCCACCTCGGTACTGCCCCATCCGGCGGCGACGCCCGCCGTGACCTTCATGGTGGTGCCGGAGTACACGACGCGGCTCGCGATGCTCAAGTCCGGGCAGATCGACGCGCTCGTCTCGGCGGGCGGCATCAATCCGAAAGACGCCGTGGAGATGGCGCGGAGCAACCCTGATATTTCGATCATCCCGGTGGCCGACCGCTATTTCGACAGCGTCGTGTGGCTGAACATCGACGGCGAAGCGTGGCGCAACGGCAAGCGGATTGCGCCGAACCGCTTCTTCGGCGACCGCCGCGTTCGGCAGGCGATGACGTATGCCATCGACCGGCAGGCGATCATCGACGGCTTCATGGGACCGGATTACGCCACCATCGTCAACACCACGCTCTCGCCCGCCTACACCTGGATCATCGACCGATCGCTGCCCGCCTACGGGTACGATCCCGGAAAGGCGCTCGCTTTGCTCAAAGAGGCTGGCTGGACGCCGGGGCCGGATGGCATTTTGCAGAAGAACGGCCTGAAGTTCTCGTTCGAACTCGCCGCGCCCACCGGCAACCCGAGACGCAACTACGCGGCAAACATCATCCAGCAGAACCTCCGCGAGATCGGCATCGACTGCCGCCTGCGCTTCGACGAATCGCTCATGTTCAACAAAAACCAGAACCAGTACCGCTACGACGCCGCACTCTCCGGCCTCGCCGCCGAAACCTTGCCCTTCCAGCTCGTCATCTGGGGATCGGACTTCGAGAAAAAACCCTTCAACTCCTCAGCCTTCCAGAACGCCGACCTCGACCGCGTCGTCGCCAAACTCACCGGCCCGCTTCCGCAAGCCGAACAGGCAAAACTCTGGAAAGAGTACCAGCAAATTCTCGCCAATGAACAGCCGCGAACCTTCCTGTATTATTATGCAGAGCTTGAAGGATTCAACGAACGGGTAAAGAATGTGAAGCTCAGCCTGCTGGCGACGTTGGGGAATATGTATGATTGGAAAGTGAAGTCAGTTGACAATTGATAATGGATAGTTGATAATTGTTTCGTAGGGGCAGCCCTCGCGGCTGCCCTCTACTGTTAGCCGTTTGCAGAACCATTTTCCGCTTTAGAGTCAAGACCCCCAGCACTGTCTTGCTCGTCATAAAATCTTTTCAGATATTGAAACAAATAACATGACAACCGTGTTATCGTGATACAATCATTCAAGAACGGCGAGACCGAAGCGGTTTTCAATGGCAAACAGACAAAGGCCGCTCTGAAAATATGCCCCGTTGATCTGTGGAGAACCGCGCAAAGAAAGTTGGATCAGCTCGACTCGGTACTAATGCTTGAAGAGTTGCGAATTCCGCCGGGCAATCATCTCGAAGCACTGTCGGGTGATCGGGCTGGTCAGTTCAGCATCAGGATTAACCGGCAATACAGAATCTGTTTTCTCTGGACTGCATCAGGCCCTGCCGAGCTAGAAATAGTGGATTATCATTGATAAAAGCAACCAGAACATGATACGCATACCAACAGACCGCGAACCAACACATCCCGGAGAGATGCTGCTCGAAGAGTTCCTCAACCCGATGAACATTACCCAGCGCCAACTGGCAGATGCCATTCAGGTGCCCTATCAGCGAATCAACGAAATCATCAACGGCAAGCGCGGCATCACAAGCTCGACCGCACTGCGTCTGGCAAAATATTTCGGCAATACCCCTGATTTCTGGATGAACCTCCAGCTACGCGCTGACCTTTATGATGCGACAAAAAAAGAGGAATCGATTCTTCAGCACATCAAACCGATCAAATTGAACTCGAATCAGGAAGAAGTCGTGTGAGTTCTGATGGTAAAGTCACATCATCTGTGCATAATATTCGAGAAAAAACCCTTCAACTCCAGCGCCTTCCGGAACGCCGACCTCGACCGCGTCGTCGCCAGACTGACCGGCCCGCTACCGCCAGCCGAACAGGCAAAACTCTGAAAAGAGTACCAGAGGGTTCTCGCCGAAGAGCAACCGCGAACCTTTTTGTATTATTATTCTGATCTTGAGGGATTCAACGAACGGGTGAAGCATGTGAGATTGAGCCTGCTCGCGACGCTGGGGAAAATGTATGAGTGGAAAGTGGGGAAGAAGAAATGACTTTAGAGCGACCACAGGGTTACTGAGCTTCCCCATCTTGGTTTTGAGCTCTTCTAATCAGCTCCCATTCGTCCACTGTTTTCTCATCTGATGGCTGAAAGATTTTCGCTCCAAAATCTCGAAGTTGTTCTTCGTTATCAAACTTCACATTTTCCAGCATAAGAAAATCAAAACTCGTCTCGACCGCCGACTTGTTCTGTGTGCCTATACCCACGACTCGTTTCGCATTATACCAAACGTATGAGGCTGACGCGATTAGCTTCAGCTGCTCACCCATTTTGTTTCGCTCTTCACGGGAAGCCATGAATACAAAAAGTGTCTCTAAGTTTACAGCCAAGTAGGCAAAATACGAGAAGCCCTTGGGGTCATAGTCTGCTCGCTGGAGCTTCTCAAGCACTTTCTTACCAAACTCAATTCGGTGAACACGTTCGAGTTTTCCAAACTCATGTACTATTGCAATATATGCATCAACAGTCCCCTTTGCAGGACATCCATCCCAATCAACACATTCATAACCAATTGTATCGTAAACAACTCCAATAAGTCGATCAACGACTTGCCCCGGACCTTCCCTGAGAAGTCTACGAGTTTCATATTCCTTGGCAAAACGATTCCTATATGTCTCCCATAGCCCAGGCTCAATGGAAAACAAATCCAAATTCCTACTCAAGTACTTTTTGACTGTAGGGAAATCTGTCACAACCAATGCCAACAGATCGAGTTCTCGGGTAAGTGAAAACATTTTTCCCTTACCAACAATTTGAGATCTCACCTGAAGGTATTCGATTAGGTCTGGGATGGTATCAAGTTCTTGCAATAAAGCTTCAAAGTCAATCCGAAAAAAGATGTGCACTGGAATCCCCCTAACCTCGGCATAACCATTGGATAGAACGAGTTCTTGCTCTCGAGTAAGTCGCTCAGGTCGAACAAGATCAAAAACAACAATCCCGATATGTGTTTCAAAGTCAGCGGCACAGACTGGCCAAGAAACACCTCGTAAATTCTGTAAAACAGTTAGCATATTTCCTTCAAGTGCCCTTTTTGCTGTCTTGACCTGCTCTACAGCATGCATTATCCGACGCTCAACTCTTTTCCGAGTGGTTTCGTCTGAAGGATCAAATGTTTCGTCAACCTCTTTCGCGCGCACCTGCAATGCAATCAATGTCTTCCCAAGATGAATCAATAGATCTCCCGCTTCACGATGATGCCCAGCTTCAGTAGTGAAATCAGGTGATCGTGCCACAAAGTCAGCGAGAAATGACCGCGCACAGATTTCCTGGACAGCGTCTTCAGTTTTCTTTCCAAGATCGCTCATTATGAATTTGATTCCGTCAAGAATGATATTTTATCAATGCATATTAGCAACCATCTCGAAAGGGGCACCAAATAAGTCCGACGGCTTGGCTTACGAATTATACATACAAAGATTACGCCTGATTTGCAAGCAAATCGACTGGATTGCCACGTCGCTGCGCTCCTCGCAATGACAGAACATGACATGGCGCTTCACGAGCCGCCCGAACAGCGCCCCACAACCCGCCTCCTCGCCCATCCCCTCCCCCCGTTTTGCCATCCGCCGTATTTTGCTATATTCAACGTCGCTCCGGCGCGCGTCTGGCGTGCTGCTTCCATCACCGAAATGATTTTCTCATGCCCCGTTACACACCGGAACAGCTTGAAAAAAGAAATGCGTCCAAGTGGACGACCGTGCAGGCGATTCTCGCGCCGATCCAGTTCCTTATCTTCCTTGCCGGTCTGACCGTCACTTACCTCTACTCGCAGGGCGTCTGGATCACCGATTTCACCTGGATCACTACCTTCGTCATTCTCAAGACCGCCATGCTGGTGCTGATCTTCGTCACCGGCGGTTTCTTCGAGCTCGAGGTGTTCGGGCAGTTCGCCTTCGCGCACGAGTTTTTCTGGGAGGATTTCGGCAGCGCTATCGCCATGATCGTGCATATTTCTTATTTCATCCTCTTCTGGATGGGCCTCGACGAACAGATGCTCATCACGACCGCCTATCTCGCCTACCTGAGCTACCTCATCAACGCGGCGCAGTTCGTCATCCGACTGCTGCTCGAAAAGCATAACGAGAAGAAACTCAAGGCCAGCGGCGCGGCATGAACGGGAAAACCGGTAACAGCATGGAAGCGAAGAAATCCAAAGCTATCGTCTTCAGCGGCGTCAACCAGATCGAGCTGCGTGAGGTGACGCTCAAACCGGTCTCTTCGACCGACGTCATGGTCGAGACCTGGTGGTCGTCGATCAGCACCGGCACGGAGAAGATGGCCCTGAACGGCCTGATTCCGTCGCCGCCGTTTATCTTTCCCTTCATTCCCGGCTACGAAACCGTGGGGCGGATCGTCGAGGCGGGCGATCACGTCAATCAGGGGCTGATCGGCAAGTTTGCCTATGTGGCCGGTTCGTTCGGCTATCAGGATGTGAACGCGGCTTTCGGCGGCGCGTCGCAGTACCTGGTCTGCCCGCTCGAAAGCATCACGGTGCTCGACGGCATCGCCAATCCGCAATGCGGCATCGCGCTACCGCTCGGCGCGACGGCGCTGCATATCGTCGATCTCGCCGAAGTGCGGAACCGCAAGGTGCTCGTGCTCGGCCAGGGCGCGGTGGGCATCCTCGCCGCGGATCTGGCCAAGCGCTTCGGCGCGAGCCTCGTGGCGGTCACCGAACCGCACCAGCGGAGGCTCGACGTTTCGACGGCGGACATCAGGGTCAACCCCGAAAAGCAGGATGTGTCGGCGGCGCTGGCGGGTCACGAGTTCGACATTCTCATCGACAGCACCGGCATCATGACCGCCATCGAAACAGGCCTGCGCTTTCTGAAATTCCACGGCAAGGTGATCTTCGGCGGCTACTACCAGCGCATGAACATCGACTACTCGCAGGCGTTCAACAAGGAGCTTTCCTTCATCGCCGCCCGCCAGTGGGCCAAGGGCGACCTGCGCCGCGTGCGCGAGCTGATCGGCGCGGGCAAGATCAATGCGGAGAAAATATTCACCCATCAGTGCACGGTTGACGACAACCTCATGGAGGCCTATTCGCAGGCATTCAGCGATCCCGACTGCCTGAAGATGATCATTCACTGGAAGCATGGCGACGAGGCGGGCGAGCACTTTCCAACCTGCAACACGGGCAACTGAGTACTTTATGGCGCCAAGAACCATCGCCATTTACGGCATGGGCGGCATCGGCAAGCGCGTCACCACGCCGAACCTCAGCGCCACCTTCGCCATGATGAATAAGCGGGTTTTGCAGCTCGGTTGCGACCCGAAGCACGACTCGACCACATCGCTCTTCGGCGGCATTTCGCTGCCGACGGTGACCGAGGTGTTCGCCGAAAAGAATGCGAAAAACGAGCAGGTACAGATCAGCGACATTGTCTTCCGGCGCGACATTCCCGGATTTCCGCAGCCGATCTACGGCATCGAACTCGGCGGCCCGCAGGTGGGGCGTGGATGCGGCGGGCGCGGCATCATCTCCGGCTTCGACGTGCTCGAAAAGCTCGGCATCTTCGAGTGGGAGATCGACATAATTCTGATGGACTTCCTCGGCGACGTGGTCTGCGGCGGTTTCGCCACGCCCTTGGCCCGCTCGCTCAGCGAGGAGGTGATTCTCGTGACGAGCAACGACCGGCAGTCGATCTTCACCTCGAACAACATCTGCCAGGCCAACAACTACTTCCGCACCATCGGCGGACGCTCGCGCCTGCTTGGCCTCATCGTCAACCGCGACGACGGCAGCGGCATGGCCGAAAGCTACGCGAAAGCGGCGGGCATCAACGTGCTGATGAAGGTGCCCTACAACCTCCAGGCGCGCGACATGGACGACAGCTTCGACTTCGCCGTCCGCCTGCCCGCAATCGGCGAACCGTTCAGGAAGCTCGCCACGGACATTCTCGCCGACGCCATCACGCCCTGCGAAGCGAGCGGCCTCGA
Organism: uncultured Chlorobiaceae bacterium; assembly: GCA_964476855.1. Lineage (GTDB taxonomy): Bacteria > Bacteroidota > Chlorobiia > Chlorobiales > Chlorobiaceae > Chlorobaculum. The sequence continues at coordinate 8,978 of CAYZCF010000009.1, forward strand.
TTTCATGGATTTCGTGCGCCTATTCGGCGAAGTCAGTGACGAACTGCCCGCAGCCGCAACGGCTAACGAACTGTTCAGGCGTCCGTCAGCCGTCGGCGAAAGCGAGACGGGGCAACCAGCGACCAAAACTGCGCCAAACGGCTCTTCGGATAACGCCGAACGCGAGCGACTGCTCGCCTGCATCGAAAAGCTGCCGGAACCGGAACGCGAACTCTACACCCTACTCGAAACCGAGGGCAAATCACCGGAACAGATCGCCAACCTGAAGGGTCTCAGTGAGCAGGAGGTCAAAGCCCACATCGCCACTGCCCGCAAAGCGATGCGCAAGCTCTTCTTCGAGCTCTGAAGAAAAGCGTGATTTCTCGCCTATAGGTCGAATAAGTCCTATTCTTTATCCCGTCCCGCGCCACAACAAAAAAGGCTGCCCACCCGGAGCAGCCTTTCTCATTATCAACTATCCATTGTCAATTATCCATTCTCTTCACGCCATTGCCTTGGCTTTCTTGGTGGCCTTGGCTCTCAGGTCGGCGTTGAGAATCTTCTTGCGAATCCTGATGTTCTCCGGCGTCACTTCGAGCAGCTCGTCGTCGTTGATAAACTCGAGCGCCTGTTCGAGCGACAGCCTCTTCGGCGGGGTCAGCCTCATCGACTCGTCCGAACCGGAAGCTCGCATGTTCGTGAGCTTCTTGGTCTTGCAGATGTTCATCGTGATGTCGAGGTCGCGGGTCGATTCACCGACCACCATGCCTTCGTAGACCTTCGCGTTCGGCCCGATGAAGAAGGTGCCGCGATCTTCGAGACTCGAAATCGCATAGGCCACAGCCACGCCGGTTTCGGCGGAGACCAGGGCGCCCGTCTCGCGCGACGGCAGCTTGCCTTTGTAGGGCTGGTAGTTGTGGAACACGTGCGACATCATGCCCTCGCCCTTGGTGTCGGTGGTGAACTCAAGGTTGTAACCGATCAGGCCGCGCGTCGGAATCTCGAATTCGAGGCGGTTCATGCCGCCGCGCAGGGTGCTCATGTTGGTCATCTCGGCCTTTCTGCGCCCCATCTTTTCGATCACCACGCCGGTGTACTCCTCGGGAACGTCGATGGTGACATGCTCGACCGGCTCCAGCGTCACGCCATTCTCCTCGCGAAGAATGACCTCGGGACGCGAGATCGCCAGCTCGTAGCCTTCACGGCGCATGGTCTCGATGAGCACCGAAAGGTGAAGCTCGCCGCGGCCCGAAACCCTGAAGGTGTCGGCGCTGTCGGTCTCCTCGACGTTGAGCGCGACGTTGGTCATGATCTCTTTCATCAGGCGCTCGCGGATTTTGCGGCTGGTCACCTCCTTGCCCTCCTGACCGGCAAACGGAGAGTCGTTGACCGAAAAGAGCATCGAGAGGGTCGGTTTGCTGATCTCGAACGAATCGAGCGGTTCGGGCTGGTCGGGAGTGGTCAGCGTCTCGCCGACGTTGGCCGCCGCGATACCGGCAAGCGCGACGATGTCGCCCGCCGTCGCCTCCTGCGCCTCGACGCGCTGCGTGCGGTCGAAGAGGAAGAGCTTGGTGACGGTGCCTTTGCCGACCACGCCATCAGGAGTGACAAGCGTGAGTTGGTTGCCTGGCGCGACCTTGCCGCGCTGGATGCGGCCAATGGCGATCTTGCCGATATAGTCGTTGTAATCGAGGCTGGTGACGAGCATCTGGAACCCGGCGTCATCGTCCGCTTCCGGCGCGGGAAGCTCCTTGACGATCATGTCGAGCAGCAGGCTCATGTCGCCGTCTGGATCGTCCATGCTGTATTTTGCGATGCCGTTCTTGGCAGAAGCGAAAATGTAGGGGAAGTCGAGCTGCTCCTCGTCGGCGCCAAGCGCGATGAAGAGGTCGAGCACCTGGTCGTGCACCTTGACCGGATCGGCCTGCGGGCGGTCGATCTTGTTGATGACCACGATCGGCTTCAGATGGAGTTCGAGCGCCTTGCGAAGCACGAACTTGGTCTGCGGCATCGGCCCCTCGAAGGCATCGACGAGCAGGAGCACGCCATCGACCATCTTCAGGATGCGCTCCACCTCGCCGCCGAAATCGGCGTGACCGGGGGTATCGACGATGTTGATCTTGCAGCCTTTGTGCTGCGCGGCTGCGTTTTTGGAGAAGATGGTAATGCCCCGCTCCCGCTCCTGCGGATTGGAGTCCATCACCCTGACGTCAACATGCTGGTTTTCCCTGAAAGCGCCCGTCTGCTTGAAAATGGAGTCCACGAGGGTGGTCTTGCCATGATCGACGTGCGCGATAATGGCGATATTGCGAATATTCTGTTTCCTGCTCATCTTTTGCGATAAATAAGTATATTTTAATGCCTTGGTTTCTCATTCGGGCCGAATATACACTTTTTCCATTGAAATTATCATCGGAGAGGCGTGAAGATATTTTTCTTTTCAGTTTTGTCGATTGAACCAGACTCGTGCCGGGCGCAGTAACAACTGAAGTATTTTCACATTCACCCTCTCCACGAAACGACCTCTTTTTTCAGAGTATGGCCAATATATTTCTTGAAAACAGCCTCCTTTTTGCCCTGACGCAAATCGTGCCGCTGTTTTATATCGTCACCACCGCCCTGTACGGCATCCACTTTTTCAAGGAGACGCCGCTTGCCGGAAGTCTCAAGCAGCCAGCGCTGATTCTCACCGTCGTCATGCATGTGGCTGACCTCGGGCTGCTCACCTCGACAGCGGGATACCGGCTGAACTACTCGGCCTACAACCTCATGAGCATGGTGGCGCTGACGCTCGCCATTACTTATATGTTTATCGAATTTACCACGAAAAGCGACAAGACCGGCTTTTTCGTCATCGCCTTCGCTACCGGCTCGGCGCTCTTTTCGTCGATCCTGAGCGCCCAGACCATCGATTCCGGCCCGGCATTCAGCGGCCTGCGCATCGGCGTCCACCTGATCGCGGCAATCTTCGGCTTCAGCTCGGTAGCCATCGCCGGACTGTACAGCGGCATGTACCTGGTGCTTTTCCGACAGATACGTCTCAACCGTTTCGGCCTGCTCTTCCAGCGCCTTCCGAACCTCGAAGCGCTCGGCCTGCTGATCATGCATGCCGTGGCGTTCGGCTTCTTTTTCCTGACGGTCACTATCGCCGCAGGCATTCTCGAACAGCACGCATCGAAAGAGGTGATCAACCTCTTCGAGCCGAGGCTCATCGCCCTGTTCGTCATCTGGATACTCTACGGCATCAGCCTGGTCATCAAGCCGCTTTTCGGTTGGGATATCAAGCACATGGCAGTCCTGCTCATCGCACTCTTCGTACTGGTCACGGCATTGTTGTTCATCATGAGTCTGGTTACGCCAAGTTTTCACGGAATGAGTATTTAACCGAAGCTCCATTTGAAAATTCGGCACATTGCGGTATATTAACACACTTTTGGAGATTCCTTTTTCCAAGCTCTTTTGAACGGTTTACGAACGGCTCATCAAAACCATTCTATTATGAACATCATTTCAGTTGGTGTCAACCATAAAACTGCACCTATTGAAATCCGTGAAAGAATCGCGCTTTCAGAAGTTCAGAACAAGGAATTCGTCACGGACCTGGTATCGAGTGGACTGGCCAGCGAGGCCATGGTAGTATCGACCTGCAACCGGACGGAGCTTTACGTTGTTCCCGCAATGGCTGAGGTGAATTGCGATTATCTCAAGGAGTACCTCATCGCCTACAAGGACGCCCGCAAGGATGTCCGCCCTGAACACTTTTTCAACCGTTTCTACTGTGGCACAGCCCGTCACCTCTTTGAAGTCGCCAGCGCCACTGATTCCCTCGTGCTCGGTGAAGGCCAGATTCTCGGCCAGGTCAAGGATGCCTACCGCATCGCTGCTGAGGTCGGAACCGCAGGCATTCTGCTCACCCGCCTCTGCCACACAGCTTTCAGCGTCGCCAAGAAGGTCAAGACAAAGACCAAGCTCATGGAGGGCGCAGTTTCGGTCAGCTACGCGGCGGTTGAACTTGCCCAGAAGATATTTTCCAACCTCTCCATGAAAAAAGTGCTGCTGGTTGGCGCCGGTGAAACCGGAGAGCTTGCAGCCAAGCATATCTACGCCAAGAACGCCCGGAACATCGTCATCACCAACAGGACGCAATCCAAGGCCGAGGCACTCGCCGAGGAGCTCGGCACCAACCGCGTGCTTCCGTACGAGTCGTACAAGGAGCACCTGCACGAATTCGATATCATCATCACGGCAGTCAGCACCAAGGAGTACATCCTCAACGAAGCCGAGATGCAGCAGGCCATGCAGCGTCGCCGCCTGAAACCGGTGATCATGCTCGATCTCGGCCTGCCGAGAAACATCGATCCCGAAGTGGGCAAGTTGCAAAACATGTTCCTCAAGGACATCGACGCCCTCAAGCACATCATCGACAAGAACCTCGAACGCCGCCGCGCCGAGCTGCCAAAGGTCAAAGCGATCATCGACGAGGAGCTGGTCAGCTTCGGCCAGTGGATCAACACCCTCAAGGTGCGTCCGACCATCGTCGATCTCCAGTCGAAGTTCATCGAAATCAAGGAGAAAGAGCTCGAACGCTACCGCTACAAGGTGAGCGAGGAAGAACTGCGCCGCATGGAACACCTGACTGACAGGATTCTGAAAAAGATTCTGCATCATCCGATCAAGATGCTCAAGGCTCCGGTCGATACCGCCGACAATATTCCCAGCAAGGTCAATCTCGTCAGAAACATCTTCGATCTTGAAGAACCAAACCAGTCACTCCAATAAAATCAATCTGTCATCGAATTGAAAAAAGAGCTTATCATCGGCACTCGATCCAGCCCCTTGGCCCTGTGGCAGGCTGAATTCACCAAAGCAGAACTTTCGAAGCGCTTTCCCGAAATGAACATCACGCTCAAGCTGGTCAAAACGACCGGTGACGTGCTGCTCGACTCTCCGCTTTCCAAAATCGGAGACATGGGCCTGTTCACCAAGGACATCGAAAAACACCTGATTGCTGGCGAGATCGACTTGGCCGTGCACAGCCTGAAAGACGTTCCAACCGGCACGCCTGAAGGTCTGGTCATCACCTCCTTCACCGAGCGCGAAGATACCCGCGACGTCATTATCTCCAAGTCTGGCAAGGGTTTGAAAGACCTCCCCCCGAATGCGAGGATGGCTACCAGCTCTCTGCGCAGAATGTCACAGCTTCTCTCCATGAGGCCCGACTTGCAGATTCTCGACATCAGGGGCAACCTCAATACCCGCTTCAAGAAGTTCGATGACGGCGAGTTCGACGCCATGATGCTCGCTTACGCCGGTGTCTACCGCCTCGAATTCAGCGACCGCATCTCCGAAATCCTGCCGCACGACGTGATGCTTCCCGCGGTCGGCCAGGGCGCGCTCGGCATCGAGACCCGCACGGATGACGCCGAGACCCGCGAGATCGTTCGCGTGCTCAACGACGACAACACAGAAATCTGCTGCCGCGCCGAGCGTGCGCTTCTCCGTCACCTCCAGGGTGGCTGCCAGATTCCGATCGGCTGCTACGGTTCGTATGCCGACGGCTCGCTGAAACTCCTTGCCTTCGTTGGCTCCGTGAACGGCAAGACCGCCCTGCGCAACGAGCTGACCAAGCCGGTCAACACTCCGGAAGAGGCCGAGGCTGTAGGTATCGAGCTGGCCGAGGTTCTGCTTTCGATGGGTGCAGAGAAAATTCTCGCCGACATCCGCAAAACCCGCTGATGAAAACCGTTCTCGTTACTCGCCCGAAGCATCAGGCAGAGCCTTTTGTGAGGGAGCTTGCGCAGTACGGCCTGAACTCGGTTGTCTTTCCGACAATCGAGATCAGGCCGGTTGTCGGCTGGAGTGTGCCCGACCTCACGCAGTTCTCGGGCATCTTCTTCACCAGCGCCAACAGTGTGCAGTTTTTCCTCGAACGACTGCTCGAAGAGTCTCCCGACGAGCTGCCGAATCTGCAAAACGCCCGTGTCTGGGCGGTCGGCAAAACCACCGGCGGCGATCTGGAGAAGCATGGCGTCACCATCGAGCCGCTTCCCAAAAGCGCTGATGCCGTCAGCCTCATGTCGGGCATCGACGCCAGTGAAATCGAAGGCAAAACCTTCCTCTTTGTCCGGGGCAGCCTCTCGCTTGGCACCATTCCCGAAGTCATCGCCAAACGCGGCGGCATCTGCGTCGAGCTGACCGTCTACGACAATATCCAGCCGTCGCTCGAAGAGACCCAAAAGGTCAAATCGCTGCTCGCCGAAGGCAAACTCGACTGCCTCTCTTTCACCAGCCCCTCGACCGCCATCAACTTCTTCGAAGCGATGGGATCGAAGGAGGTGCCGGACAGCGTGCTCATCGCAGCCATCGGCACCACCACCTCCGGCGCGCTCGAAAAGCTCGGCATCGAGGTGGACATCATCCCCGAATACTTCGACGGCCCCAACTTCGCCAAAGCGATAGCGGCGGCGCTGGGTTGAGGTTTTTTCTGTCTCTCCAGCACATAGGTCTTATATGACATATACGACTTATAAGACCTATTCGACCTATAACTCTTTTCTACTCCACCTCCGGAATATCGTCAACATACCCCATGTGGATCGTTTCAGCTTCGGGCTGAGCGTTCGCGGTCGTCGGGGCTGCCGACGGTTGCGAAGGCACCGGGTTTTCCGAAAACAGCGGAATCTGCATGGCTTGCAACGGATTTTCATCGCTGCCGTTATCGGCCTCCTCTTCGGCGGTCGTCGCCTCACGTGCGGAACCTGGCTCGCCCTCCTGCGCCTTTTTGCGAGCGCTATTCCGCGCCCGCCCGCTTCTCGGACGGGACGAGGCCATCTCCTTCTCGACCGACTCCTTCACGGCATCTTCGACCACGATGCGAAGGCTTTTCATGAGCTGAAGCGACTCGCTTCGCTGCTCGGCCATCTCGCGGCGCAGGCTGTTACCAAGTCGATCGATCTCCTCGCGCTGCCTGCCGGGCCATCCGGTCACCAGAATCGCAATGATGACCGCGAGCAGCAGAACAATGACAACCAAAAGTACAATTACCAGCGTCATCGGGCGCTCTCCCCTTTGCGAATGGCGTCGATGAGCGCGTCACCCATCGCCCGGTTCGCGCTGACGAGCCCCTGACCGGTGATAGTCGTCACGCCATGATAATCGAAACAGCAGCCACCGGCTTCGGTGACAATCGGAATGACCGCCGCGCAATCCCACGGACTCATGATCTTGTCCACGGCCACCTCGGCGCGGCCCGACGCAACCAGCATGTGGCCGTAGCAGTCGCCCCAGCCGCGCACCAGCCCGGCGTTCGAGCGCAACAGATCGACCGGATGGGTCGAGGGCGGATCGAGCAGATACTCCTTTTCGGTGAACGTCACCGTGGCAGCCGCCGTCTCCGCGATGGCCGAAACCCGGATTGGCGATCCGTTCATGAACGCTCCGCCGCCGACTTCGGCATGATACATCTCGCCAAGCGCAGGAAAGTTGATGACGCCGAGCCGGAGCGCCCCATCGACTTCGAGCGCGATCATCACGCCGTAGAGCGGCACGCCGTGGATGAAGGAGCGGGTGCCGTCGATGGGATCGATGATCCAGCGGCGTCCGTTGCCGGAGGGGCGCTCGTCGAACTCCTCGCCAAATGCGCCATCGTCGGGAAAGCGTGACGTAATTCCCTGCCGTATCAGCTCCTCGGCTTTGCGATCCGCCTCGGTGACTGGCGTATCGTCGCGTTTCGAAAAAACCTGGAGCGACCGCTTGCCGAAGTAATCGAGCGTGAGTCTGCCTGCCTGTTCGGCCAGTTCGAGCGCGAGCTGAAGTTCGGGATTCATGGGTGTACAGTCCGGTTAAGGGTTGGCTGCGAACAATGACGTAAGATAATCAACAGAGGCCGAACCTAACGATATGCAGCGAAAAACACAAGGCCGCCTTCACGATGTTGACGGATTTTCTTATCTTCGTTTTTCTTTCCAACAAAATCATCCAGAACCATGAGCCAGCTCGACCTCCTCAATATTGTTCATCGCCCGAGAAGACTTCGCAGAACCGCCGCTCTCCGCAACCTCGTTCAGGAAAATACATTGACGGTCAACGACCTCGTATTCCCCCTGTTCGTCATGCCTGGTACCAATAACATTGAAGAGGTTTCCTCCATGCCCGGAAGCTTCCGCTTCACCATCGACCGCGCTGTCGAGGAGTGCAAGGAGCTTTACGATCTCGGCATCCAAGCGATCGACCTGTTCGGCATTCCGGAGCAGAAAACCGAGGACGGCAGCGAGGCTTACAACGATAACGGCATCCTACAGCAGGCGATCCGCGCCATCAAGGCTGCCGTACCGGAGCTGTGCATCATGACAGACGTCGCCCTCGACCCCTTCACCCCCTTCGGCCACGACGGCCTGGTCAGGGACGGCATCATCCTCAACGACGAGACCGTCGAAGTCCTCCAGAAAATGGCTGTCTCGCATGCCGAGGCTGGCGCTGACTTCGTCTCTCCGAGCGACATGATGGACGGCCGCATCGGCGCGATCCGCGAGGCGCTCGACGAATCCGGGCACTCCGATGTAGGCATTCTCTCGTACGCCGCGAAATACGCTTCGAGCTTCTACGGCCCGTTCCGCGACGCGCTGCACTCCGCGCCTCAATTCGGCGACAAGAGCACCTACCAGATGAACCCGGCCAACACCGAAGAGGCGATGAAAGAGATCGAACTCGACATCATCGAGGGCGCGGACATCGTCATGGTGAAACCCGGCCTTGCCTACCTCGACATCGTCTGGCGCACCAAGGAGCGCTTCGACGTGCCGGTGGCGATCTATCACGTCTCCGGCGAATACGCCATGGTCAAGGCTGCCGCCGCCAACGGCTGGCTGGACGAAGAGCGCGTCATGATGGAGTCGCTGCTCTGCATGAAGCGTGCAGGCGCCGACATCATCTTCACCTACTACGCCAAGGAAGCCGCCAAAAAGCTCCGCTGATTCACGGCTGATTAGATATGACCCACGCCCGGCGCACAATCGCCGGGCTTTTTTTGTTATCTTCACCCTGGGAACGCCAAGCTCCAGCTTGGCTGAAGAGTTGAAGGCTCAAATTCCAGAAGTATAGAAAAAACATGGCAATGGTCAGAAAGATGCCGAGCTGGAGCTCAGCGCTCCCTGGCGACAAAAAGGGATCGACACTTTTGCCAGAGCCCCGAATCTGGTTGGGCATGACAGAACCAGACCCATTGCGACCAAAACAACCGATCTATTTATCTCTTCCCGCACTGATATGATACGCTACTTCACCGCAGGCGAATCGCACGGCCCGGCACTCTCGGCCATTGTCGAAGGACTCCCCGCAGGCGTCGCGCTCGCAGAAGCCGACATCAACGACCAGCTTGCCCGCCGCCAGCAGGGCTACGGACGCGGTGGTCGCATGAAGATCGAGACCGACCGCGCCGAGGTGCTCTCCGGCGTCCGCTTCGGCAAAACCATCGGCTCACCGGTCGCCCTCGTCATCCGCAACCGCGACTGGGAGAACTGGACGACGCCGATGGCGCAGTTCGAGAACAACGCCGCCGAGGTGCAGAAGATCACCATCCCGCGCCCCGGCCACGCCGACCTCACCGGCTTCATCAAATACGGCTTCGACGACATCCGCCCGGTCATCGACCGCTCCTCGGCCCGCGAAACCGCCGCCCGGGTCGCCGCCGGATCGCTCGCCAAAGCGTTTCTGCACCAGCTCGGCATCCAGATCGGCAGCTACATCTCCGCCATCGGCCCTGCCGCCGAAGCCGCCACCCCCGCCTCGTTGCAGGCGTTGCTCGACGCCGGAGCCGAAAGCCTCGCCGCCGAAGCCGACAAATCGCAGGTGCGGATGCTCGACCCCGAAGCCGAAGCCGCCGCCGTTGCGGCCATCGACCAGGCCAAAGCTGACGGCGACACCCTCGGCGGCATCGTCGAACTCTATATCACCGGCGTCCCGATGGGCCTCGGCAGCTACGTCCAGCACGACCGGCGCCTCGACTCGATGCTCGCCGCCGCCATCATGTCAATCCAGGCGATCAAGGGCGTCGAAATCGGCCCGGCCTTCGACAACGCCCGCAAACCCGGCTCGCAGGTGCACGACGAACTCTTCGCAGGTGGAGGGAAGGGGTTGAGGCGCGAAACCAACCGCGCCGGAGGCATCGAAGGGAGCATGTCGAGCGGCCAGCCGATCCACATCCGCGCGGCCATGAAGCCGATCTCCTCGCTCGTCTCCCCGCTCCGCTCCTTCGACCTCGCCACGCTCGAAGCCGTCCAGTCGCGCTTCGAACGCAGCGACACCTGCGCCGTCCCCGCCGCCGGAGTCGTCGCCGAAGCTGTGGTAGCCCCCGTCATCGCCAACGCTTTGTTGGAAAAGATTGGCGGCGATCATATGCAGGAGATTGCGAAAAGGTTGGAGGCTTATCGGGAGGCGCTGAGAATGCGGTTTGGTGGATAAACGTTAGTAAAACAGATTTGTGCCAGACTCTTATCCCCAGCCATATTGAGAAGCCTGGCACAAAGGCATTAAGGGGAAACAGTCGCAAATGTAGTTTCTCATTGAGAATATGTGGTTTACTCAGTACCGAAAAATCCTAATCACCTGTTGACAGCGACAATGAAAATCCTTTTGGTAAAGAGGTAATAATTATGGGGAACCATTACATTTCTATGCGTTTTGCTTGCGTTACCATTGAGTTCAAAACAAGCAACGGAATCAGACTATTCACAAAAAAGCAGTCTCTCTCCAGGCACAAAATAGGGATTGGTTTGGTCAGTGGGAGCAACTCACTCTTTCTGCGTTGATCGAGCAATAGTAGCACCCGACTGACGACTTTGGGTTTGCGGCGTTTCTGCTCCCAATCCTGCACGGCGCGGATGTTGACACCGAAACACCTCGAAAATTCCGGTTGCGTCAATCCCAGGCTCTTGCGGCTTGCCTACACACATACCCCTCATCCGGCACATGGGCGACAAAACCCTCCGCTGCTTCGCTACGAGCATAAGCAAGCGTTGGCCGACGATTTGAACATTACACTTCCTGCTTCTGACACTACGTTTCACTCCTTCTCAACAGGCTTCGGCGATCAAGCCTAAAACTGCTTTCAACTCATTCGCTTCAGTCTGTGAAAGGTTGTCTCATTTTGAAAAATGAGACAGAAGAAATACCGGAATGTCGACTCCAGTATAGAACGAAATAACCCGATAGCCCCCTCTTTTTTCCCTCGCCTCGTCCGGCAAACCGGATTTTCAGAGCTCCGTCAGTCGCATTCATTTCCACACTGGCACCAGAATTCCACGCAACACAGGCCACAGTGGCGCACCACTCATCGTCGCTTAATCCCGCCGACTTTACATCGTCAACATAATCAGGAGTTTCAATGATCAGTTGCTTATTGCTATTGTTCGGCATTGCTGTAAAAAACAAAGAAGCGCCCCACCGGACGCCCATAAAGCTCATCTTCCGCTGAATTCATATAGGCAAAAAAATCTTCATGTCCGCCCCCCTACACGTCACTTGTGAGTCTCTAACCGGCATGAGTGATGGCAACTGTGCTGTTCCTCCTGTGACACGAGGCGCTATACCGTGTGTCAAGTGGTGGCTTCGGACGCCCGGTACTATGAACAAGGCTGATTTTTCCTGACCCGAAAGAGGCAAAGAGTACCCAAATACTCATCTGCTGATGATTATGCATCTTAAGATCAAAACGGGTGGTGGCAGTGAAAAAATCGGAGAGAACTTAGACTGATTCATGGGCAGCATATCTGTGATGATCGATCATAACAGGTACACACACTCCCGATGAATGCTCTTACTCGCAAATTTTTTAAACACAGGTAGCCCAACAGGTTATTGAATACCGTATTTCGGCTCTAATTAGCCAGAACTCAGGGGTTTTTATTTGCTGATTTAAAAGCCACCAGCATGTTTATCGATATAACGTGCTGCCAGCCAAACTCCCAGCACCCCTAGCGCCGAAACAACCATGACCACTGTCGAGGACGGTAATTCCGAAACCGCATCGATTACAAAACTGATTAACTGTTCCACGATTGTGCTCCTTTTTTTGTTAAAATCTGCATCTCCTTACACCATGGGGCCTTACATGCACATCATATATATACAGCACCTCGCATGATGATAAATAATTTACTTCATATATATAATTATAACCATCGCTTACATGCACAATGTATACATAAACACAAAAACATGCAAACATCCCCCGTAAACTTATACAGTTTTTATATTTTCACCATCCGTGTGGTACAGTTGCTGAAAAGCATTGGAGATAACGCATAAAGTCATCAGGACCAGCCAGACAATTCACCAGGCGAATCTCTGGTTCACAATCCGAAGCGCTTCAGAAATGAAGAATACAGAGGGTTAAATAACGCCCACCACAAGCGACGGGGTATTGACCTACGGGGAATAAAAAAGTTCAAGACCTGCGCTCATCTGGTGATGTGGGCAAAATCTGAACATAGTGTGTTTTTTTGAGGAGAGTTGGCAAGAGCTCCTTGTTCCGAGGAATTATTGCTCAAGCCTGAAACTGTGAGGAACGCTGGTTGTCGAATTCTTCCATCCATCGACCCTTTACGCTCAACCGGGTATGCTCACGCAGAAAAGAAGCAAAACCTGCACCGTTATGGGCACTGGAGCATCGCGACCGTGGCCATGTTGTAATCCCCGTCATTGCCAACGCTCTTTTAGTAAAATTCGGGACTACATGCAGAGAAGATTGCGAAACTGCTTGAAACTTATCGCGAGAGGGTTAAAAACGCTTTATTAGGCAAGAAATATTGGGTACTGGCGTCACCCTTCCTGAATGGTCTCATTTAGGCTACAGAAACCAAGGTAAAAAAACTGTAGAGCGAATCCTAAATTTCAAAAAACTGTTATTAGGCGTGTATCTCGAATTCAAGACCGGTGATGCGCCACAAAAGAGCTAGGAAAAGCTTTGACTGGCTCATAAACACCACCCCTTGATAATCGAACCGAGCAGGTACATGCGTTGCCGATGGATGCCGGAGAGTTTTATAACGAGCGTTCTCCGGGTTATATCATCCCAAGATTCAGCTTTAATCTGCAGAGGTCAAGAGTTTTATTTACTGATTTAATACCCACCCCCTGCATTTTTATCGATAAAGCGCGCTACCAACACTACGCCCAGCACGCCCAACGCCGACACAGCCATAACCAGCATTGTGGGCGGCAAGTCTGACACCTCCCTGACTAACGATATGATTAATTCCTGCATGATTTTTCTCTGTTTTTTTTGTGATAAAACCTGTACCTCCTTACTTCAATAGAACTTACACATATACTGAATTTGGCTGAACGACAGTTTTTTATTCGTGCTTTTATACGCGGAATACTAAAAAATAAAGTATAAATTTGCAAATATTTTACACGACTTTATAATAAACCTATACTTAAGAGATCCATGAATTGAGGTTACTTCGAAACGCTGGAAGTGTGACATAAAATCATCGAAACCGGCAAAAAAATTCACCAGCGGACCTCTTGGGTGCAATCAATAATCTCGTAAAAACGAAGTGATACGGAAGCAAAGAAAAAAGAGATGCTCAAGCCCTGCATCCGGTCATGTTCATTGTCACAATACAAGACATGAGGTTTCAGATTCACGGGCGATTACGAACCGCCGTACAGGTGCTGAGCATTCCGACGGGCAACGTTGTTGCATCCAATTCAGACTTCTGTGGCTGGACTTAACGCTCAGCGCAACCGGCACGTGAACGACAGAGCCTCATTTTGACCCAGCGGCCAAACAACACTATATTACGTCCAGAAACACTTTTTTTATAAATGTGATATTCGGGCGATACTGGAAGTGTAGAGTCTTGCAAGTATCAAAGCAACAATGATCTACGGCCGAATTTTCAATCGGTAGCAATCACGGTATACGAAGTCCTGCAACCCTTTGGATCAAAAACTTCGGGCGTGATAGTGATTTGAAATCATTGACGTTACTATCAGTTTTACAACTATATCCGGAGGCCCTATCATGTCAGAAATCAAAGTGGCGTTCTGGAACGTCCAGAACCTGTTCGACACCACAGCGTCGTCCATCGCAACCGATCTCGAATTCACGCCGGAACAGGGGTGGACGGACGAGGTATTCGACATCAAGGTCGATAATCTCGCCAGCATCATCAGGCAGATGCATGGCGGCGCGGGACCAGACCTGCTCGGTTTGTGCGAAGTGGAAAACAGGGAGGTGGTTGACAAGCTGTTGGAAAAAATCGGGCGCAGTGACTATCGCCTGGCACATGTCGAATCGCCGGACATCCGGGGCATCGACTGTTCGCTCATCTACTCGTCGAAAATGTTCAAAGCACCATCGACAAAAGAGATGAAGGGCCATCTGATCAACTTCCGGTTCCCGACGCGCGACATTTTTCAGGTTCGGCTGACCCTCAAGGCCACCGGAGCGGAACTCAATGTATTCGTGAACCATTGGCCGTCGCGCAGGCAGGGACAGTACCAGTCGGAGCCGCTCCGCATCGCCGTGGCGGAACGTTGCGGCCAGCTCGTAAACGAGGTGCTGAAGCTGAACCGGCAGGAATACGCCATGCTTCCGGACACTGCCGAGACTCTTGCCGGGCTGAATGCCCGATGGAACCGTAACATCGTGCTGATGGGCGATTTCAATGACGATCCCTCCTGCCGCAGCATCACCGATTATCTCCTTGCATCGAAGGATATCGACAGGGTCGAAGAGGTACTGAAAGCCTCACCAAACCGCGAAACTCCGGCCATCAACGCCTACATCGAGCGCCAACCCGTATTCTTCAACTTCTCGTGGCCGCACTTTGCACAGCCAGACAAGGGCACGATCTTCTTCAGCGGAGAATCGGCCAACACGATGAACCTGTTCGACCAGTTCATGGTATCGCGCGGACTCCTTTTTGGAGAGTCCGGCCTCAAGGCTCGACTCGGCTCGATGCAGATTTTCTCCACGCCGGAAATGGCCCCCGGAGCAAAGATGAGACCCAAAGCATTCGATAAAGAAACAATGAAAGGGTTCAGCGACCACTTCCCGATTGAAATGGTCATTGATATTGTGTAAGGATTTGCACCGAGTCTGGATGAAGTCGCGAGAATGCAACTCGATAAAAAGGAAGACAGGGTAAACAAAAAGAGGGCGGGCATGCAACTCCACCCCCTACAGGTCATGCGCTCACAGACACGTGGGCTGCTCGCCTTTCTGCTTCTGCTTTTCCGGAAAGATGAGGCGCTGGTTCATGTCAAGGGAGGGTTCAGGAACTTCGGTGCGCCCCACGATATGCGCTGGCACACCCGCCACTGTATAGTGCGGCGGCACGTCGTCGAGTACCACGCTGCCCGCACCAACCTTCGCGCCTTCTCCGATTTTGATGTTGCCAAGAATCTTGGCTCCCGCGCCGATCATCACCGACTTGCCCACCTTCGGATGGCGGTCGCCCGACTCCTTGCCGGTGCCGCCGAGCGTCACCTCGTGCAGGAGCGAAACGTTGTCCTCCACCACAGCAGTCTCACCGATGACAAGGCTCGTGGCGTGGTCGAGCAGGATGCCCTTGCCGATCACCGCGGCAGGATGAATATCGACCGCGAACACCTCCGACATGCGGTTCTGCAGAAAGTAGGCCAGCGATTTACGATCGTTCTGCCAGAGCCAGTGCGCCAGCCGGTATGACTGAAGGGCTTGGTAGCCCTTGAGAAAAAGCATGATCTCGAAATAATTTACCGCCGCCGGATCGCGCTCTCGGGTCGCCTCCATGTCGCAGGCTGCGCACCGGACAGATTCAGGGCTTTGCCGGTAAAAATCCTCGAAGATTCCCTCAAGCACCGGTGGAGGAAAGTGCTTCGAACCGAGCTTCACCGAAAGCAGCATCGCCAGTGCAGGAGCGAACTCTTCATATCGCAGAATGTGCTGTTCGAGGAAAAGTCTTATCTCTGGCTCGCGCTCGCATTCGAGGCGCGCTTCTTCACGAATCAACGACCAAATATTCTGTACGCTCATAACTTCCTTTTGGATGGTTACGGCAACCCAAAATAACTGCTTGCCGCATCATGCAATAAAGCGCCGCCCGCAGCTTAAAGGTTTCCTGGCTTTGTGCGGCAACGCTGACCGACAAATGTACGCAAAACAGTGCAAACCACCCGCCTGCCGTTATCGGTCTTCGCTTCCGGAAACGCACTCCATGACCGGCCCCGCCAGCCGTCGCGTCCCGTCAGATTGCCCCATGTTTTATGGAAAAAATTGCGTACACTTTGCTAACAATTTCGTGAACACGACACAGCGCGACACCATGCTCATCTCAAGGAAAATCGAGATCGACTACGGCCACACCCTTCCGAACAGCTTCACCTTCTGCAACCAGTTGCACGGCCATCGCGGCGTGATCGTGGCCACCGTCGAAGGGCCGGTGATCAAGCGCGAGGGCGACGCCGAACAGGGCATGGTGATGGATTTCAAGTTCCTGCGCCAAATCATGGACGAGCACATCCACGACCTGCTCGACCACGGCTTCGCGGTCTGGAAGGAGGACAAAGAGGATCTCGAATTCATCCTCAGGCGCAACAGCCGCGTGCTCGTGACCGACGAACCACCCACCGCCGAATACCTCGCCAAATGGGCCTTCAACCAGATCAAGGGCAAACTCCCTGAAGGCGTTACCCTCAAAAACCTCCGCTGGTACGAGACTCCGAACAACTGGGCAGATTATACGGGAGATTAAATCGTACGAAAAATGCAAATCTGCAAGTCATAAGTATCGTTTTTCTCACACCATTCTCGAACACAACTTGACGTGGGAACGCCCTGCACTAAAGAAAAAAACCGCACATTACTTGCTTCAATCATCACCAACCTCAGTTAACTGACCCCTGTAGATATTTGTGCTTTTCCGGCGGGGAAAAAAGCATTACTTTTAAAGTGCTTCCCTTTATTATTCACTGCGATAAAAGGAGATGCCCGTGAATACCCCATCCATATCCCCGGATTCCTGTCACGAAAAAAGACACTACATCGTTGTCGTTCATGGCATGGGCGAGCAAAAAGCCAATGTAACAGCCCCGGCAGTTGTAGAACGTTTCGCGGAGGCTCGCCAAAGACCTCCCGATGGGAATGTCGCCACCAAAAAGTCCGGCAAAAACGAAAAAGCGTCCAAGTCGCCTGATTATAACTTCATCATACCGGCAAATCTTTCCGAACAAACGGTTCGTAATAATGGCTATGGACACGGATGGGCTGAATTCGATGGTATTCCGGTCAAAAAGTCTGCACCATCACCCGGAGCTCCTGATTTTAACGGAACAATAGCTGCTGGAGCCAACGGCCATAATTTCAGGTTTGTGGATATTGACTGGCAATTCATCCTCAGAAATGATATTGATACGTTTGGATCCTCGACTGAAGAGTGGAGCAGCGCCCTGCTTGAAAAACTTGAACGCCGCAAGGAACAAAATGATCCGATGGCCCCCTGGGCTCTGCCCATGCTTAGGTCCATCGTAAACACGGCGATTCCGGTAAAAAAAATGCTTGCATTCAAGAATGCCGCGATAACGAAACTTGTTTTCGACGGGTTCCTGGGTGATGTGCATCTTTATGGGGATTATGGCAGAACAAGGGGACGGGCTGTCAGACATTTCCATGTCGTGCTGGATGAAATTATGATTCGGGATTTTCTACAATGGTACTGGAACGTCTATAACCAGAATTCCGCACAGGACAACACACCTCAAAAATATGAAGCTCCTGAATTTACCATCATTGCCCACAGTCTTGGCAGCATTATGAGCTTTGACGCTCTGGTTTACGCACATATCAAGGACGATATACGGAAAAACGACTATACAAGCGACAAATGGCCCGCGAGTCTGCCTTTTCCCGGCTACAGTTTTATTCATGACATCGAGAAAAACAACTGGGATTACCTGCATCAAAAACTTCAGGATATATGGAAAAAAGAACAACACAACCCGGAAATTCTGAAAAATATCTGGGAACTGATTTCTCCGCCAAACACTCCGTTTGATTCATATTCTGATCGTGCACAATTATTGGAAAGCAACAAAATACCTGTACCAGATATTCCTTACCTCTCATGGAGAGATCATGTAACCAATTTTATCACCATAGGTTCTCCCATCGACAAGTTTCTCGTGCTATGGCCGGATAATTATCTCCACCTCCAAAACACGTCAACCCTTAACCCCTTATTTTCAGGACAGATTTATCATTATAACTTCTGCGACGAACAGGATCCTGTCGGTCATCATCTGGAAGAAGCAATGAAAACTCCCTTATATCAAGCTCTTTTCAACACAAACCCGATAGGTAATCATGATGTTGTTTTAAGGCGTTACGGCATTCCGGGTCTCGCTCACAACCTGTACTGGACTGACAAGTATCTGTTTTTTGGAATCCTTGACAATATTATCGACACAAAAAATGGTAACAGCGATAACGCCTTTGTCTGGGAAAATATTCATGAGAAAAAAAGAGCAGAAATATCAGCAAGACGCTGGGCATATTATCTGATTCCATTTATTGCCACTGCAATAACCACCGCTCTTGTAAGTTATGCTTTGATGAACGAATCGTTATTATGGAAGTGGATCTATATTATCGTTTCAGTGCTTCTCTGGGTTCAGCCAAACGTCCTCACAGCCTACAAAGATGAAATGAGCGATAGTCGAAAAATAGCCCGCTCATGGTTTGCTGAAAAATGGAATAAATTCAGACCGGTCAGAGGCATTTTCAGTCGCCTTGTCAGCGCTGCAATCGAATGGCGAAGAATCCTGATCGTTGAAAGCCTGGGATCAAACACAGTAGATAAAAAGACAAAAAAATATAACATCAGCGAACGCATAGCATTTCAAAGCCAGGAAATGATCAGTGAACCTCTGAAATACTTTGCTCAACTTATTATCATTTCGTTCGCATACCTCGTACTAACCTTTGGGCTGGGCTTTATGCTCCTTGAGCCGGCTCATATTGGCAAATCACCTCTCGATATATTCTTGACTCAACCTAAAAATTCCCATTTCTCGTTAACAGTAACAAAAATCGCATTCTTTTTTACACTGACCAATACCATGGTGCGTTTTTATGTGTCGGGTTCGTTTCTCAGAGCCTGGATCAAAACCAGAAACTCTTAAATAAATGACAAAATCAATATCGAGCAGGATGCATGATCTCCACTCTCCAGTGGGCAAGTGGAGATCATGCATGAACGCAAAAGGAAAACAGCCGGACCGATTATGATGAGGTGTAAAAACTACCACTATTTCTCCTGGTCATCTGTATTCATAAGTATCTCGCCGAACAATTATCTTTCAAAGAAGAGATAACATCGGGAGGGAATTATGAACGCCGAAACGAAGGTCATCAAACACAAATTATCGGTGCTGGAATTGGCAGAAGCTTTGGGTAACGTCTCTGCTGCATGCCGTCAACGAGGCGTGTCACGAACCCAGTTCTACGAATACAAACGTCGGTTCCAGACTCATGGCATGGAAGGTCTGCGAGACCTGCCGCCGATCGCCAAGCACCATCCGAATACGACTCCGCCTGAGACCGTAGAGAAAATCAAGGGCCTGGCTATGACGCATCCAAGCAGAGGCCCGAATTATCTGGAGTCCTTGTTGAAAGCAGACGGCATTCAGGTCAGCTTTGTGACCATCCAGAAAATCCTTGAACGAGAAGGTCTCGGCAGTCGGTATGATCGTTGGCTGGCCATTGAAAAACGCCAGGCAAAACAACCGATCGAATTAACCGCTGAGCAGATTGCCTTTATCGAAAAGCAGAATCCCCAGTTCAAAGAGCGCCATGTTGAAAGCGCTAAACCCGGAGAACTGCTCAACCAGGATACCTTCCTGGTCGGCTCGTTCAAGGGGGTTGGCCGAGTCTACCTGCATGTGGTCGTAGATACCTGGTGCAGCTACGCTTTCGGCTTCATGCATGTCTCAAAACAAGCTGAAGCTGCCGTAGCCGTGCTCTACAATGATGTCCTGCCGTTCTACCAGAAGCACAAGCTCAGCGTGGAAAATATCCTGACCGATAACGGCAGAGAGTTCTGCGGCACCGAACAGCACCCCTATGAGCTGTATCTGGAATTGAACGACATCAAGCATCGTCGCACCAAAGTAAGGCATCCGCAGACCAACGGCTTCGTCGAGCGATTCAACCGAACGATGCTTGACGAGTTCTTCAGGGTCAAGATGCGTGAAAAGGTTTATTCAAGCCTCGAATCGCTGCAGACCGACTTCGATCAATGGCTTCAGTTTTACAATGAACAGCGGCCTCATTTAGGCTACAGAAACCATGGGAAAAAGCCCATGGAACGAATCCTCGATTTCAAAAAATCTGTCCAGCAAGATGCTTTAGAATAAACCTGCTCTCATAAATTTCCTCCCCGCACCAGAGCAGAACCAGCGCCGAGGTGTCTGCTATCGGCAAAACTGACGGCGTGGCATATGCAGCATTGGAGAGAAAAAACTGATCCGCAATCATAATCATCCCTTTTTTTGGAAAATGCAGATACACTCGGTACGGGATTTGGTTCTCACCAATGACAAGGTAAAACCAAGAAAGGAAAAATGAAGATAGAGATCGAAAATTGAACGATGTACGAGGTTCCCACCAGATGACAAGAAATCAAGCAACTATATTTCTATTCGGGAAAAGATTCCTGTTGCATCAACGCTTTCACACGAAAGCCAAACTGATTTCTGCAATATCCTGCTCTATCACCAGAAGAACACCAAACAGCTCAATGCCCCTTTCGGAAATCCTGAGCTGGTGCATGAAGGCAACAAGGATGTGGTGGTAGATATGCGGAGAGATCTGGATAGATTCCGGAGTTCTGCCCGCTGTACGGGCAGCATGCAGTTGGGTCAGCACAGCGTGCCTGATTGATTCGACAGATTCCTGCGCCATAGTCATCCTCCATATTTCAAACGTCACTGCGAACAGACTGAGAAAAACTCCCGGGCATCCGGGGTTAGAGCGATGCGCAACACTCCGTTCAGGCTTTGGCAAGCACTGGCTCTTTTTGCTGCCAGAGTTCTTCAATATTGATTTCGGGATTCAGCACTCGGAGGTACCGCCCGCTACCTTTTCTGCCGGTGATTTCACACAACACGTTCTGATTGTCATGATCAATTGCAAGTACCATTCCACAGACAAGACCGTTCCTGGGATAGAAATCGACCAGCCACTCCTGTGTCTCCTTTTCGATGCATTCGAGAAAGCTGACGATAAGCGGGCGTTTGTGACTGTAGGGGCTGATCTTGCCCTGGAAAAATTCGCCGTATCTCGATGCCTGGAATTTCATTGCTGTTTGACGGTTATTGAAGTGAATGGTTTCGATATGCACTGCCTGAAGGTGCTTTCGGCAATCGCCATAATCCGGCAACCGCTATGAACATAACATTCAGGAAGGTTTCATTTCTGCAAACAGTGCGACGCCGACCAATACAAAAACAAAAAAAACGCTAACCGGAACTGCCAGAAAAAGCACATCGGCGACTGATTTGCACAGAATCTGTCGTCCAATTTTATGAAGCGCAAGTATCGCTGTATGACAATTCTGAAAACAATGCCCAACCAGGAGGCCATCATGAAAAAAATGCTTGCCTTGACATTGCTGATCTCGCTCGCCGGCTGCGGTTCGTATTACCATAATGACGGGCGAGGAGACCGGTACGACAGGGATCGCCGCGAGGACAGAAGAGATCGGGATCGCGACAGGGACGACCGTAGGGATCGCGATGACCGTCGGGACCGCGACGATGACCAATGGAAGAATCGTTATCAGTGAGCCCCGGCCGGCGAAGCATGACCGTTACCGGTGGTGCTTCGCCGGTGGCCGTTCAGGCAGATTTGATGATCCAGTAGAGTTCGCCGCCCTGGAGCACCTTTTCGAAGCGTCCCGAGGCGAGCAGCATCTCCAGCGCCTCGCGGGTTTT
>CAYZCF010000010.1:0-30859 GCA_964476855.1 uncultured Chlorobiaceae bacterium
GTGGCGGAGGTCGCTCCATCACCCTCTGAAAAGGCGTGGAGATGACAATACAGCTGGGCTGAACGATAAAACGCCGGGAGGGCTCGAATGCGCTCCCGGTTTTGTTATTTCAACCTGAAACGCTATATATAGGATCATCTTCACGGGCACTTCACCCATTGACCCTCAACCTATGCGGCTCTCGAACTTCCGATACACCCTTCCCAAAACAAGAATCGCCGATCACCCCGAATCGCCCCGCGACGCCTGCAAGCTGATGGTGCTGAACCGTCGCAAAAAAGAGATAGAGCACAAGGTCTTCACCGACATCGTATCCTATTTCAAGAAAGGCGATCTGCTCGTCGTCAACAACAGCCGCGTCTTCCCGGCCAAGATTTTCGGGCAGAAGGAGAAAACCGACGCCAAGATCGAGGTGTTCCTGCTCCGCGAGCTGAACAAGGAGGCCGGGCTCTGGGACGTGCTGGTCGATCCGGCCCGCAAGGTGCGCGTCGGCAACAAGATATACTTCGAGGATGACGTCGTGGCCGAAGTGGTGGACAACACCACGTCGAGAGGCCGCACGATCCGCTTCCTCAATCCCGACATCGACGTATTCCAGATGGTCGAAAAAATCGGCCACGTGCCGCTGCCCCCCTACTTCACCCGCAAGCCGAAGGAGGCTGACCGCACCGATTACCAGACCGTTTATGCGAACCAGACTGGCGCGGTGGTCGCGCCGATGGCTGGCCTGCACTTCACGATGCCGCTGTTGCAACAGCTCCAGAAGATCGGCGTCAAGATTCTGCCCGTCACTTTGCATCCGAGCCTGAGCACCTTCAACGCCATCGAGGTCGAGGATGTTTCGAAGCACAAAATGGACTCCGAGTACTTCAACATCCCCTACCAGACGGCCATGGAGGTCAACGAGACCAAGATGAACAAGTCGGGCCGCGTCTTCGTCGTCGGGACAACGACCTGTAGGGCGCTTGAAGCCAACGCCACGGTCGAGGGCAAGATCAAGTTCGGCCAGGGATGGACGGACAAGTTCATCTACCCGCCCTACACCTTCAAGGTCACCGACGCGCTCATCACCAACTTCCAGCAGCCCGAAACGACGCTCATGATGGTGGTCAGCGCCTTCGCCGAACACCGGTTGCTGATGGAGTCGTACAAGACCGCGCTCAAGAACAACTACCGGTTCCTCGCGTACGGGGACGCCATGCTTATCGTCTGAAGCCCATGAAAACAGCAGTCATTATCGCGGCAAGCGGCGTCGGCAAACGCATGAAGCTCGACAGCGGACTGAGCAAGCAGATGCTCGAAATCGGAGACCAGCCGGTCATCTGGCACACCATGAAGGCGTTCCAGGAGGCTTCGACCGTCGAGTCGGTCTACATCGCCACGCTGCCGGACAGCATTCCGGTGTTCGACGAAATCGCAAAAACGAGCGGCTTCACGAAGATCGCGGCGATCATCGAGGGCGGCAAGGAGCGGCAGGACTCGATCGGCAACTGCATGAGGCTGATCGAGCGCGAGATCGAAACCTCGGGCGAGATGCCCGACGCCATCCTCGTGCACGACGGCGCGCGCCCCTTTATCCAGCCGGAGGAGATCGACGACATCGCGCGGCTCTCGGCGACCTACGGCGCCTGCGTTCCGGCGACGAAGCCCAAGGACACGATCAAGTACGTCGGCTGCAATCCGGAGATTTTCGGCGAAACGCTCGACCGCAGCCGCCTGCTCCAGGTGCAGACGCCGCAGGGATTCGCGCCCGGCAAGCTCATCGAAGCCCACCGCCTCGCCACGGAGGATGCATGGTACGCCACGGACGACGCCGCACTGGTGGAACGCTATTTCCCGCAGCAGCAGATCAGGATTTACGAAACCGGCTACCACAACATCAAGATCACCACGCCCGAAGATGTCTTCATCGGCGAAGCGATCCTGGCCGGACTGAAAGCGAGAAAATCGAAAAATTAATCCTGTCCGGCACTTGCTTTTGGCAAAGCGACGCCGTATATTAGTGGCCCTTAAGGTGAGGTAGCTCAGTTGGTTAGAGCACAGGATTCATAACCCTGAGGTCGAGGGTTCAACTCCCTCCCTCACCACTTTCGAGTGAAACTCTGTTGACTGTCGCCGGAAGCGACCTGAAATGGCATGGCGCGTCAATAGAGCTTCGCTTGTACAAGCGGGTGTAACTCAGTTGGTAGAGTGTTTGCTTCCCAAGCAAAATGTCGCGAGTTCGAATCTCGTCACCCGCTCTCCGGCAAGCCCGGAAATCTCCGATTCGCCTTTCCTCTCCAGCCCAACCATTCCTTCTCATGACACAGGATTCGATTTTCACCGTTCCGGTCACGCCCGAAGAGATCAATGAAACGCAGATCGTCAAAGGCCAGATGGCCCGCCACCTCGGCATCGAAATCACCGCTGTCGGCCCCGACTCCATGACGGCCACGATGCCCGTCGATCACCGCACCATCCAGCGCATCGGCATTCTGCACGGCGGCGCCTCGCTCGCCCTCGCGGAGACCGTGGGCAGCATTGCGGCAAGCTACTGCGTGGATCGGGAAAAACAGTTCATCGTCGGCCAGGAGATCAACGCCAACCACCTCCGCGCCGTGCGCCAGGGCGAAGGCTCCGTGCACGCCACCGCCACGCCGCTCCACCTGGGACGTACCTCGCAGGTCTGGGACATCAGGATACGCGACGACCAGGGCCGCCTCGTCTGCGTCAGCCGCTTCACCGTCGCCGTGCTGGAAAAGCGGGGGTAAGAGAATCGAGTTCGAAGCAGAGAAATAGTCACATTGCCCCAGATTTCCCGCATTCAGCCGGGTTTTAACCCGGCGGACATTCGACCTTACTTTGACGCTCGCTGGCCCCGGCTTTCAAGCCGGGGTGAGAGTTCATCACAAAAAATCCGCGGGCTTCAGCCCCACCTCTTGTAACCTTGCCGACCACCTGTCATTGCGAGGAGCGCAGCGACGCGGCAATCCACGAGATAACCATCTATCCGCGAACCTGACTGCAACGCTTACGACGCCCTGATTTTTACATCCTGATCGACCCGCTGATTTTCAAGCCTTAACAGGGTTTTTAGGGAAATTTTCATACCTTGTGGTTTCGTTCCGTAGTCCTTTCCATTTATCCTCGACAGGCATGCTGGCAGAAGATCTTCAGACAGCCGAATCAATCGCTTCACACAAGAATGGCGTAGCGACTTCCCTCGAAAAACTCGCCGCAGAACAGAAATCCCGGAAAAAATGGCTGCTCGTCCAGCCCAAGAGCCAGACCAGCATGATGGTCGATTCCGGCACGGTGAGTATGCCGCTGAACCTGATCATGGTCGCCACCCTCGCCAGCAAGTTCTTTGACGTGACCTTCCTCGACGAGCGCACCGGCGATACGATTCCGCAGGACTTCTCGGGCTACGACGTCGTGGCCATCACCTCGCGCACGCTCAACGCCAAAAACGCCTACAGCATCGCTGACCGCGCCAAGGCGCAAGGCAAAATCGTGCTGCTCGGCGGCGTTCACCCGACCATGCTGCGTGATGAGGCCACATCGCACTGCACCAGCGTGATTTACGGCGAAATAGAGTCGGTCTGGGAGGAGCTTGCAACGGATATTTTTCGTGGCAAGATGAAAAGCATCTACAAGGCCAGCGAGCTGAAGCCGATGACGGCCATGACTCCGCCCGATTTCAGTTTCGCTCTCAACTCGCCGCACGCCAAGAAATACAGCCAGCTCATTCCGATACTCGCCACCAAGGGGTGCCCGGTCGGATGCAGCTTCTGCACGACGCCCACCGTTTACGGCAAAAGCTTCCGCTACCGCGAAATGGAACTGGTGCTCGACGAAATGCGCTCGCATCAGGAGCGGCTCGGCAAACAGCTCGTGCGCTTTTCGTTCATGGACGACAACATCAGTTTCCGCCCGCAGTACTTCACCGAGCTGCTCGAAGGCATGGCAAAACTCGGCGTGCGCTGGAATGCCAACATCTCGATGAACTTCCTGCACAAGCCGGAGGTGGCCGAAATCGCCGGGCGTTCGGGTTGCGACCTCATGAGCATCGGCTTCGAGTCGCTGAACCCCGACATTCTCAAGAGCATGAACAAAGGCTCCAACCGCCTGCAAAACTACTCGAACGTCGTCAGCAACCTGCACAAGCACAAGATCGCCATCCAGGGTTACTTCATGTTCGGCTTCGACGACGACAACGAAAAGAGCTTCCAGGCGACCTACGACTTCATCATGGAGAACCGCATCGAGTTCCCGGTCTTCTCGCTGGTAACCCCCTTCCCCGGTACACCTTACTTCGAAGAGATGAAGGACAGGGTGCGCCATCTGGACTGGGACAAATACGACACCTACCACTACATGTTCGAGCCGAAAAAGATTTCGGGCGAAAAACTGCTCGAAAACTTCATCAAGCTCCAGCGCGAAGTCTATAAAGGCCGTGCCATCATGCAGCGAATGCAGGGCAAGCCGCTCAACTGGGTCTGGTTCGTCAACTTCCTCATGAACCGCTTCACCCGCAAACTGACGCCGGAGATATACCTGTAATCCCCAAAAAATCGGATGACATCGGCGGGGGTTCTCGCAATTGAAATTTCACAGGACATACAGGACTTTAAGACCTATATGTCCTGTTTTTTTGAACGACCGTCAAGCACAGAACTTAAACGCCTTGACGACATTCCCGAAGAATGGTAAGTTACTCTTGCTACTCTTTTTAACGAGCCGTTCAATTTCGCGACAACCCATGCCGGAAAACATTCTCTTCGCATTTCTCCTCACCCTGTTCGCCGGCCTCTCCACCGGCGTTGGCAGCCTGATCGGCCTTCTCTCGAAACAGGTCAACCCGAAAGTACTGACCATCTCCCTCGGCTTTTCGGCAGGCGTCATGCTCTATGTTTCGATGATCGAAATCTTCGTCAAGGCGAAAGATTCGCTGTCGGTTGCTTTGGGCAGCAAGGCGGGTTATGCGTGTACGGTGATCGCCTTTTTCGCCGGTATTTTCGTGATCGCGCTGATCGACCGGCTGGTACCCGCCTACGAAAACCCGCACGAGGTCAACACCGAGAAAATCATCGAGGAGGCGTCGGAAAAAGAGCGGGCCAAACTGTTGCGGATGGGGCTGTTTTCGGCACTCGCCATCGCCATTCACAATTTCCCCGAAGGGCTGGCGACCTTCATGAGCGGCCTGTCGAACCCGGCCCTCGGCATCAGCATCGCCGTCGCCATCGCCATCCACAACATTCCGGAAGGGCTGGCGGTCTCGGCCCCGATCTATTTCGCGACCAAAAGCCGGAAAAAAGCCTTCGTGCTTTCGTTCCTCTCCGGCCTGGCCGAACCGGTCGGAGCCATCATCGGCTTTTTCCTCCTGCGCTCGCTCTTCAACGACCTCACCTTCGGCCTCGTCTTCGCCAGCGTCGCCGGAATCATGGTCTACATCTCGCTCGACGAGCTCCTCCCCACCGCCGAAGAGTACGGCGAACACCACCTTGCCATCGGCGGCCTGGTCGGCGGAATGCTGGTCATGGCCGTGAGCTTGTTGCTGTTTTTGTGAAGAGGCTCTTACTTCGAAGAGGGAAATATTTCCAGAACAAAAAACTCCCACAAAACCATGTGTCTTGTGGGAGTTTTCATTTACAACCAATATTTCAGATCAGCCTGCCGTCACTTCTCCTCTTCGGGCAGCTCCACCTTGATGTGCAGCTCCTTGAGCTGCTGGAGGGTGACTTCCGACGGGGCCGCCATCATGAGATCCTGGGCGGACTGGTTCATCGGGAAGGCGATCACTTCGCGGATGTTCTGCTCGTCGCGCAGGATCATCACCAGACGGTCGAGGCCGGGGGCGATGCCTCCGTGCGGCGGCGCACCGTGCTTGAAGGCTTCGATCATGTGGCCGAAGCGGGCGTCAACCTCTTCCTTCGGATAGCCCGCGATCTCGAAGGCTTTGTACATGATGTCGGGGCGGTGGTTCCTGATCGCGCCGCTGGAGAGTTCGATGCCATTGCAGACGATGTCGTACTGGTAGGCGAGAATGTCGAGCGGGAATTTCGATTCGAGCGCCTCCATCTCGCCCTGCGGCATCGAGAAAGGGTTGTGCGAGAAGTCGATCTTTTTCGCCTCTTCGTTGTACTCGTACATCGGGAAATCGACGATCCAGCAGAACGACAGCTCGTCCCTGTCGAGCGGGAAGATGTCGGCGAAGTAATTTCTCATGCCGCCCATAATCTTGCAGGTCTTCTCCCACTTGCCGGCGCCGAAGAACACCACATCGCCGGTCACGATGCCGAGCCGCTCCTTGAGGGCCGCCATCTCCTCCTCCTTGAGGAACTTCACCACCGGCCCTTTCGGCCCCTCTTCGCGGAACTGGATGTAGGCCAGACCCGCCGAACCCAGCTCGCGAGCGCGTTTCTCGGCCTTGTCGTAGAAGAGGCGCGACTCGCCGCCCATCCCTTTCAGCACCATCGCCTTAACGCACGAGCCTTCCACCGTGTTCGAGGCGAACACCTTGAAGCCAGAGTTGACGAACAGTTCGGTCACATCCTGAATTTCCAGCGGGATGCGCAGATCGGGCTTGTCCGAGCCGTAGCGGTTCATGACATCCTTGTAGCTGATGCGCGGGAACGGGAACTGCGCGATGCGCTTCGTGGACATCGTTTCGACCAGGTGCTTGAACATC
This sequence comes from uncultured Chlorobiaceae bacterium, assembly GCA_964476855.1. Lineage (GTDB taxonomy): Bacteria > Bacteroidota > Chlorobiia > Chlorobiales > Chlorobiaceae > Chlorobaculum. The sequence goes on from CAYZCF010000010.1 coordinate 6,671, forward strand.
CCTTCGAGGATCACAAACAGGTCGTCCTGCTCGACGAAGGACATCTCGATATCGATCTGGTAGAACTCGCCGGGGCTGCGGTCGGCGCGGGCATCCTCGTCGCGGAAGCACGGGGCGATCTGGAAGTATCGCGGAAAACCGGCCACCATCAGGAGCTGCTTGAACTGCTGCGGAGCCTGCGGCAGTGCGTAAAACTTGCCTGGATGCAGGCGGCTCGGCACGAGGAAGTCGCGCGCGCCCTCGGGCGAGCTGGAGGTGAGGATCGGCGTCTGGATTTCGATGAAGTCCAGATCGGTCAGATATTTGCGCACGGCGGCGGTGAGCTTGCTGCGGAAGATGATGTTCTCGTGCAGCTTTTCGCGGCGCAGGTCGAGGAAACGAAACTTCAGGCGAAGCTCCTCGGAGGTCGGCATGTCGTCGGCCACCGGAAAGGGAAGCGGATGGGCGTTGCTTTCGATCTGGATCGAGTTGACCACCACCTCGATCGCGCCCGACGCGAGCCTCGGATTGACCGTTTCGTCGGAGCGGAGCACCACCGAGCCTTCGGCGGAGATCACCGATTCGGAGTGCAGCCCTTCGGCCGCCTTGAACTGGCTTTCGTTTTCGGGCAGCACCACGAGCTGGCAGATGCCGGTGTGGTCGCGCAAATCGATGAAGATGAGGCCGCCGTGGTCGCGGATGCGATGCACCCAGCCGCCGAGCCGCACCGACTCGCCCTCCGACTTGCGGTTCAACTGGCCGCAATAGTGTGTTCTGAATCTGTTCTGCAAACTTAAGGCCGTTGTTGGCTCCTTGCTCATATAAATCGTGTATAAACCGTTTTGAAAGTCCCGGAGGACTCGTATGAAAAAATGCCTGTGATCCCGGCCACAGCCGGATCGCGACGTTAGTAAAGACGACCCTGAATATCAGGAATTTTGCGCGAATTGTAAAACCCCGGATCGGGGAGAGGCGAAAAAGCGCCGGGGGATCGATTTGCGGGGAAAGAGCGGGCTTCGGTTGCGCCCGCGCCTGTCCCTCGATCTCTCCGGCAGTCCCCGCTATCTGGCCCTCCCGTCGCTCATGGCTCGAAGGTTGCCGTTCCGGTCGATTCCGCCTAACTCGCGAAAACCTTTGCGACACGCTCTGCTCGAAAAACGAATTTTTCAGGAACAATCCAAAGTATTTACTTGAAATTAAGACGTACTTTTTGTATATAGAATGCGTAAGCCATGCCGCCGAGCTTATTATGTACCCCTTCCGAGACGGCTTTATATGGACGATAATGACGTCATTGACCACGAAAAATTGCCGATGTTTTAATAGCTGATAAGAAATTATTTTTAGACGCAAGCAGTGATGCCGTTGTTTATTAAAAATATTGATTGGCCATTTTTGAATTCTGAAGATATTTATTCATTTTGCTGGCTTTAATAAATTTTAAAAACAAATATTTACAATCATGAATCATTGGGCAATTGGTTTAATTGATGGAAGCTCTGTGATAACAGTTCCAGAATCAGTATTGAGACCAATATCTATAAGTGTTGGCTCAATGGTATGGGGAATGTTTTATCCTGAGTCACAAACTTCTGACAGATGCCATCTTAACCCTGAAATTGATTTTGTTTTTTCTTCTATACCTTTCGAAATATGGCCAAAATCAGCAAGATGCATTGTCAGAGTTTCGCATGCTCCCGGCGTATTTAATGAGATTACAAAAGCCTTAATGGATTGCAATGCGTCTATAATAGTTTCTGATGCAAGCCGGTCCGCACATAGTTATGATACATGGCGCTTAATTATATCATGCGATAATATTAATGCAAACAAAAAAACGTATTTAAAAAACAAGCGTCAATTTAAAGGGATGCTCAGCGAATTAAAAAAAATAAAAAATACAATAGAGGAAAGATGTGATGGATTTCTTTTTCGAGATCCTTGTGATAGGGAAAAAAGAGAGCCCGTCGTCTGCACTCCTCATAATGCTATGGCGTTTTTCTATGCTATGTCAAATTATCCAGAATTAAGAGCAAAAAGCAATAAATACAAAGAATGGGCGATATGTAAACCTTTTCTCATGAAAAGACAGACTGACGGATCAATCAAGCCGATCGACAAAGAATTTTCGGCTATTTTGGAAGACTTAAATAAAAGCAGTAATGGAGATATATTACCATCTTACTGCTTTGCAGAATCACAGTCTGATGACATGAGTATGCGACTTGTAGTTATCCCAAAAAGCAGAGAACGACTATTTTATAAGCTTAACGTAGGATTTAATAGATCAGGAAATCCTTATACAAGCATGGGTTGGGTAAATTATGTATTAGAGAATATTTGTGAAAATGCAAAAGTATGGGCTATTAATAATAAAACAATGAGATTTAGTGAAACCAGAGAAGAAGGAGAAGCAGAATTTCTTGTTGAAGGAATAAGCAACATGGATAATATAGAGAGGATTTCAAGATTGAAAGAGAAAATATCAGTAAACAACCTACCAAACTATCTTTCATCTATAACAAATGTTATGATTAATTGCGAGGCCTTATCCGGAGCTTATTTAAAACAGGAAATTTATGATCAAGAACGTCAAGCATTAAAGAACGATATATTTATTAGCTATAGCAATACTGATATCACAAACGCAGAAAGATTAGAATTATTTTTAAAGCGACAGGGGATGATTTGCTTTCTGAGTGGAAAAAACAACCATAAAGGCCCAAACAATAGCAGCATCCAACTTGGTCAAGACTACCGTGATGCCATTAAAAATGAATTATTATCCTCAAAGATTATTATTTTGTTATGTACACCCGATTCAGTAAACTCAAAATGGGTGCTAAAAGAACTTGGAGCAGCATGGATAATGTGTAAACCGGTAATACCTGTGGTACTCAACATGAAGGTAGAAGACGTGTCTGAAGAAATAATAAAATTCAAGCAAGCGGTATATTATCAAAATGCTATAGATAACATAAATTTTATTAATGACATAAAAAATATTATAAACGATATTTCAAGTGAAATTCGTATACCAAGATGGAGGTAATACTCCATCTTTCTAATAACTATGAGATATTTTATCTGTTGTAGCAGAAAGATCGCTGCACGACATGTCTGTGTAAATTTTCATTTTCATACAAACCTTAAGTCACCTCTCTGAACAACAAACATTCACCCCTCCAGCTTGATTCGGAATTTCTTTCGAGCACCGTTGCGGCGCGGGAAAGCGTTGCAAGCATAACGCTGTCGGCCATCGGAAGTTTTTCCTGCAACGATTCCAGATTATTCACGCCGCTACTTCCGGCAGCGGAAGCTGAAAACGTCCGGCAACAACTCCCTCGACCGTCAGATCTTCATCCAGCTCTTCCCAGCGCAGCGCAAAACCGTTGACCTCAACCGTCACCTTTTTCAACTCCTCTTCTGACGCCGCCTTCAGAATCCTGAACCGATCAGCCGGAAAGCCGATAATGCGTCCATCAGCAAGTTCAAGAAAAATCATCCGTCCTTCAGCCCAAGCCCGAAGAGCACAAGATTCGCTTTCAGTTGTTGTGGTATTCATAATATTTCTCCAGTAGAAATTGCTGATACTCATAAACGATTCGTTCGATCTCCCTTAACTGATTCGACGGAATACCTCGATTTCGGGCAAGCGAAACCGGCGACAACCAAAACTTGCATTCGCCTTCTGCACTGCGAACATGGATATGCGCAGCTTCGCCGCGCTCATCGGAATAAAAGTGAAACCGTAATCCCCTGATTTTCAGTACAGTCGGCATAGAGCTTTCAGTTACTTGCCAAAACAGCGCATCCCCGATTGAGACTTTTAAGACAGTTGCCAAACCTGCCCAGCATCTCATACGCTGAACATATCGATTTCGTTACCGATTGACAAAGCCACGTCAAACATCCAGTCAACATGCGCAAAGGCGGACACGCAGATCCATTCCTACAAGAACAGCGCAACCATCGCCGACCTCAATACGCCAGCTCCGCGCCGAACTCCGTTATCAGATAGCGCACCACCTCGTTGCTTTCCGTCAGCTCATGGAACATGGTGAAGACGCTTTTTTCGCGGGTGCAGGCGTCACGTTCGGCGTCGTAGCGGACGGCGAGTTTGAGCGGCAGGCGGTAAAATTCGGCAAGCTCGCTTTCGAGCAGGGCCGAGTCGTGCTGAAGCTCTTCGAACGAGAACTTCCGGCAGCAGCCGAGCTGCACCACGCCCGACGGGCTGCACGCCATCAGCTCGCTGGCGTGAAGATGCGACACCATCACCTGCAATCCCTTGGCCGAGAGGTGTTCGAGAAAGCGCCCCCACTCCATGCGCAACTGTTCGAGCACGGCGACCGGAGCGCCGCTTTCTCCGACGCCGCTCTCCTCCACTTGCGAGCGGTTTCGCGCCGGAAGGTGCTGGTCGGCGTTGCTGCCGAACTTCGAGAACGCCTGCTTCCAGGAGCCGAGGTCGATGGCGGCTGCCGGTTTGGAACCGGACTGGCGCGGAGCGGCGCACCCTGCCGGAGGCGCGGGCGACGGTTCAGGCACCAGCGGCAATCCGGACGGGGTTGCGCTGGATTCCGGAGCGGACGCGGTTTTCGAGCGGCGGGCGGAGGCCGCAGGCTTCGATGGAGCTGGAGATGCGGAGGGCGGGGTTACAGGCTCAGGCTTTTTTTTTTCGTCCGCTGGAGCGGTTGGAGTCTGCGAGGTTCCACGGCCAAGCTCGATCAGCTTGAGCAGCGCCAGCTCGAAGCGGAACTGGTGCTCGGCGTAGAACTTCAGCTCGCGTTGCGTCTGCATGAGGAAGTCGGTCATCGCCATGATCGCCGCAGGCGTCAGGCGCAAGGCGTCGCGCTGGTAGCGCTCCTTGACCGGCTCCGGGCGCTCGATCAGCTTGCTCGACCGCAAGTTGTGGATGATGAGGAAGTTGCGGAAATGCTCGATGAGCTTTTCGATGAAATCCTGCTCGTCGTAGCCGTTGCGGTGCACCATGCCCGCCAGGTCGAGCATCGCGGCGGCGTCGGCGTTGGCGATGGCGTCGGTCACCATAAAGAAGTGGTCGTCGTCGATGTAGCTGAGCAGGTCGGAAACCTTTTCGTAGCGGATGGCCCGCTCCCCCTCGCTGTCGAGGGCGAAGGCGATCACCTGGTCGAGAATGCTCTGCGCGTCGCGCATCGATCCCTGCGCCTTGCGGGCGACGAGCTGGAGCGCGTCGGCGTCGGCCTGGATGCCCTCGGCGTCGCAGATTTGCTGGAGCTGGCCCTGGATGCGGTCGAGCGGAATGCGCTTGAAGTTGAAACGCTGGCAGCGCGAGGCGATGGTGGCCGGAATCTTGTGCAGCTCGGTGGTGGCGAAGATGAAGATCGCGTGCGGCGGCGGCTCTTCGAGCGTCTTGAGGAAGGCGTTGAAGGCCGCCGTCGTGAGCATGTGCACCTCGTCGATGATGTAGACGCGGTAGCGCCCCTTCTGCGGGCCGTAGCGCACGTTCTCGCGAAGCAGGCGAATGTCGTCCACGCCGTTGTTGGAGGCGGCGTCGAACTCGGAGATGTTCAGGCTCGCGCCCGCGTCGAAGTCGCGGCAGCTCTCGCACTCGCCGCACGGCTCGGTCACCTCCTTGAGGTACTTCGGATCGCCGATCATCCGCTCGCAGTTGACCGCCTTGGCGAACACGCGCGCCGCCGTGGTCTTGCCCACGCCGCGAAGTCCCGAAAAAATGTAGCCGTGGCCGACCCTGCCCATCCTGAGCGAGTTCTGGATCGTGCCGGTAATATGCTCCTGCGCGGTAATGTCGGCAAACCGTGCCGGACGATACTTGCGCGCTATGACCTGATAACTCATGAATCCTGTTTCGTTGAATCGTTAGGACACTTCTAAAAAGCGTCTTGAGCGTCTGGAGCGCAAGGCGGATGGAGCGCAGAAACCGGAGCGTACATTGAAGTATGTGAGGATTTCGAGCACCACCCAACGTAGCAATCGAGCCGCGCAACAGGTTTTTAGAGCTGTCCGTTCACCAGCGCAATCAGCGGCGTCTGCATCGCGCCCCTGAGTGCATCACGGACTTCGGCGCGGAGCTGCTCGAATTCGCCGCTCCCCTCCCCGTCATCCGCGCACCCATCTCCGTTGAAAAGCTCCCTCGGAAGCATGGCATAGAGATCGTACAGGGTGACGGCGTGAAGATCCGCGCTGACGGCAAGGCCCCCATCGGCAGTCTGGTGCAGCATTCCGCTGCGCTTCAGAAATTCGACGGCAAGGCCCAATTTACTACGGTCGGCACTATTTTCCGACGCCAGAAGCTTTTTCCCGCTCACAAAACTGCCCGATGCCTGCGCAAGCCACACCGCCCGCAGCACAGCAACCACCTCCGGCACCCCCTGCAATGGATCAAACTCCCTCGCACGGCGTGCCACCGGCCTGAAGTAGCCGAGCGAAAAGACGAACTCCGCTCCGGTCAGCACCACCACCCATTCGAGGTAAATCCAGAAAAAAAGCATCGGCACCACCGATAACGCACCGTAAATGTGCTCGAAGGTGGCGAAACTCGAAACGTAAAAGGTGAACCACCGCTTGGAAAGCTCGAAAAGCACAGCAGCGAGTACGCCACCTACCAATGCATGTGTGAAGCGCACCTTGCGGTTCGGCACCAGCATGTAGAGCAGGAAAAAGGCAATGGCGGTGTTGAAAAAGGGCACGAACGAGAGCAGCCTCACCTTCATTTCGAGCAGTTGCGTGCCCGAAAGGAGCGAATACCAGACGTACGAGCTTGCTGCAACGCTGGTGCCGATGAAGAGCGGGCCGAGTGTCAGCACCGTCCAGTAGAGCGTGAAGCCCTGCAAGCGCCGGCGGGGAGTCTGCACCTCCCAGATGTCGTTGAGCGTCTGGTCGATGGTCGAGATCAGGAAGAGCGCGATGACGATGAGAAAAAGTCCGCCGACCGTCGAGAGCGAGGAGGTTTTGTCGATGAACTCCCATAGATAGCCTTTCAAAAGCGAGCCCTGGGCAGGAGCAAAATTCTGGAACAGAAAATCGCCGATCTGGTGCTTGAGCGAGGCGAAGACCGGAAAGACCTTCAGGATCGACAGCGTCACAGCCATGAGCGGCACCAGGGAAAGCAGCGTCTGGAATGCAAGCGATCCGGCGCTCATGATGATCCGGTCGTGCACGAAGTGCCGCCACATGAACGAAGCAAACGTGGATGACGATCCCGCCATATCGCGCAGGCGGCCGACTTCCGCTCCGTTGTTATCCTTGGTATGCGTCATTGAGTCGCGTCAGGTTTCGATCAAACCGCCATCACGCTCCGCCGACAAATGCCCGGAGCGCCGTTCAGGCAAGGTAGAGAACGCCTCGTACAAAACAAAAACAGGTATCCGTGACAACGCGGAACCAATTGGTCATTGTTGTTTTTATAATTTTTTCAGTACATATTCATAATTGTTAATGCCGATATTGATAAATAGGCAGATAAATAGACAGAAATTTTGCATTCGAAGTTCATGGCGGATGCTGCAACAGCAAAAAAGCCGATGGATCAATCAGATATGAAGGAAGAGAAAATACAGCGGTTCATCGAACGCTGCCGTCAGGCCGGGCTGAAAGTCACCCCGCAGCGCCTTGCCATCTACAACCTGCTGATGGACTGCGCCGATCACCCCTCGGCGGACTGGGTCTATCGCAAAATAACCGGTACCTGGCCGACCATTTCGTTCGACACGGTGAACCGGACGTTGCTGACCTTCGCGGAAATAGGCGTGATCGCCACGGTCGAGTCCTACTCACTCTTCCGCCGGTTCGACTCGCAGACAGAGCAGCATCATCATCAACACTGCATCAAATGCGGCCAGATCACCGATTTTTGCGACTCATCCCTCGACGATGCGCTTCTTTCGAAGCACATCGGAAACGGATTCACCGTGACTGGCGCACGGGTAGTCATCAGCGGCCTCTGCTCAGACTGTTCGGGAAAGAACACAGCATCGTGAACGAAGGATTCGGCATTTACCGATAACGCCTTTTGGCTCATAAAAATATCAGGAATACGACAGCATAAGTGGTCACTTCCAGGTCGTCAACATATGATGATACAGTAAAAAAATGCCGCTGTGTTTAATGAGCCGGGTCGGTATCAATACTTGACGGTGCGCCTGGGTCGTAATCCGGAATATCATTCATTATTCAGGGGCAGTCTCTTCAGCTGCATCAGAATCTTCGGCAGACTGAGCTGATTCCGCCTCTTCATCATTGGCACTCTCTTCATCGGAGTCAATCACCTCATCGGAAACCTCTCCAGGAGGATCAATTTTTTCAACGCCGGGAGCAGACTCTTCAGCAGGATCGACCTCTTCAGCGAAATAAGCCTCTTCAGTATAGTCACCCTCTACAGCATAGTCACCCTCTGCGGAGAAATCAGCATCTTGAACGGGCACAGTATTTTGATCGAGCGTAGCATTTTGAGCAGGAGAGGCCTGTTTGTCAGAAGTTTTGACTTTCTGAGTGCAACCAGTGAAAGAAGTTGAACTCAACAGCATAAGAAGGATCGCAAGACGTTTCATCCTACTCTTATTTTTGTTGTAAAATACTTCAATAATACAACGAGCCTTTACACAAAGTTTCTTGTGAAATTTTTGAGAACATTACCCTCCAGACAAGCCAATTGCGAGGCTTGCAACTGAAATCACAAGCTGTCCCCAGTATTCCTTTCCGAAAATCGACCTGAAATCATCAACTCAGAAACCAGACACACATTCATTCCTCGACTGCCTGATTAAAAGGATCATCTTACCAATTATGATAATTTTTTCGAAACCGGTTTTATAGAATACTTGAAGGAGAAGAAAAACGCCCGTCAAAAACAACACAGGTCCAAGTGCAATATTCAAAAACACATTACCACTGGCAATACATACAAAAATCTACTTTTTAATATATAATAAAATAAGCGAACAGCGACATGCCTCATTTCAGAAGCTGCTGAAGCTGATTGCACATCAGTCCATCTTGATGCAGGGTTTCTCTGAAAAGCATCACGATCAAGACTTGTCAACGTGGAACGAAGGGCAGTCCGGCAAATTGAGTGAATAGCGCCGTACCTACAGATCAGGAAAATTGGTTTTTCATTTGAACGTAAAAACGCCCCCCGGCTTCACGACGGGGGGCAAAAAGCTTTTGGCCTGTTGTTTATCGATCAGGCGATCTGGACGTAGACCGAAGCCTTGACGTTGCAAATCGGGCAATGCTCCGGCGGTGCGCCAAGCTCGATGTGGCCGCAAACCGGGCAGAGCCAGATGTCGCTTTCGGCGATGTCGTTACCCGCCTTGACCGCTTCGAGGGCCTTCTGATACAGCGCGGCGTGAACCTTCTCGGCCTCGACGGCGTAACCGAACATGCGCTTGGCCTTGTGCCCCTCGGCCACGGCCTGCTCGTACATCGGCGGATACATCTCGTTGTGCTCGTAGGTCTCGCCGCCGATTGCGGTTACGAGGTTGTCCGCCGTCGAGCCGATGGCGTCGTCCGCGGCGAGGTGCCCCTGCGCGTGGATGCGCTCGGCCTGCGCGGTAGTGCGGAACAGTTTCGCCACGTTCCTGAAGCCCTCTTTCTCGGCCTTTTCGGCGAAGGTGGTGTACTTCATGAAAGCCTGGCTTTCACCGGCGAATGCGTTTTTCAGATTTTCGTGCGTCGTTGGCATAAGTGAATGATGAATTATGAGTTATGAATGATGAACTGAAAATCATTTTTTCAGGAAGACGCCGAGGTCTTCGAGGAGCGCCTGGAGATCCTCTTCGTGCTCGACCTCGTCCTGGAGAATCTGCACGGCGAGGTTGTACGTGACCGGATCCTTCATGCCGATCTCCTGGATGATGCTGTTGTAGGTAGTGATGGCGCACTGTTCACCGGAGATGTTTTGTTCGAGAATCATCTTGACGAATTTGTCGGTCGGCTCGCCGTAACCGCAGTTTGTCCACTCGAACCACTGCTTCGGGCTGGTCAGCGGCGTGCCGCCAAGCTGGATGATGCGCATGCTGACCATGTCGGCATGGCGAAGCTCGTCGGCGGCGTGCTGCAAGAGCTCGGCGATAACCGCGTCCTTCATCGGCCCCTCCACGATTTTCGAGCCGATCCAGTACTGGTAGTATGCCAGCCACTCGTCGGCGAAAGCCTTGTTCAGCAGTTCGAGCACCCGGTCGATATGCTCTCCTACGATTTCACGTCCTTTGGTTCCCATGGCGATATTGATTTTGTTTGAATGAGTCGTTCTGGTGAAATCCGCCCCCGTCAGCGGACGAAGCGGTGGGGTCGCTTCTGTATTCTTCTCATTATACTCTTAATTTTTTGAATGAGTTCCAAGCATTTGCCCGGAAAGGGAGAAAACACCCGATTCGGCGAGAATCGAAAAACGACCGAAGATTGCCTATATTCGAGCGTGGTGAGCGGAGAAAAAACAGAGCGCTCTCCACGCTGCTTTTTCAATCCCGGAACCTGACCGCCTGACCGGCGCGTTCCGGTCGAGCCAACTCTTTTTCATCATGGAATTCACTCACCTCGACGACAGCGGCATGATCCGCATGGCGGATGTTTCCGGCAAACCGCCGACGCGGCGTGAGGCTCGTGCTTCGGGCCGGATCGTCATGCAGCCGGAGACCATCGCGCTGCTCCAGCGACAGGAGCTGCCCAAGGGCAACGTGCTCGCCTCGGCCAAGATCGCGGCCATCCAGGCGGCCAAGCAGACCTCGGCGCTCATCCCGCTCTGCCACCAGCTCAACCTCTCCTGGATCGATATTGAATTCGAGATCGGCGAGGATCGCATCGGCATAGCGGCGACCGTCGTCACGCGGGAATCGACCGGCGTGGAGATGGAGGCGCTGACCGCCGTGGCGGTGGCGGCGCTGACGATTTACGACATGTGCAAAGCGGTGGACAAAACGATGGAGATATCCGGCATCCGGCTCGAAAAGAAGACTGGCGGCAAGTCGGCGGCAACGGCGGAGCAGCGCCCGCGCACAGCGATTCTCGTCATGTCGGACTCGATTGCGGCGGGCATGGCAACCGACCGCTCCGGCGCGATTCTGCGTGAAGGACTCGAAGCGGCGGGATGCGCGGTCGAGGCGCTGACGGTCATCCCGGACGAACCGGCAGAGATCGTCGCGACGGTCGAGGCGTGGATCACACAAGGCGTCGAGCTCGTCGTCACCTCCGGCGGCACGGGACTCGGACCGCGCGACCTCACCATAGAGGCGCTCGCGCCGAAGTTCACGCGGCGGCTGCCAGGCGTCGAGCAGGCGCTTTTTCAGTGGGGGCAGGGCAAAGTCCGAACCGCGATGCTTTCGCGGCTTGCCGCCGGGCTGATCGGCGACGTGGTGGTCGTCTGCCTGCCCGGCAGCGCGGGAGCGGCGAAGGATGCGCTCGAAGCGCTCGCGCCCGCCATTTTCCACGCATTCCCGATGCTTCGCGGGGAGGGCCACGCATGATCACCGTCGAAGAGGCCCGCCAGATCATCGCCGCCACGGTCACGCCATGCAGCCCGGCGGTTGCCGTGCCGTTGCGCCAGCTCCGTGGCCGCGTGCTCGCCGAAGAGATTCGCGCCGGATTCGCGATGCCACGCTTCACCAACGCCGCGATGGACGGCTTCGCCGTCAGGCACGGCGAGATCGCCGGGGCGTCGGACGCTGCTCCGGTCTCGCTCCCGGTTTCGCAGGAACTGGCCGCCGGAGCGCTCTCGACTGAACCGCTCGCGGCGGGGACCTGCTGCCGGATCATGACCGGCGCTCCCCTGCCGAAGGGGGCCGACACCGTCGTACCCTTCGAGCAGACGAGCGGCTTCGGCAGCGATACGGTGGAATTCTACAACGCGCCCGCGAAAGAAGCCAACATCCGCCTCGAAGGCGAGGAGGTCAGCGCGGGCGCGTTGCTCGCCGCCGCCGGAACCCGCGTGACGCCTGCCGAGATCGCGATGCTCGCCACCTTCGGCGTCGCTTCGGCGCTCGTGAGGCCGCAGCCGCGAGTCTCGATCATCACGGTCGGCGACGAGCTGCGCTTACCCGGAGAACAAATCGAGCCGCTCGCAATCTACAACAGCAACCTGCCGCTCCTCGCCTCGTACATCGAAGCCGCCGGAGCCGAGCTCACCCAAGCACGTCAGTTGAGCGACGACCGGAATGCGATTCGCGACGCGCTCGCTTCTGCGATTGACGAGTCAGAGGTAATCATCACGGCGGGCGGTATTTCGACCGGCGAGTTCGACTTCATGCACGAAACGCTCGGCGAGCTTGGCGTAGAGCAGAAGTTCTGGAAAGTCGCGCTGAAACCGGGCAAGCCGGTCTACTTTGGTTCGACCGATTCGGGCAAGCTCGTTTTTGCGCTGCCGGGGAACCCGGTCTCGGCGCTGGTCTGCCTGCTCGAATACGCCCTCCCCGCCCTCGCGCTGATGCAGGGCGCGACGCCGACCCCAAAATTCACCGCCGTGCTCGACGAGCCGTTCCCCGCCGACCGCAAGCGCTACCGCTTCCTGTTCGGCACAACGCGCATCGAAAACGGAGTGCTCCGCTGCCGCGTTTCGCAGCAAACCGACTCGCACATGCTCACCGCGCTCCGTGGGGCCGACTGCCTGATCGAAGCCGAAGCGTCGCCCGAACCGATTCCCGCCGGATCGCTCGTTACCTGCTCGTGGCTACCGTGGACAAACTCATTCTGAACCGGTACGCTATGTTTCATCCCTTTGAAATAGCCCTCTGCGGCCTCTCCGGTTCCGGCAAAACGACGCTGCTCGAAAAGCTTATTCGCAGATTCAGCGAATCAGGAATCGAGGTCGCCGCGTTCAAGCACGGCTGCCACCGCTTCGAGATCGACCGCGAAGGCAAGGATTCCGACCGCTTCGCCAAAGCCGGGGCCGTGCCGGTCTTGATCGCCGACAGCGAAAAAGAGGCGCTCATATCTCAAGGAACGGGACGACTCGACATCGCCGGTTCCGTACTGTCGGCAGATTTGCTTTTCATCGAAGGGCTGAAAGAGCTGCCGACGCCGAAGCTGCTGATGGTGGATCGCGACCGCGCCGTACTGACGATGCTTGAAAGCGACGCCATCCCGCAGGTGCTCGCGCTCGTGCACAGCGGCGATTCGGACGAACTCGAACGGTTCGACCTGCCGCTGTTCCACCGGGATGACGTGCCCGCGATCAGCATCTTCGTTGAGGAGTGGTTCCGCAAACGCGCCGAAGCCATGCCACTCCACGGCCTCGTGCTCGCGGGGGGTCAAAGCTCGCGCATGGGCCGGGACAAAGCGACGCTCAACTACCACGGCCCGAACCAGCTCGAACGCACGGCAGCGCTGCTTGGCGATGTCTGCAATCAAGTGTTCATCTCTTGCCGGGCCGAGCAGGTCGAAAACTATGCGACAAGCGCGAATTTTCCGGCCATCGCCGACAGCTATCTCGACATGGGGCCACTCGGCGGCCTCCTCTCCGCACAGCGCCAACGTCCGCACGCTGGCTGGCTCGTGGCGGCGTGCGACTTTCCACTGCTCGACAAAGCGGTGATTGCAACGCTCACGGAAGCGCGAAATCCGTTCCGCTTCGCCACGGCGTTCGCGGCGGGCGACGGAGGCCCGGAGCCGCTGCTGGCGATCTACGAGCCAAAATCGCGCCGCCGCCTTCTCGAAGCGCACGCTTCAGGCAACGACTCGCTCCGCTCGTTTCTCCGCAGCAACCGGGTGGCGCTTGTCGAACCACGCAACCCGTTGGCGCTCTTCAATGCCAACGATCCCGAAGCGCTCGGTAAAGCCCTGCGGATGATGGGAAACGGATACAAGCGATGACGCGAGATGCCGGAAAAAGCCGCGCGGAGCTGACCGACCGCTTCGGACGCGCGGTCGATTACGTGCGTATCGCCGTCACCAGCGCCTGCAATTTGCGTTGCACCTACTGCCTGCGGGACGAGTCCGAAGCGCCGCAAAAGACGCGGCAGCTCGACGCTGGCGACGCCTCGCGGCTCATCCGCGTGCTGGCGGAAATGGGCGTCAGGAAAATCCGCTTCACCGGCGGCGAACCGCTGCTTCACCCGCGCATCACGGAGCTGGTCGGCATCGCCAAAACGACGCCAGGCATCGAGACCGTCAACATCACCACCAACGGAGTACTGCTCGACCGTCAGCTCGACGCGCTCGTCAAGGCCGGGCTGGACGGCGTCAACCTCAGCCTCGACACCCTCGACCGCGAAAAGTTCAAATCGATCACGCGGCGCGACCGCTTCGAGCAAGTCCGCAAGGCGCTCGACCGGCTGCTCGCCACCTCCGGCCTCACGGTCAAGCTCAACACGCTCATGCTCCGGGGCATCAACAGCGACGAAATCCCGGCCTTCGTCGAGCTGACGCACGAGCACGCCGTCACCGTGCGCTTCATGGAGCTGCAACCTTTCGACGACAGGCAAATCTGGCGCACCGGCAGGTTCATGGGGGCGGAGATGATCCGCGAACGGCTCGTCAGCGCCTACCCGGAACTCGAAGCCATCACCGGCCATTCGACCGAGCACTACAGCTTTCGCCTGCCCGGCCACCGCGGCTCGATCGCCATCATCCCGGCCTTCTCCCGCAACTTTTGCAGCAGTTGCTCGAAGCTCCGGATCACCGCCGACGCCCGTCTGCTCGCCTGCCTCTACCACCACGAAAGCATCGACCTCGCGCCAGCCCTGAAGGGTGAAATGAATGAAGAGGAGATAAAAAAGCGGATCATCGAAGCCGTGCAACAAAAACCCAAAGACGGCCTGAAAAGCAGCCACGACACCGCCGCATCGAGCATGTCGCGAATTGGAGGATAGAAAACTAACTATAGGGGCAGGCCTCGCACCTGCCCTTGTGGGGAATGCTATACAACCACCACCGAACTCCCCGGCGCGACGTTGCCCCCCGCTACCACCTTGCAGAAGATGCCCTGGCGGGGCATGATGCAGTCGCCGGTGGCTTTCTGGATCGGGCAGCCGCCGTTGTGGCACTCCTTGCCGATCTGCGTCACTTCGAGCAGCACCGCATCGGCGACCTGTAACCGGTCGCCGACATGAAGCCTGGGAAGATCGATGCCCCGCGTCACGAGGTTCTCGCCGAACATGCCGTAGTCGAGTTCCGGCAGCACCGCGCGCACCTCGTCTATGCTCTCGCCTGCCAGCAGCGAAATCTGCCGGTGCCACTCGCCAGCGTGAGCATCGCCCTCGATTCCCCAGCTTTCACGGAGTTCCGCCGACGGAACCGGCACCTTGACCGTCCCTTTTTCAACGCTGACGCAAACTGCTTCGAGTACGCCCATGAGTCACTTAACCACTTGATTTTTCAGAGATAACGGAGATTGACGACCAGCTCTCTGCTGTCGCTGTCGAGCACGAAAGCAGCATCGTCGAACGATGGCGGGCCAAATTTCGATTTGGGATTGTTGGAGGTGCCAACCCCCTCTTTCGGCATTCCGAGAATGTTGGCGTCAAGCTTGCCATTGCCGTTCTCGTCGTGCCGGACGGCCACCGCATACCTGCCGAAGGGCACATCACCAAAAACCGCAAAATGCTCGGTGCCCGCTGCCGGAACGACGGCTTTCCTGATCGCATTCTCGAACTTGCCGGGAAATCCCTTTTTCGCATCGAACAGCGCCACCGACAAATTTCCGTTGGTGTTGCGCAAACCGGCAATCCGGATCGTGATCGTGCCAGAACCCTCCGGTAATAATGCAACCTTCTCCGCCTCGGCAGCGATAACGTTCTGCGACGCCGATGGCAGATGCAGCGAAAACAGCGCGAGGGTCAGAAAAAGAAACAAAGGGTTGTTCATGATCGAGGTCTGTCAGAAATGGTTGATCGAGGTGCCCCGACGCAGAAAAGGCCAACGGCCAAAGAAACAGAAAAAGTATCCCGAACGATCCGGGAGCAGGGAATAACAAGGAGGGTTTTTTCGCGAATTTTTATGCCGCAACCGGCGACAATTCGTAGACCTTCCCGTACCAAAGCGCGGTTTCAAGAAATCGTCCATCAGAAATCTTGCTCTCGCATCGAAAAATCGCCTTTCACGAGAACATTGTCAAGAAACCAACACACCATTCAAAGCTCGCGACCCGACTCCAGCAGGCATTTGTAGTAGGTGCCGGATGTGTAGAGCGCGGCGGCCGGATTGTGGCCGAGGACGCGATCCTTGACGATGAGCGTCGTGACCGGAGCGTTGGAGTGCTTGGCGAAAAGGCTGTCGTGGCCGACGCAGAGGCCGATGACGACGTTCAGGTCGGTCGGCTGTTCGTTCATGAAGCAGGCCTGTAGCACCGGATTGCAGAGCGATTCGTGGCTTCCGGGTTTGAGTTTCAGCTCCTCGTCGAGACCGATGTCGCTTTTGTCCACCGCACCCGCCTTGCAGAGAGCCGAGAACGGCGCGAACCCGTTCGCTTCGAGTATCTTCGCGAACATGCGGGCCTCTCCGGCCAACCCGACGCAGGTGGCCAGGCCAATCTTTTTCGCGCCAATTCTCCGGGCAAAGGCGACGGTCTCCTCGACCCTCGTCAGCTTTCCGTAATAAAGCCCCTCAACTTCGGCGGCGGCACGGGCGATCCTGGCGTCGATGCCGTCGCCACGGTAGAGATTGAGACTCTCGTCGAGCCTCTCACTGCCGACTGACTCGGAGAGACACCCGTCCGGCAGGCGCTTCTCCTTGCGGTAGCAACTCATCGTGTGGCACTCCACGCAGCCGCGTTCGTTACCGGCGCTCTCCGGTTTCGCTCCGTCGTTCATAACAGTCATTTTCAAAATGGGTTAGACGCCGCCTTCACTCGATTCGAGACACTTCCGGCGCGGCTTCGGCGGTGGCTCGCGTTCTGACGCCGATGAGAATCAGAAGGCCGAGGCTGAAGAAAACGAGCAGCGAGGCGAGGGCGATCTTCTGGCTTCCGGCCTGGGCGGAGACGATTCCAAACACGAGCGGGCCGATGACCGCCGAGGCTTTGCCGAAACTGCCGTCGTAGAAACCGAAAAATTCCGTGACGTGCTCCTTCGGCGTCAGCCGCGCCATGAGCGAGCGGGAGGCCGCCTGCGACGACCCCATCGACATCCCGGCGACGAGGCCGGTGATGTAAAAGGTCTGCTTCGTCGCCGAGAGGATCGCAAGGAGGATCACGGCGAACCAGATGAAGAGCGTCAGCACGATGGTGCGCTTCGGGCCGATCTTGTCGGTGACGAAGCCGAAAACCACCGAGCCGAGGATGGCTGTCGTCTGCACGGTCATGAAAAAGGTGATCAGCTCGCCAGTCGTGAAACCAAGCGTGTTCTGCGCGTAGATCGAGGAGAAGGCGATGACCGTCAGAATCGCGTCGTTGTAGAAAAAGTAGGCGAGCAGGAACCTCGCGAGATCGGGATAGCTCATGATGTGGCGGATCGTGTAGCCGACCTCTTTGATCGAGTGCACGAACGAAGAGCCGCGTTCCCGCCGCTGCGCTCCGTTGGATGACGAATCCGACAAACCTTTCGTATCGCGCAGCATCAGGAAAAGCGGAGCGGAGAAAAGGGCGAAAAAGAGAGCGACGATGAGAAAGCTGAGCTTGAGGTTGGGAATGTTTGCGGGCACGATCCCCTTCGAGAGCAGCGGCAGATTGATCAGGAGGATGGCGAACGCGCCGAGGTAGCCCATCGCGAAACCGTAGCCGGAAACCCTGCCGATGCTTCGCGGCGAGGCGATCTCCGGAAGCCACGCATCGTAGAACACAAGGCCGCCCTCGAAGCCGATGTTGGCAAGAATGAAAAGCGCCGCCGCGAACAACACCATGCCCGGCCCGGAAAAAGAGAGCAGCGCCGTAGCAAGCACCGATATCAGCGTGAAAGCGAAGAGAAAGCGCTTGCGGCGACCCGAGTAGTCCGCCTCGGCGCCGAGCACCGGCGAGATGAGCGCCACGAGCAGCATCGAGACGCTGACACTGATACCCCAGAGCGCGTCGCCCCGGGGTTCTCCCATGCAGATGATATTCTTGAAGTAGAGCGGAAAGGCGAACGTCACCATCATGACGCTGAACGACGTATTGGCGAAATCGAACAGCAGCCAGGAGAAAATCCGGGCCTTTGGCGATGTGTCGTTCATGCCCATCGGAAGGCCGACTTACGCTCCGGCGAGATGCGCGAAGAGCGATTCGAACAGCTTCCGGCCATCCTCCGAACCGAGGAGCTTCTCGCTGGCGCGTTCGGGATGCGGCATCAGGCCAAGCACGTTGCCCTGCCTGTTGACGATGCCGGCGATGTTGTTCATCGAGCCGTTGAAGTTGGCTTCGGCGGTCGCGTTGCCATCGGCGTCAGTGTAGCGGAACGCCACCTGGCCGTTCGCTTCGAGGCTCTCAATGGTCTCGGGCGAGGCGTAGTAGTTGCCCTCCCCGTGTGCCACCGGCACGCGCAGCACCTCGCCTTTTTCGTAACGGTCGGTGAAGATCGTGCGGTTGTTGACAACGCTGATGGTGGTCTGGCGGGAGACGAACTTCCGACCGGCGTTGCGGATCAGCGCTCCTTCGAGCAGGCCACTCTCGACCAGCACCTGGAAGCCGTTGCAGATACCGAGCACCGGGCGCCCCTTGCCCGCGAAGTCGATCACCTCGCGCATGATCGGCGAGAAGCGGGCGATGGAGCCGCAGCGGAGATAGTCGCCGTAAGAGAAGCCGCCGGGAAGGATGACGGCGTCGCACCCCTTCAGGTCGTGGTCGTTATGCCAGAGCATCACCGGCTTCACGCCGGGAAACGAAGCGACGGCATATTCGGTATCGTGATCGCAGTTCGAACCGGGAAAAACCACGATTCCAACGGTAACATCAGCCATAGGAGCGTGCGGAGTTTAGTTGACGGGTTCCAGTTCGAAACTGAAATCTTCCATGATCGGGTTGGAGAGGAGCTTCTGACAGATTTCGTTGCAGACTCTTTCGGCCTCGGCGCGAGACTCTTCGCCGATGATCACCTCCATATATTTGCCGATGCGGATCGATTCGACACTCGAATACCCGAGATTTTCAAGCGCGTGCTGCGCCGCCTTGCCCTGAACGTCGAGAATCGAGGGACGAAGGGTCACTTTGATCTTAGCCTTGAATGCCATAGAAATGGTTACGTTGCATGTTGAGGAGGCCGGAACGGCCCGTCAGAGCTGCCATTGCCTGACCATGAGCGTCACGGACCTGACGATTCCGAGCAGAATATACAATAACATGGCCACAAAAAAAGCCTTGGCCTGAAAGACCAGTACACAGAAAATCGCAATCACGTACAGGATCATCTGCAAAGGCTGGCTGCGAAAGGATTCGAGGGTGGGCTTGGGCAGGGCGTCGTAGTTGACCTTGCTGACCATGAGAATGGCGAGCGAAACGGTCAGCACCAGGAGCACCTTCTGAAGCACGAGACCTGTGAACAGCGGCTCGACAGACATCCAGAGAATGAACGAAGCGACGGTCATCGCCTGCGCTGGAGTTGGAAGACCGGAAAACGAGTCCTTGTGATAGTCGATCAGGTTAATGTTGAAACGCGCGAGACGCAACCCGCTGCCAACCATCAGAAGAGAGCTGAACACCAGTCCCAGCGGCATTCCGAGAGTCGAGAGGCCAAACTGGTAAACAAGGTAGGCCGGCGCGGCTCCGAAGGAGACGAGATCCGAGAGTGAATCGAGCTCCACGCCGAATTCGGAGGAGCTGTTGGTGAGCCGCGCCACGAAGCCATCGATGGTGTCGAAAAAGGCCGCCACGAAGATGAGCCATCCGGCGATGATGAAATTGCCCTCGCCTGCCATGACGATGGAAACATAACCCGACACCATGTTCATGACCGTGAAGACCGAGGGCACGAACGAGCGCGAAACAAAGGGAAAGCGACGCGGCGACTTCTCTCCGCCGTCATGCAAAGCCGGAGGATAGCGTTTCTGTCGAGCTTTTCTTTCCTCAGTTCCCATAAATGAATGTACTTCCGTAAAGTTCACCGTTTCGCGCCACGCTTGCGTTCGCAGCCATCAAAACCTCTGCGAGCAACGGAATGAACCGGTGGGGCCATATCCTGCAAAAGTTTTGAAAAGTAAGCGATTCCGGCACTCTTTTACAACAAAGAGTTCGCATCGCCCTCAGTAACTCTCGTCTTCGGACGGGAAGCTGTTGCTGCGCACGTCATCGACGTAGTTTTTCACGGCCTGTTCGATCACCGAGGAGAGATCGGCGTAGCGCCGGACGAAGCGCGGGTGAAACTCGTTGTTGAGGCCGAGCATGTCGTTGATCACGAGCACTTGGCCGTCGCACTCAGGCCCCGCGCCGATGCCGATGGTCGGAATCGTCAACGAGCGGCTCACCTCTCCGGCGAGTTTCGATGGAATCTTTTCGAGCACGATGGCGAAAGCACCCGCCTCTTCGATGATCTTCGCGTCCTCGATGAGCTGGCGGGCCTCCTCCTCCTCCATGGCGCGAACCTTGTAGCTGCCATATTTGTAGATCGATTGCGGCATGAGGCCGAGGTGGCCCATAACCGGAATGCCGATGTCGGTGATCCGCTTGACCGCCTCGGCGATCACCTTGCCCCCCTCCATCTTGACCGCGTCGCACTCGTGCTCTTTCATGATTTTTCCAGCGTTGCGCACGGCATCCTCCGGCGAAAGCTGGTAGCTCATGAAGGGCATATCGACGATCACCATCGCCCGCCGCGTCTCGGCCTGCACACCGCGCACCACCGCCTTGGCGTGATAGATCATCTCCTCGACGGTCATCGGCAACGTGGTGTTATGCCCGGCGAAGACGTTGCTCGCCGAATCACCGACAAGAATCGCGTCAACGCCCGAGCGGTCGAGAATCCGCGCCATCGTGTAGTCATAGGCGGTCAGCATGGCGATCTTTTCGCCGCGCTGCTTCATATCGAGCATCCTGCGGGTCGTGACGTGAGGCAGTTTATTGCCGGATGGCTGGTTCATGATGGTCGTCAGTTAGAGTGATTGTTGAAAACCGTCGAGACGCTCGATCTCTCCGGGAGTCAGAATTTTCGTGGCCGATCCGGCGGAGTTGCCCGCTTCGGCGATGATGAGCGGCACGAGATCGGCATAGCCCGCATCGGTGAACTCGTCGAGCGACGCGGTTTTGCGCTCCATGTCGGCATCGACCGACTCGACAAGTTCGCGGGACGCACCCGCAAGATAACGCGAAAGTTGCCTGTGCCGCATCGAAAGTGGCAAAGAACCGTGCTGAAGGAGCACATTTCCGTTGCGCCGCTGCGCCGAGCCGACGATTTTGCGCCCATTCACCTGCAATTCGTAACGGGCCGAGGCGGTGAAACAGGAGACCGATTCGGGAGATGCGTACCGCGCCCGGAAGTCCGGCTGCGACCGGCAGAACTCCGCCTCGACGCCGACTCTGGAGAGCGCCCGCGCGATGGTTTCGTGCACCATCTGGTAGATCACTTCATTCGGCAGCGGCGTGGTGGCGAAAAAGGAGTAGGTCAGCTCGTCGGCATGAAACACCGCCCGCCCGCCGGTGGGCCGCACGACCACATCGACCCCGTCTGCGCGGCACCGCTCCCGGTCGATCTCCGCCGGATTCTGGTTCCGCCCGAGCGACACCGCCGAAGGCGACCACGTATAGAAGCGCCACAGGCAGTTCCCCTCGCCAAACGCCCGCTGAAACGCCCCATCCGCAAAAGCCCGCATGAGCCGGATGTCGAACTCCATATTGAAGCGCCCCGACCCGGCCCCGGAATCAATGCAGCAGACTTGTGAAAAAAGGGGTTGCATAAAGCTGTTTGCGCAGAATAAAAAAAGCCGGTTCGCGCTCATGGGCGGGAGTTTTCGCTTTCCCCCGTCAGGCGCACCAAACCGGAGAAAATGCGCCGTTTTTAAATATAGAAAAAGATGAAAGCCGCCGTTATGAAAAAGAGAAAAACCCCATCCTCCACTCACATGCCAGAGGATAGGGTGAAACAATGCCTCATGTTTTCCCTGATGAAACTTGCAGAATCAGGCCCGTTCTGCGGAACCGTAAAAAGTCCCGCAGAACCAGAAGCCATACACCCGGCAATTACAGAATCAGGAAAGCAAGCAGACCGAGTCCGGCCACGCCAGCCAGCATTTCACCAGCACCAAGGCCATCCGAAGAACCTCCAGTGGCCGCAACAGCTGCGTCGAGCGTCGTGAAGTGGAAAACATCAGACTCATCGTCATCGTAGTAATTGCCAGCGAGGTCACAGACTGCATCGCCATCGAAGGTCAGGTAGTACTCGGTGCCGTTGACCAGCGCGCCCGTCGGATCGACCATCAGCGTCGAGCCGGTGACTGAAACGTCAGCATCCACCACGGCGCCATCCACCGAGCCGGCATGCAGCACCACACCGTTCTCATCGAGGAGCTCGATCTCTTCGCTGAATTCGAAAGTGATGGTGCCGTTGACGTCCACCGCTGCCGCTTCGTCCGCAGGATTGGAGGCGGTAACCGTCGGTGCAACATCATCCACCACCGTCAGCGTGAACGTATCGCTGACGCTGACGCCACTCTTGTCGGTGGCGGTTACCTTGATCTCGATGGAGCCGACATCTTCGTGGCCCGGCGTGCCGCTGAAGGTCATCGCGACCGGATAGGGGGTCTCGCCGCCCTGCGCAGGGTCGTAGCCAATCACCTTATTGGCGCTATCGAAATCAACATAGTCATCGACTCCGTTCAGCCCTGCATAGGTGTTGTACGAGGTCACATCCCAGGTGGTAGCGTAACCTGTCCAGCCATCTTCAAGTGTGTCCCAGTCGTTCCAGGACAGACCGAAGTCTTCGCCGTACAGGTAGCGGCTGGCCGCAATCTCATGCTCGATGTTCATGCCGTCGCCGATCATCAGGATGATATGCTCCGCGCCCGCGTTCTCGGCGGCGTTCAGCATCGCATCGTAAATCTGCGTGTTGTCGATGATGCTGGTACCGGCGTAGATGTCGCCCGCAAGCTCGCCGAAGTACGTCGCACCCGCGCCGCGTGCAGAAACCGTCACCAGTTCGTTGGTGTGACCGTCCGAAGCATAGGTCACGTCCGTGCCCACCTCGCCGAGGTCACCGATGCCAAGCACGCTTTCGTTGCGCATGTAGCTGTTCGAGTGGTCGCTCGTGACGATCAACAGCGTGTTCGACCAGTCGATGCCGTTAACGCCCGACGCCACGGAATTCTCGACCTCCGTCACCGCAAGATCGAGGTCATAGACGCCGCCGATCATCGCTTCGTAGTCGTTGGCGTGGTTGCTCCAATCAATGTCGCCCTGCTCGAACATCACGAAAAAGCCGTCCGCGTCCTGGTTCAGCACCGTCAGCGCCGCGTTGGCCATTTCAGCCATCGTCGGGTCTTCGTCAACCGTCGGGGTTCCGTCGCCCGTGCTGCGCGTGATCGTGACCGTGCCCGGCGTGTCTTCGACTTCGTAATACTCGAAGTTGCCGCTCGAGGTGCCGAACAGCCCGAACAGCCTTTCGCCTGCGGCGAGATCGACGCTCGCTGCTGCTGCGGCCAGCGCGTCGCCGCCGTCAACGCCCGCTTCGCGCTCGACGAACTCCACGTTCTCGGTGTAGTCAGTCACCGTGCCGTTGTGGAAGGCGTCGTACTCGTCGTTGAAACCGTTGTTGTCGGCATCCGAGTCGGTATCTGTCGGCGTCTTCGCTACCCCCGCCTTGGCGAAGTAGCCATCCAGACCCGCGCCAATCACCACTTCCGGCTGCGTTTCCGTCAGAATCTCATGCGAAATGGCCCAAGTATTGCCACGATTCACGTTATGGCTCACCACTCCGGCTGGCGTAGCGTGCGAAAACTCCACTGTACTGCCAACGCCGATGGCGAAACCGTAATCTGCACGAAGCGTTTCGGCGATGGTCGTCAGCGCACCGTCCGCCGGATCGCCCGTCGCCCAGGAGATGTTGCCCGCGTCAGTCTTTTCACCCGTTACCATTGCCGTGATCGCCGAAGCCGAGTCCGTGGCTTTCTTCGCCGAACCGCCAGCCAGGAAGTACTTCTCCATTGTCTCCAGATTGTGGCTCGATGCATCGAAGTTCAGCCAATCTGGCAGTGGATCGCCGTTGGCCAGGGTCGCGGTGTAGGTGAGCGTGTCGCCTGCATCCACATCCGTGAAGCTGTTTGAGAGTACATGGTAGTTGAGCTTGCCATCTTCCAGCACGGTCACATTCTCGATGGCCCTGCCAACTTCCGGCGCATCGTTGGTGTTCTCCACCGTCAGCGTGAACGTATCGCTGACGCTGACGCCACTCT
>CAYZCF010000011.1:0-22293 GCA_964476855.1 uncultured Chlorobiaceae bacterium
CATGGTTCAAATGAACAACGCATCGATACCATATCCGGCAATATCCTGTCGTCGGAACATTGTGACGACGTTTCTGACGGTACTCTTGCTTATGCTGTCGCAGCCGATTGACGGAAACACGGCCAGCAAAAGTAACGAAAACTCCGTGATCGACGCCGCCGATCAGGCTTTTAAATCCCTGCACTACGAAAAAGCCGACTCGCTGTATAACGTAATGATCCAGGACGGAAAAGAGTCGGCAGCGCTCTACTGGAAGCTCGCCCGCCTGAACATCAGCGTCGCCGAAGCGATCCCGCCGACTGAACGGGAAAAACGGATGCCCTGGTACTCCAAGGCGGTCGAATATGGTCGAAAGGCGGTGCAGCTCGACGACAGCAACGCCAGCGCCCACACCTGGCTTGCCGCCGCCCTGGCCCTTAAGGCCGACAGGATTGGGGCGAAAGAGAAGCTGAACAGAGCCGCCGAAATCAAACGCGAACTCGACCGGGCGCTAGAGCTGAACCCGAACGACGATGTCGCCTGGTCGATGCTCGGTTCATACAATTTCGAGGTATCGAAGATCGGATGGTTCAACCGCTTCATGGGCGGCACCTTCGTCGGGCAAATGCCCAAAGGGAGCCGTGAAGAGGCGGAAAAGAATTTCAAGAAGGCGATCAGCCTCAATCCGAGGGTCATCAGGCACTACCACGAACTGGCGCTGCTCTACATCGAAGAGGACAGAAAACAGGAGGCACTGAACGCCCTGCGAATGGCGGCGACCAAACCGATGCTCATGAAAAGCGACGCAAGACGGCTGAACGAAATCAGGCGGCTGATCACCAGGCTCTCGAAAGAGCTGGAAGGTAAGTGATAATTGACAATGGATAGTTGACAGTTGAAGCCACAGGATGTGGGTTCAGCGGTAAACCACAAATCGCCACTCTTTGTGCTCACCCTTTCGTCCTTGCTGTCCCTGAAGTCCCTATCGTCCTTTTAGCGCCCCATGAGGGCCCCCACACCAAGGTGGTAGCTTTGCACGCCGAAACCAGCGATCACGCCGACGCAGACGGCGGAGAGCACCGAGTGGTGGCGGAACTCTTCGCGCTTGTGCACATTGGAGAGGTGCACCTCGACGACGGGCGTTTTGATCGAGCTGATGGCGTCGCGCAGGGCGACGGAGTAGTGAGTCAGAGCACCCGCGTTGAGCACGACTCCCGAAAAACCTCCACGCTCTTCGACCTCGAAGAGCTTCTCCAGCAACGCACCTTCATGCTCCGACTGGAAAAATTCAAATGTCACCGACGGAAACGCCTCGGCGATTCCCCGGTTAATCTCGTCGAGGGTGAGGCTGCCGTAAATTTCAGGCTCACGCTTGCCAAGCCGTGAAAGATTCGGGCCGTTCATCACCAGAATGGAGGTCGCGCTCATGGGTGCTCCGGTTTGGCTTAGAGGATATACTGGCTCAGATCTCTGTCGGCAACCACCTTGCCGAGTTTTTCGCGCACCTGGTCGGCGTCGATGACCACTTTGTTGCCAACGATGCTGCCGTCGGTGAGCATTTCCGGCACACCGAACATCAGCTCTTCGAGCAGGTTGGTCAGAATCGTGTGCAGCCGCCGCGCGCCGATGTTCTCGACAGTCTCGTTCACCTTTGCCGCCGTCCGGGCGATCTCGCGGATCGCTTCATCGGTGAATTCGAGGTCGATCTGTTCAGTTTCGAGCATCGCGCGGTACTGCTTGATGAGCGCGTTGCGCGGCTGGGTCAGGATCAGGTAGAAATCCTCCTCGCTGAGACTTTTCAGCTCGACCCTGATCGGGAAACGTCCCTGGAGTTCGGGAATGAGGTCGGAGGGACGCGCCACGTGGAATGCGCCCGAAGCGATGAAGAGCACGTGGTCGGTCTTGACGACGCCGTACTTGGTGGAGACCGCCGAACCTTCGACGATAGGCAGCAAGTCGCGCTGCACCCCTTCGCGGCTCACGTCCGGCCCCTTGCCGCCCGCGCCAGTGGTGGGCGCGGCGATCTTGTCGATCTCGTCGATGAAAACAATGCCCGACTCCTCGACCTTGCGAAGCGCCTCCTTGACCACGGCGTCCATGTCAATGAGCTTCTGCACCTCTTCCTGTTCGAGCAGCTTGCGGGCCTCGGCGATGGTCAGGCGGCGCTTCTTCTTTTTCTTCGGCATCCCGCTCATCAAATCCTGCATGATGCCGCCAATCTCCTCCATCTGCCCGAGCGGGCCGAAAATCTGCATCATGCCGCCCGGCCCGTCGCTGGTGGTCTCCATCTCGATCTGGCGATCGTCCATCCGGCCGCTGCGCAGACGTTCGAGCATCTTCTGGCGGCTCTTGCGGTTGACCTCGCGTTCGAGATTCTTCTCCTCGACCACCTCGGCATCACCCGAAACCACCACGGCCTCTTCCTCATCGCCGGAACGCTCCGGCTCTTCGACGCCGCTCACGGGAGGCAAAAGGATGTCGAGCAGACGCTCCTCAACGAGCAGCGCTGCCTTTTCGCGCACCTCCTCCGACTTTTCGCTGCGCACCATCGCCACCGACTGCTCAACCAGGTCGCGGATCATCGACTCGACGTCGCGACCAACGTAACCAACCTCGGTGAACTTCGAGGCTTCGACCTTCACGAAAGGCGCACGCGCCAGCTTTGCGAGACGTCGGGCGATTTCGGTCTTGCCGACGCCGGTTGGCCCGATCATGATGATGTTGTTCGGCATGATCTCGTCACGCAGCTCCTCGCTCACGTTCTGACGGCGAAGACGGTTGCGCAGGGCGATAGCCACCGATTTCTTGGCATCTTTCTGGCCGATGATGTATTTGTCGAGCTGCTCGACGATCTGCGTCGGCGTGAACTGCTCCTTGTCGATGAGTTTCACCGGAGAAGCCTGTGGTTCATCCGGCTGCGTCAAATCCTGAATATCGTTGTTCATTGAGTTTCGTTCGGGGGTTCATAAATGGTGGACGCCAACGCGCAGGGTCACAGGGTTTCGATGACAATGTGGTCGTTGGTGTAGATGCAGATGTCGGCGGCGGTTTGCAGACTTTCGCGGACAATCTCCTCAACGGAGAGCGAGGTGTGCTTCATGAGCGACCTCGCGGCTGCCAGGGCGTACATGCTGCCACTGCCGATGGCCACGATGCCATCCTCCGGCTCGATGACGTCACCCGTGCCCGAAATGATGAGCGCCTTTTCGGGGCTCACGATGGCGAGCATCGCTTCGAGACGACGCAGATATTTGTCTGTGCGCCAGTCCTTTGCGAGTTCGACGGCGGCGCGGTCGAGCTTCCCGCTGTAGGCTTCGAGCTTCGACTCGAAACGGTCGAGCAGCGTGAGCGCATCCGCCGTGGCTCCGGCGAAACCGGCAATGAACCGGCCCTGGTAGAGCAGGCGGATTTTGCGGGTAGAGTGCTTCATCACGGTGGCGCCGAGCGTCATCTGCCCGTCGCTGCCAAGCGCGGCTTTGCCATCCCTGATTACGCCAATGACCGTGGTCGAACGTATCTGCGGTTTTTCGTAGCCCATGGAATCTTAATCGAAATAATGATTAACCTATTTTTTTCCTTAATCTTGCAACTGGAATTTGCATTTGTTCACGGTATTTTGCAACCGTGCGGCGGGCGATTTTCACCCCTTTTTCGCCAAGCAGTTCACCGAGACGATCGTCGCTCAGCGGCTCGGCGGGATTCTCCGCCTCGATCAGCTCGCGAAGCTGCTGCTTGATGATCCTCGACGAAAGCTCCTCGCCCTCGTCGGTCGAAAGCGCTCCGCTGAAAAAGTACTTCAGCTCGAACACGCCAAAGCGGGTCTGGACGTATTTTCCGTTAACCGCGCGGCTGATGGTCGAAATGTCATAACCTGTCTCTTCGGCGATGGTTTTCATCACGAGCGGCCGGAGGTAGCGAGGGCCGTCGATGAAAAACCTTGCCTGCGCCACCAGCAGCGCTTCCATCACCTTCAGCAGCGTCTGACGCCGGATTTGCAGCGCGGCGGCGAATTCGTTGGCCCGCAGGAGCTTCTGGCGCATGAACTGCCGATCCTCCTTCGGGACTTTCCTCTTCGAGAGCACCTCGCGATACTCGTCAGAGACTCTAACGGAGAGACTGCTCCGGTCGTTCAGGACGGCCGTCAATGCGCCGTTTTCATAGGTGACGATGAAATCGGGCGAAATATAGTGACCGCCTTCGTCGAAAAACACATCACCGGGATGCGGATCGAGCGACGTAATCATGCCGATGGCCTCTTCGAGCTGACTCTTTTCGAGATTCAGCTTTTTCAGCAACCGGTCGAAGCGCTTGTTCATGAAGTCGTCGAACGCCTCGCGGAGGATCAGTCGCGCCGTTCGTACCGTTTTAGCGTCGTGCTCGCGCTCGAAGACCAGAAGCTCGACCAGCAATCGCTCCCGGAGGTTCGACACCGCCACGCCGGGCGGATCGAGGTACCAGATCCGCTTCTGTATCGCTCGAACCTCCTCCTCGTCGGCGTCGATGCCCGACTGCCGAAGCCCGTCGATGATCACCTCAGGCTCCTCGGTCAGGTAGCCGTCGCTGTCGAGGTTGCCGAGAATCTCGGCGGCGATGAGCACCTCGCGCTCTCCGATCCCCTCCTGAAGCGACAGGTCGCGCAAGAGCCGCTCGTGAAAGGTATCGTGCTGCACCGCCTGGAAAAATCGCTCCTCGCCGCCCGACGCCGATCCGCCCGTTCTGCCGACCGAAACGCTCTCGCGATTCCCGGCGTCGGCGCTGGCTTTCATCGACGAGCGCTCGAAGCGGGCCACCGAATCGAACATTTCCGTCGATGCGCCGGAGGACGCCTGACCGGTGGCGGACAGCCCGTCATCCTGGGGGCGCTCGACCAGTTCGAGCATGGGATTGTCCTGCACCTCGTCGTAAATCCGCTGTTCGAGCTGGGTCAGCGGCAGTTGCAGGAGCTGGCTGGTCATCACCTGCTGCGCCGACAACTGGGCGGTCTGGCGCTGTTGTAGCCTCATCTCCGCCATGATACCTCAGATGGATGCGACAAATTCCTTCAGGCTCATGTACCAGTCGTGTCCATACTTTTCAACAAGTGGCGCTTCGAGGAAATCAACAAGCCTGACATCCTCTTCGACCCCCTGCCGCCGGGCATCACGGCACATGGCGTGCTGTTCATAAACAAGATAGTCCAATCCGAACTTTTTTCGCACCCTGATCGGGAACAGACGGCAGGACAAGGGTTTGGTCGCATCGAGCAGCCCTTTCTTCCACGCAGTCTCGACCGCGCAGAGCGCCTTGCCATCTTCGTTGTAAACGAACACGCACTCTTGCCCGTCGATGGTTTTGGTATAGAGACTGCCCTGATAGACCTCCGTGCAGCCGTGACGCCGGATGTAGCGGAGATTGCGCTCCGACAGCATCGGGCGAAGCGTCTTGACCGATGATTCGAGAAACTTCGCTTCCCGCTCATCGATCGGCGCACCAAGTTCGCCCTCGACGCAACAGGCTCCGTGGCACAGGTCGAGATTGCAACTGAACCGCGCATCGAGCACCGCGCGGTCAACGAGAACTTCACCGATGGAGACGACTGACATCTTCAGCAAGGAAGGAGTGGATGAAAAACGGGGGCTGGAAAATCTGCCTGAGCGTTTGAGGAGTCTTCACTATCTTTTTACTTTGATCGTTCACTGTACCTATCAACGGCGCAGCGAGCAAGGAAGTTGCACTGAAACAGCGACGCTTCCGCGTAAGAACACCCTATGTAATCAATCGAACCGAAACTTCCAACGCCGGAGGCTCGGTGACAAAAACGACAGAAACCGCTTCATGGCCAAATCCACCGTTCGCTACGTCTGCTCCGCCTGCGGGGCCGTTTCGCTGAAATACCAGGGACGCTGCTTCGAGTGCCAGAGCTGGGGTACGCTCGTCGAAACGCACGAGCAGGCGCCGGAGGGCAAAACCCGCAAGAAAGCGCCTTCCGGCGCGATGCCGGAGGTGCAGAATCTCGACGATGCCGCGCCCCTGAACTTCCACCGCACGCTAACCGGCATCGGCGAACTCGACCGCGTGCTTGGCGGCGGGCTGATGGAGGCGTCGGCGATTCTGGTGGGCGGCGAGCCGGGCATCGGCAAATCGACGCTGATGATCCAGCTTGTGCCGCGCCTGGCGGGCAAAAAGGTGCTCTACGTGGCGGGCGAGGAGTCGCCGAACCAGATCCGCGAACGCGCCCGGCGTCTTTCGATCAAGGCACCGAACCTCCGCCTCGTCGCGGAGGTGGCGCTCGAACGCATCCTCGACGCCATCGCGGGCGAGCAACCCGATCTGGTGATCGTCGATTCGATCCAGACCGTCTATTCGACCGACTACCAGAGTTCCGCCGGAACCATCACGCAGATTCGCGAATGCGCCGCCTCCCTCATCCGCGCGGCCAAGGAGCAGAACTTCATCCTGCTCATTATCGGCCACATCACCAAGGAGGGGTCGCTGGCCGGGCCGAAGGCGCTGGAGCACATGGTGGACACCGTGTTGCAGTTCGAGGGCGAGGGGTACCAGCGCTACCGCATCATCCGCTCGGTCAAAAACCGCTTCGGCCCGACCAACGAGATCGGCGTGTTCCGCATGGAGGAGAGCGGCCTTGAAGAGGTGGCGAATCCTTCGGAGTTCTTCATCTCCGACCGCCGGACGGACGTGGCGGGCACAGCGGTGCTGGCGGGCATCGAGGGGTCGCGGGCGCTGCTCGTGGAGGTGCAGGCGCTCGTCTCGCGCACAGGGTACTCGATGCCGCAGCGCATCAGCACCGGCTTCGACCTCAAGCGCATCGCCATCATCCTCGCCGTGCTCGAAAAGCGCTTGCAGTTTCAGACCGCCGGGCAGGATGTGTTCGTCAAGATCGCCGGCGGCCTCAGACTCGTCGAACCGGCGGCGGATCTGGCCGTAGCGGCGGCGATCGCCTCGGGGTTGCAGGACAAGCCGTGCAATCCGGCGGCGGCCTGCTGCGGCGAGATCGGCCTGTCGGGCGAGCTGCGCGCCATCAGCGACGGTGAGCGCCGCATCCGCGAGGCGGTGCACCTCGGCTTCAAGTCGATTGTTTTGCCGGAGTCGAACACCCGCGAGCTGAAGCCGTCGCTCAAAAAGCTGCCGATCAAAATCCACGGCTGCCGCACCCTGCACGAAGCGCTCGAAGCGATGGGAGTGTGAGGAAAAAACGTGGACTTTGTGGACGAGGTGGACAAGTTCCGGGACGCAACAGCCCGCCTTCGCCCTTTTGGCGAAATGTCTTACATTAGAGCTTTGGAGAGCGTCGAACGAAAAGTATGTCAAATACGGAGATCACCATGTTCAGACTATTGATTCACTGGCTCATCAGCGCCACGGCGGTGTACGTTACAGCAAACATGCTTCCGGGCATCACCATCAAAAGCTTCGGCGCGGCGCTCATCGTGGCGCTGGTGCTTGGCCTGGTCAACGTCCTGATCAAACCGGTGCTGGTCTTTTTCTCGATTCCGTTCCTGCTCGTCACCCTCGGCCTCTTCATGCTGGTCATCAACGCGCTGATGCTGCAACTCGCCGCCTGGATGGTTGACGGCTTCGCCGTGCAGAGCTTCTGGTGGGCCATGCTCGGCTCGCTCTGCATCAGCCTCGTCGCATGGCTCATGAGCGCCGTCCTGAACATCTGAAAATCACGACAATCGTCAACCAACCGTAAC
Source organism: uncultured Chlorobiaceae bacterium (assembly GCA_964476855.1). Lineage (GTDB taxonomy): Bacteria > Bacteroidota > Chlorobiia > Chlorobiales > Chlorobiaceae > Chlorobaculum. The sequence goes on from CAYZCF010000011.1 coordinate 7,674, forward strand.
ATGCAGGGAGAAGCACAGGCCCTCGTCCTCCTCAAAGCCAACAAGCTCAAACTCCAGTCCGTGAAGTATGTGGCCGACGGGCCACGTGACGTTCTGGTCAGGACCATCGCCAGCACGATCACGCCCGGCCTCGACCGGCTGCTTCTGACCAACAAGCCGGTTTCGCACAAGGTGCTCGCCTATCCGGTGATGCCGGGCAGCGAATCCATCGGCCAGGTGATGCACGTCGGCCCGGAGGTCACCAGCGTGAAAGAGGGCGATTTCGTCTATGTCTTCAAGGGGAATTGCTGGGTGGGCATCGATCCCTACTATGGCTGCCACGCCGAAGTGATTCCGACCTCCGAGGAGTACGTGCTGGCGCTCGGCCGGGAGCCGATCCATCGCGACCTCCTGACGGGCCTGGTGGGCTATGTGCTCAGCGCGATGGAGAAGGTGGCGTTCGATCCCTCGATGCGGGTGCTCCTGCTCGGCCTCGGCTCGGTGGGGCTGATGGTGTCGGAGTATCTGCACTATCGCGGCATCCGCCACGTCGATGCGCTCGAAAACTTCCCGCTTCGCGGCCAGCTCTCACACGCCGAAAACATCGGCATCGAGATCGTCGATTTCACCGATGACTTCAACGACCGCTACGACCTGGTCATCGAGACGACGGGCCGCATCCTGATGGTCGAAAAGGTGATGCGCCTCCTGAAACCGAAGGCCAAGGTACTGCTCATGGGCAGTTACGAAGTGCTCGGCTACGACTACCGGCTGATCCAGCACAAGGAACCGGTCATCGTGTGTTCAAGCGTCACTGACAGACAGCATCTCATCGAAGCGAAGGAGCTGCTCGAAACCGAAGCGCTCGAAACTGAAAAGTTCTTCACCAACGTCTTCCCGGTCAGCCAGTACGAACTTGCCTACAGGATCGCCCTCGACAGCAAGGAGGCGATAAAGACAGTAATCAGCTGGATTTAGGCGCGGAGCATCTTCATGGCGACAGCAGTAAAGCTCTCCGGAATCTCCAAAACCTTCGGCAGCCTCAAGGCCAACGACAACGTTTCGCTTTCGATAGCATCGGGATCGATCCACGCACTGGTCGGCGAGAATGGCGCGGGCAAAAGCACCTTGTCGAACATCGTCTACGGCCTGTTGCAGCCAGACTCGGGAACGATGGAGATCGACGGCAAGGCGGTGAAGTTCAGCTCCGCGCGGCAGGCCATCGAGGCGGGCGTCGGCATGGTGCATCAGCACTTCAAGCTGGTGCCGACGCTGTCGGTGACAGAGAACATCATCCTCGGCAAGGAGCAAAGCCGCTTCGCGCTACCTGCGCGACGCACCGGCAAGGAGATCACGCAGCTCGGCAAGCAGCACGGCCTCGAAGTCGACCCCGATGCTCTGGTCTCGACGCTCTCGGTCGGCGAGCAGCAGCGCGTGGAGATTCTCAAGCTGCTCTACCGCCGCGCCCGCATCCTGATTCTCGACGAGCCGACCGCCGTGCTCTCGCCGCCCGAAACCGCGCGGCTCTTCGTGACGCTTCGCTCCCTCGCCGCCGAGGGGCGCACCAGTTTGCTCATCACCCACACCCTCGACGAGGAGCTCGCCGACTCGGACTCGGTGAGCGTCATGCGCAAAGGCGCGCTCGTTGGCACCGTGCCGACCGCCGCGACGAACAAGGCAGAGCTGGCGCGGATGATGGTCGGGCGCGACGTGCTGCTCCGAACCGCCAACCCGCCGCAGGCATCGGGCAAGACGGTGCTCTCGATTGACAAGCTCGTTTATCGGACGCCCGATGGCATCGAAAAGCTCCGTGAGCTGACGCTGACGGTGCGGGCGGGCGAAATCTACGGCATCGCCGGAGTCGAGGGGAACGGCCAGAGCGAGCTGCTTTCGCTCCTGTGGGGCGCGTTCGACCGCGACGCAAAAACCGGCGGCTCCATCGCCATCGAGGGACGGCAGATGCTCGGCATGAGTCCGGCGGAGGTCGCCGCGCTCGGCGTCTCGATGATCCCCGAAGATCGCCTGAAATCGGCGGTTATCGCCGAATACGGCATCGAGGAGAACCTGATCCTCGGCAGACATCGAGAGAAGGCGTTCCATCGCGGCATCGGCTTCAACCGCCAGGCACTCCGTGAAAACGCAACGGCGATGATCGAACGCTACGACGTGCGGTGCGCGGCGGAGGCCAATCCGCCCATCGCCTCGCTTTCCGGCGGCAACCAGCAGAAGATCGTGGTGGCGCGGGAGATGGAGCGCCCCGGCCTCAAACTGCTCGTCCTGGCGCAACCCACGCGCGGCGTGGATATTGGCGCCATCGAGCAGATTCACCGGCGCATCATCGAGGCCCGTAAAAGCGGCCTGGCGATCCTGCTCATCTCGTCGGAACTCGAAGAGGTCATCGCCCTCTCGACGCGCATCGGCTGCCTCTACAAGGGCGCGATACGCCACGAGTTCACGGAGGATGAAGTTCGCAAAGGGCGCGAGGCGGAGTCGGGCTTCGAGCAAGAGATCGGTATGCACATCACCTGAAACCCAATTTTTTCGATGTCGAAGCGCAGCGTCAAACCTCTCATTCCCGTGCTTTCACTTCTGTTCGCCCTCTTGGCGGGGAGCCTCATCATCGCCGCCACCGGCAGCGACCCGCTGGAGGTGTACCAGAAGATGCTCCGCTCGACCTTCGCCTCCGGCTACGGCATTGGCCAGGTGCTCTTTCGGGCGACGACCCTGATCTTCACCGGCCTTGCCGTGGCGCTGCCGTTCCGGGTGCGGCTCTTCAACATCGGCGGCGAGGGGCAGCTCCTCATGGGAGCGTTCGCCGCCGCGCTCTGCGGCCTCGCGCTTCCGGCGGGCACTCCGGCGATGATTGCAATCCCGTTGCTGCTCATCTCGGCAATGAGCGCTGGCGCGGGCTGGGCGCTGCTTGCCGGATGGCTGAAGGTGCGGCGCGGCGTCAACGAGGTGATTTCGAGCATCATGCTGAACTTCATCGCCCTCGCCATCACCGGCTACCTGCTCACCAACCGCTTCGCCGTCCCCTCGACCGTACACACGCCCGTCATCGCGCCCGGCGGATGGCTGCCCGATTTTGACACACTCTTCCGACTCGGCTGGCACTCCCCCGCGAACTTTTCGCTCTTCATCGCCCTCGCCGTCACCGCCGGAGCCTCCGTGCTGCTCTACCGCTCGCGCTACGGCTACGACATGATCGCTGCCGGGCTGAACGCCGACGCCGCCCGCCACGCCGGAATCGCTACTGACCGGCACACCCTCGGCGCGATGGCGATGGGCGGCGCGATGGCGGGCCTCGCCGCCTCGAACCTCGTGCTTGGCTACAAGCATTGGTTCGAGGCCGGCCTCTCCACCGGAGCCGGATTCATGGGCATCGCCGTCGCCCTGCTCGCCGGAGCCAATCCCGCGTGGATCATCGTCTCGGCGCTCCTCTTCGCCTGGCTCGACTACGGCGGCCTGGCGGTCAACACCCTCGTCCCCAAAGACATCTTCATGATGGTGCAGGCGATCACCATTCTGTCGATCATCAGTTTTCCGGCGCTGCTGGGAACAAGGCTGAAAAGGGAAAAAGAGTGAACGGAAAGGACGGCAAAACAAAGCGATGAAGGTTTGGCTGCCGTTTCGAACGCTGCTCGAACCGACCACAACCTGTTTTCACCCTGTTGTTCTTGTTGTCCCTGAAGTCCTTGAAGGTTCGCCGCAGGGCAACCGCAAAGGCAGCCCCTACAGTTTTTTATAATCGCATATTACGCGGCGGTGAAATAATGGCGAATCCTCTTTATTCTGAGGTGTTGAATTGTTTATCTTCCACTTACAATGGGCGTTTTTTTTATCAGAACGCTTTGTAACTGACCGAAATATTTCATCGAAGAAGACCTGAATTCCAATGGCTAAAAAATCTACAGACAAAGAGATACCGGAAGTGGCGAAAGAGAAAAAACCGGCAAAAAAGACCGCCGCAAGCATTGAAGCCAAACCGAAAAGCGAAAAGCCAAAAACCACCAAAAAGGCGGCATCAGAAGAGACCAAACCCACCAAAACCGCCAAACCTCGCAAAAAAGCGAGCGCGGAATCCGCCGCTCCCGAAGCTCCTGCTGCAAGCCCGGAGATGGTCGAAGAGCAAATCCGAGTCGCCGCTTACTACCGTTGGGTCGAGCGTGGCATGTGCGATGGCTGCGACGCGGAGGATTGGATCGAAGCCGAGAAACAGATTAGAAAGTAAGCTGGTTCTTGTCTCTGAGCATTAAAAAAAGCCATTCATCGAATGGCTTTTTTATATTCAGTTTTTCCGTCCCGGGATCAGGGCCGCTCAGCCCCGCCCGATCAACACTGCTGTCCATGAAATTTTTCACCTCCATCATCGAAAGCATTCGCCTTCTTTTCGCTGGACTCTGGCTCGTCTTCAGAATCATACTTGAATACTTCGGAATCATCAGCGACGGCAACGACCGCACCACCGGCATTAAGGACATGCGCGAAGAGTACAAAAAAGCCAACTACCGCTAAAATCCAGGCGCAAGGGTGTTCCGCCGCCATGTCATTGAAAACGGCGAAAAGCATTGTCCGATCAATTCTGTGGTTTCCTGTTTCCCCTTTCCGCTTGCCGTTCACCACGCACCGAAACCGCACGCAGGCGTAGTGCACATCGCTGAATTCGCCCTTTTCAAGCCGGGCGAGCTACTCGCTCTCCGTATCGCGGTTGCCGAACAGGTTCGCGATGTTCATGGGGCTCTATGATCACCGGCTGATAAAGAAAAGCGTCATCACGTAGACCGAGTACATGAGCACCAGCAGTACGCCCTGGCGGCGGCGTACCCAGCCGGTGCCGCGTCGGGGAAGGGCGACGAGGAGTGACAGGATGCCGAAGAGAATCGCGGGAACCACCTCCGTGAGCGGCACGCGGATCGGGCGGATGATGGCCGCGACGGCGACGATGAAGAGGTTGTTGAAGATGTTGCTGCCAAGCACCGTGCCGACACCGATTTCGTCGTGACCCTTGATTTTGGCAAGCACCGTCGAGGCCAGCTCCGGCACGGAGGTGCCGAACGCCACCAGCGTCGCGCCGATGATGAAGTCGTCGATATCGAATTCCCTGGCGATGCCGGTTGTGGAAGTGACGATCAGCCGCCCGGCAGCGACCAGCAGAAGCAACCCGCCAACAACCTGCACCCAGGGCAGAAACCGCTCCGTTACCGCCACCCTGCCATTCGACGGCGCTCTCTCCTTGAGCGCCTGTTTGACCGTCGAGGCCATCCATGCACCGAAAATAGCGAACATGAACAACCCTTCAAGCCGGTCGATCATGCCGTCGATGAGAAGAACGCCGGTCAGGAGAGGAGCCAGAATCGCGACCGGCATGTCCCGTTTCAGCACATCGGATCTGACCGGAATGCCGGAAATGAGCAGCACCGTGCCGAGGACGAGCGATATATTGACGATGTTGCTGCCGAGCGCGTCGCCAAGGGAGAGCTGCGATTTTCCGGCCAGCCCGGAGTTGACCGCCACGGAGAGTTCCGGACTCGACGTCGCGAAGGCGGCAACCGTCACCCCGATGATCGACGGCGCGACGCGCAGCACCGAGGCGACCCCCACCGAGCCTCTCACGAACAGTTCGCCGCCAAGCGCGGCAAATGCAATGCCTGCGAGCAATACCAGATAGTCACTCATCATGCCCCCCCTCACCAATCGTTTCATGACAATCCATTCGTCCTGACTCGTTCATCGACACCATTCCTGCAGACATTGCCAAGTCCAGCCACATCAATCAATGGTAATGAACTGAATACTTAAAACCGCGCAAACGGCTCACAGCTCTCATCGGGATGGATATGAACCGGCGCAGGTCGAGAAACAGGGGAAAACCTGAATCCAGCAGGCTCATGGCAGCGGCATAATTCCGGTATGAGGAAAATTGCCGGTAATCACTGACAGACCGCCCGACGATCAATTGGCATTGGCAACAACGGTAATGTCGATTGACTGGCCAAACTGAACCATCGCGTTGGCCGATGGCTTCTGGGATATAACCGTGCCAGGGACCAGAAGATCAGAGTTTTCATAACCGATCTTCCCTAAAGCGAGACCATTTCTGACAATGACGCCTCTTGCCTGATCGACCGACATGCCAAGCACATCGGGCACGATAACAAGCCTCATGCCGGTAGGTTCCTGTTCGAGTTTACCGACGATAAACGACACCTGGCTACCAGACTTGAGCACCACATCGGGTGGCACGGATTGGCTGAGCACCCTGCCGTCCTGATCGGAATCGGAGACGAGCTGCGTCTGCACCCCTGAGACAATCATCCCGAGCCGTTCGAGTTCCTTTCGGGCTTCCGCCTCGGTACGGCCAACCAGATCCGGAACGGGATAACTGGGTTTGTCCTGACGGTTAAGCACCAGAGCGATACTGCGCCCAGGCTTGACTATCGCCCCTGGTTCGGGAACCTGGTCAATAACCTTATCTGGCGGAACATCGGGCAGATAGCGCACATTGTAACTCTTCATCGCCTTCAGACCCATTTTGCGCAACTCCCGGCTGGCCATGTCATAGCTCATGTTCGTGACATTCGGAACAGTGGTCTGCGCGCCGCTTTCGGTATAGTATGGCAAAAGAAATCTATCCACTACGATAATGGCGACGATGAACAGAAAGAGAGGTATCAGTACTTTTTTCATCCCGGCTGACAGGTGTGATAATGGTGAATTGAGGTTGCCCGTTTCAATGCTGCCGCTTCATGACGAAATCGACAAGGAGCTGGAGCGAGCGCTTGGCGTCGCTTTCGGGAAATTTTGCAATCGATTCGAGCGCCGGCGACGTCGGCGGCGTAATCGAGTCCCCCTTTGCGGGTGACGAACTCGATCACCTCGCTGCTTCTGACCGAGCGCTTCCGGGAGCTTTTCAGGATCGACTTGATTTTGTTCTGCTCCGCCTTGTCGGCATGGCGGAGAGCATAGATGAGCGGCAGGGTGATTTTGCGATCCTTGATGTCGATGCCGAGCTGCTTGCCGGTTTTTTTGGAGTCGCCGGTGTAGTCGAGCAGGTCGTCCCGGATCTGGAAGGCCAGGCCGAGAAACTCGCCATAGCTCTTGAGGCTGGCGATCCGCTCCTCGGAGTCGGTGGCGGTTGCCGCGCCGATGGCGCACGAGGTGGCGATGAGCGAGCCGGTCTTGTCGGCGATGACGCTCAGGTAATCCTCCTCGGTGATGTCGAGGCTGCGGGTCTTCTGAATCTGAAGAATCTCGCCTTCGCTCATCCGCCGGACCGCCTCGGAGACGAGGTGCAGCGAACGGTAATCCTTGTTTTCGAGCGAGTACAGGAGACCCTTGGAGAGCAGATAGTCGCCGATGAGCACCGATATTTTGTTCTTCCACAAGGCGTTGATCGAAGGAATACCGCGCCGCATCTCCGCGCCATCCACCACGTCGTCGTGAATGAGCGTCGCCGAGTGCAAAAGCTCCACCACGATCGCGCCGCGATAGGTGACGTCGTGGACGCCGCCGCACGCCTTGGCGGCCAGGATCACGAGCGTCGGACGAATCTGCTTGCCCTGCTGGCGGAGCACGTAGCGCGTAACCTTGTCAACCAGGCTGTTGCTTGAATGGAGCACCGTTTTGTAGCGCTCCTGAAACTGTTTCAGCTCTTCCGTGACGGAAGATGTTACCAGATTGATATCCACCTGATCCTCTGTGCTTGTGTGTGCTCTGTCGATTGCCCGGCATGATTGCGCTTGCGTTCAAAACCGTCAGAAGTTATCGATATTTCCATGATTGAGCAAATCACCATCCGCCACGCCGGGTTCATGCCCCTGAAAAACCACTTGCGCACAAGAACGATCTTTCTTACTATGAAGCGGATCAAAGGCTCTCCGGGCGTCCGACGCCACGCATTGCCCGGCATCCTCCCGAATTTTTCCGAAACTCTGGACGGGCCTCCCGAGGCAAGCCGGCTCCGTACTTCGACATGAGCAACGAAAACGAACCAACCATACCGCCGGCGAACGGCCAGGGGAACGGCGCGGACTCCGGAAATCGTGATGAAACGGCTCTTCAGCCTCAGCCCGCGAAAGAAGAGCAGGATGAGCAGAAAAACGGGGAGGGCGTCGATTTTCCTGACGAAGAGTTCGAGGCGCTCGAAAAGGCTTCCGGCGAAATGGCGGAGACAACCGCGCCGGTCGCAAAACAGGAGGCCGCCGAGCCGGAACAGCAGGAGGAGGCTGAGGGCATGGGCTTCCTCGATCATCTCGAAGAGCTTCGCTGGAGACTCATCAGGGCCGGTATCGCGTTTCTCGTGGCGGCCATAGCCAGCGCATTCTATTCCGAATTTCTGGTCAACGAGGTGCTCATCAGACCGCTCAAGGAGAGCGGTCCGAACATTCAGTTGCAGAACCTGGTGCCCTACGGCCAGATTTCGCTCTACCTGCAAGTGGTTGTTTTCACGGCATTTGTGCTCGCCTTTCCGTTTCTTGTTTGGCAGATATGGCAATTCGTCGAGCCCGGTCTGCACGAGAGCGAACGCGCGGCCAGCCGCTTCATGATTTTGTTCATCTCGGCCTGCTTTTTCTCCGGCATCGCTTTCGGCTACTTTGTTTTCCTGCCGATCTCGCTGAAATTTTTTGCCGGATTCGGCTCCGATCTCATCGCCAACAACATCGCCGTCCAGGACTACATCAGCTTTTTCCTCGGCACTCTCCTGACGACGGGCCTGGTCTTCGAGCTGCCCTTCATCTCCTACGTGCTCTCGAAAATCGGCCTGCTGACCCCGGCTTTCATGCGCTTCTACCGGCGCCATGCGGTCATTACGCTGCTGGTCGTCGCGGCCATCGTCACCCCGTCAACCGACATGGTGACGCAGATGGTCATCGCCATACCGATGCTTTTGCTGTATGAACTCAGTATTCTGGTTTCAGGCAGGGTGCAGAAAAACCGGAACAGGAAACTGATGCAGGAGTCGGCATCATGAGGCCGGAGGTAGTGTTCGAAGCCGTGCCCGGCTCGACGCTGCAAGGCAATCCGCTCGGCGATCCGGCGCTGCGCCACGTGCCGGTCTATCTGCCGCCATCGTACCGCGCAAGCGACACGAAGCGCTTCCCGGTGATTTACCTGCTCGCCGGATTCGCCTCGACCGGCATGAGCTTTCTGAACTTCGGCTTTGGCCGACCGACCGTGCCGGAGATGCTCGACTCGCTGATCCAAAAAGACGAGATGCCGGAGACGATCGTCGTCATGCCGGATTGCATGACCCGTTACGGCGGTTCGCAATATGTCGATTCCGCCGCCACCGGCCCTTACGAAAGTTACCTCACGGGCGAGCTGATCCCGCACATCGACCGGCAGTTCCGCACGCTCCCGAGCGCCCAGCACCGCGCCGTCGCCGGAAAATCGTCGGGCGGATTCGGCGCGCTCCGGCTCGGCATGAGGCACCCGGAGCTGTTTTCGGCGGTGGGCTGCCACAGCGGCGACATGGATTTCGAACTCTGCTACCGCCCCAACTTCCCAGTAGCGGCGCGGATTCTCGAAAAATACGACGGCAGCATCGAGACCTTTTTCACCCGCTGGGAGTCGCTCGACAAGAAGCCGCGAGGCGAGTTCGCCCTGCTCGACATGATGGCGATGGCCGCCTGTTACTCGCCCGATCCCTCGAAGCCCGCACCCGGCAACATGCAACTCCCCTTCGAGCCGCGCACCTGCCAGCTCGTGCCGGAGGTCTGGGAGCGCTGGAAACGCTTCGATCCGCTGACGATGCTCGAAGAATCGAAATATCAGGATGCACTCGGCTCGCTCCGCCAGCTCTTCTTCGACTGCGGCTCGCAGGACGAGTACAACCTCCAGTTCGGCCATCGCCGCTTTTCGGCGAGAGCCACGGAGCTTGGCATAGCGCACCGCTACGAAGAGTTCCCCGACACCCACGCCGACACATCCTACCGCTACCGCGTCTCCCTGCCGCTGCTCGCCGAAGCGATTGCGGATTGAGGAGGCTTTTAACCCGACAGTTATCGGGAAATTCAATCTTCTCTCCTCTTCTGTTGCCTTGGCGTCTTACATTCAGGAGGGTTTCAACCCGACGGACATTCAATCTTGCATCGCTCTTCAATTGCCCCGGCTTTCAAGCCGGGGGCACAGGTAACGCAAAACAAAAAAAGGGCTTTAGCCCAATTTCCAACAATGGCGGTGATTTCGATTTCGAGGAAAAAGTTGGGGGAGGCGTTTAGTCACTCGACCACTGTCAAGAGACTCCGGTAAATCTGCTCCACCTGCAAGCGCAGCTCTTCGAGCGTACCGTCGTTGAAAATCACGTAGTGCGCCCTTTCGATGAGCTTCTCCTGCGGCCACTGCGCAGCCATGCGCTTGCGGGCCTCCTCGCGATCGAGGCCGCGCTTGACGGCGCGGTCGAGACGCAGGCCGTCGTTGGCCGCCACCACGATGATGCGGTCGAGATCGCGATCCGCGCCCGCCTCGAAGAGAATCGCCGCCTCCTTGCAGAGAATCCGCTTCCCTTCGCGGGCGCACCGCTTCACCTCGCGCACGAAGGCTTCCCGCACTTTCGGGTGAATGAGACGATTGAGCGCGATGAGTTTTTCGGGATCGGCGAAGACCACCGAGGCGATGGCTTTACGGTCGATCTGGAGTTGGCCCGTGCCGTCGCGGGAGTAGACCTCGCGGCCAAACAGCTCCTCGATACCCCGGATCACCTCCGGGTCTTCGAGTTGCAGCTCCTTGGCGATCTGGTCGGCCTCGAACAGCTCGCACCCCATTCCGGCAAGCATGGCGCACACCGTGCTCTTGCCGCTTCCGATACCGCCGGTCACGCCGACAAGCAATGGCAGCCGCTCCATCGCTTACTGCTTTTGCTCGTCAAGGTTGCGGCGCACCTCTTGCAGCACCTTGCGCCAAAGCTCGGGATCGCGCGAATAGGCCTTGAGCCTCGCATCGAAGGTCTTCTGATCGAGCTTGTGCCGGGCGAAGAGCGTATCGAGTCCTGCCGCCGTCAACGCTGTATAGGGAACCGCCGACTCTTCGCTCGCCCCGCCTGAACGGGCCAGATAATCGGCGTAAAACGCGGCGAAATGCAGATCGTCCGCGTTGAGCTTGTCCCGGTTCTGCGAGCCGCAGCCCGCCACGAGAAGCCCGAAAAGCGCGATGAACGACAGGCGGCGCAAGAGCGCGACACCTCGCTGTATCGGAGTGAAATGGAGATTCAACTGTATCGAAATATTTTTCCGCCCGCTGAAACTAAAAAGATCAGAAGCCGGGTTAATGGGTTACTTCCTAACGTAGCCTGCATAACGATAAAAATCAAGCCTCATATGTCATATCAACAACCAGCACTCCCGTACGCCGATAACGCGCTCGAGCCGCACATTTCGGCCAATACCATCGGATTTCACTATGGCAAGCACCATGCAACCTACGTCAAAAACTACAACGGTCTTGTAGAAGGTACTCCATTCGACGCCATGAGCCTCGAAGAGGTTATGATGCAGACCGCCAGCGACGCCTCCAAGGCTGGCGTATTCAACAATGGCGCTCAGGCATGGAATCACACCTTCTACTGGAACGGCCTCGCCCCGAACGGCGGTGGCGAACCGACCGGCGAGATCGCGGCGAAAATCGTCGAAGATTTCGGCAGTGTTGACAAGTTCAAAGAGGAGCTGAAGAACGCCGCCGCGACACAGTTCGGCAGCGGCTGGGCCTGGCTCGTGCTCGACAATGGCACGCTCAAGGTGACCAAAACCGGCAACGCCCAGAACCCGATGACTTCCGGCCAGACCCCCCTGCTTTGCATCGACGTCTGGGAGCACGCCTACTACCTCGACTACCAGAACCGCCGCCCCGACCACGTGGCCGCCGTAATCGAAAACCTGATCAACTGGGATTTCGTGAACGCAAACTACGCCGCCGCAAAATAACTCCGCTGGCGTAAACTTTCGCAAAAGGCTCCGGTTTCCGGGGCCTTTTGGCGTTTGTGGGAAAAAGAATAGGTCGTATAGGACGTATAGGTCTCATAGGACTTATGGGAAAAAGACGATTTTCCGACATTCTCTCCCCTCTTCAATTCATAATTCTCTTCACAGCCACGGCAGCCTTTCCACTTCGTCGAGGTTGACGGTTTTCACTTTTTCGGGCCGCTTGAAGTGTATCGTGAAGTCTGGAGGATTGATGACCCGCTCATCGTAAACCACCTTCAGGCTGCGTGATCCTTCCGGATCGTCCGCGCGATAGAGGATCATGTCGATCTCCCTTGGCGCGCGCAGCTCTGCGCCGTTCCCGTCCGCTTGCGACTGGTAGTCGGCGAAACGGAATTCGACGCTCTTGCGGCCCCAATGATCGAAATAGACGAGTCCGGCCAGCTCGCGGGTCAGCGGATCGACCACCAGCTCCTTCGTGCCGTTGGCGGACTTCACGGTGAAACTGACCCGACCGCCGCCGTGCCTGACCGATGCGATGTCGCTGGCCGGTTCACGCACATCGGCGATGCCAAAGAGCGTTTCGGTCAACCGGCCAGCGCCCGCGTTGACGCCGATGATCTTGCCGAGATTCTCGCCGTTGTTGCGCCCGACCAGCATCCGGTTGTTCAGCATGTCGTTCACGAACAGCGAATCGGGCCGGATCAGGAGATCGGCCACCGGCCATCCAAGAATTCCGGCGGTGACGATCAGGCGCGCGTCCTTCGACTTCTGCAACTGAACCGTGCAGTACGCCTTCGCCCTGCGTTTCGGTGTTTCGAGGTAAATATCCGCGTAGCCATCCAGCGCCTTGAGTGTACCGGCGCTCGACGCCACCGCTTCGTACAGCCCCTTCAGCTCCGGCGTCATCGTCACCCGTTCGGCGGGCGATTCCGGCTCTCTGGTGACTGTCTTCATCTGCGAGCATCCCGCCATCACCATAAAAACAGTCACGCCCACCAATTTCATCACAGACTTCATCGTTCATCCTCTTTTTATCATGACCTCTCCATCACCTTGACACACAGCTCCGAAGCGCCTTTTCCGGCGATTCTGAATACCGGACAAGGTTGAAAGCTCCGAAATGTTATTTTAATCAAATCATTTCTCTGTCAAAACATGAAACCGGGAGTTTTCGATCCATGCACGCACTTTACCTCAAACCAAAAGAACACCGGCGGCTGCTCGGCGGCCACCTGTGGATTTTCAGCAACGAGCTTCGGGAGGTGCCGCGTGACATTGCCGCCGGTGAAACCGTTCAACTCTTCACCAGTGACGGACGACTGCTCGGCGCGGGATTCTTCAATCCGCAGTCGCTCATCGCCTTCCGGCTGCTGACGAGGGACGAAGAACAGCCCGACCGCGACTTTTTCCGTCGCAAACTCCTCGAAGCGCTGAAGCTTCGCGAAAAGATCTATCCCGAAAGCGAAACCAACGCCTGGCGACTCGTGCATGGCGAGTCGGACGGACTGCCGGGCCTGGTGATCGACCGCTTCGACCGCGCCTTCGTGCTGCAATCCTTCTCGGCTGGCATCGACCTGCACCTGCCGCTCTTTGCCGAACTGCTCCGGGAGCTGTTCGATCCGAAAGCGATCGTGGTGAGAAACGAGTCGCCGCTGAGGGAGCTCGAAGGGCTGCCGCTCTACCGAGAAACGGTTCTCGGCGAAAGCAGCGACATGCACCAGGTGATCCGGGATGACGGCATCAGCTACCGGGTCAACATCCTCGAAGGCCAGAAGACGGGCTTTTTCCTCGACCAGCGCGAAAACCGACGGCATGTCCGCAAATACGCCGCAGGCGCTGACGTCCTCGACGTCTATACCAACGACGGCGGCTTCGCGCTCAACGCCATGCACGCCGGAGCGAAATCGACCACGATGGTCGATATTTCGCAGGAGGCATTGCAGCGCGCCGAGCAGAACGCGCGGATGAACGGCTTCGGAGAGTTTTCGATTGTCGCTGCCGATGCGTTTGAAACGCTCGGACGGCTCCGGCAGGAAAGCCGCTCGTTCGACCTGGTGATTCTCGATCCGCCAAGCTTCACCAAGAGCCGCAAAACCGTGCCGACGGCGCTGAAAGCCTACACGAAGCTCAACCGGCTCGGCGCTCACCTCGTAAGGAACGAGGGATTTCTGGCAACGGCTTCGTGCTCGCACCACGTCCCCGAAGAGGATTTTCTTGCTGCCGTTCAACTCGGAGCAGCGCAGGCGGGCAAGCATCTGCGGCTCATCAGCCGCGCCGCGCAGCCGCCGGATCATCCGGTGCTGCTCTCGATGCCCGAAACGAGCTATCTCAAATTCGCCTGTTTCTACGTGACGAGTCTGTAATTCATTCGAAAAAGAGGATGTTAAGCGCTATCAATCAGGAAAACCCTTTGCCATCAGACAAACTTGCAAAGAGGAACGCGTTGTAAAAAACGACCTTATTTCACCGAACTGAAATCACTGAAAAAAGCAGCACATTCGCAAAAAGCAGCAAGAAACAGGTAATTCCACTAATAAGGTCTACATGATTCACAACAAAACTGATTTTTACTATTGCGAATCTGTTTTTCTTACCTATATTACCATCGAGTAAGCTATATAATCGACGCCCGTTGGTTTACATAGTTTACATGTGCAGCATGATGTAAAGGGGTACGTCATGCTGCTTTTTTTTGTGCCCGCCCGCGGTTACCCTGCGAACGC
>CAYZCF010000011.1:22303-30606 GCA_964476855.1 uncultured Chlorobiaceae bacterium
CCTTTACCGTGTCATAGACCTCCTGCCACGAGTTGGCTCGCGGCGCTTCGATATGGCGGTTGGTGGTGTTGCCGAAGCAGATGGTAAAAAAACCCTTGCTCCGTAGCTGCTCCACATTGCCCGGTGAGTCCTCGATGTAGATATCCGCACCCACCTGCGTTTTCTCCTTCATGAAGCACAAATCCCAGTAGGGAATGCCGTGGCTGTCGAGCCAGTTGACCGTCTGCTGCACGGCGGCAGCGTGAAAATAGTGGATGAAAAGGCGGTGGGTGATGATGCGGATACGGAAGCCCTCGTCGGAGAGCTGGCGGAGGTATTTCCGCGCGCCCGGAATCACCTCCATGCTGCTGAACAGCTCCCGTTGCGTCACGGCAAACCGGTGCAGGCTGTCGTACTGGCTCTGGGTCGTGATCCCCCATTCCGAAAGTCCCCAGGAGACCTCTTCGGGCAGCTCATCGACAGGCCGCTCGAACCATTCGGCGGCAATCTGCCTCATGCGCCCATAAAAATCGGCGCAAACCCCGTCGAGATCAACACCGATAACGATACTGTTTTCTGACATTGCAGTGGGTTTTGTGAATCACAGGTTAACCCGAAGGAGTGGGGATTGGGGTGTCCTATAGGACCTATAGGACTTATAGGAAAAGAGAGGAAAACACTTCTGCAACCCCGGACCAACCTTTCATAATTCATCATTCATAATTTTCTTCAGAACGCCCGGTCGAAGGAGCGGCGGTGCTTCATGGTGATTTGATGCTCTTCACCGAGGAGGCGGAAAAGGGCGATGCAGGCCTTGCGCGAACCATCACCGTCGTAGTAGCGATCATCCCGCAGAACCGCTATGAAGCGTTCGAGCGCCGTGTCGAGTTCTCCCTTTCGCAGGCTTTCGACCGCCAGCGCGTACGCCTCGCGGCTCTTGCCCTCGGGAAGCTCCGAAACAGGCCGAAGCAGCAACGCGCCGAGAGTCCGCGCCGCCTCGCTCAGATCGGCGTATTCCGGCTCCGCTTCGAGCGGCTCGGCGAGACGAAGCGCCTCATCGGGACGCGAGAAAAGGATCAGTTTCACCAGCATGGCGGCGGCCTTCCGGTTTTCCGGCTCTTTGGCCAGCACGCCTTCGAGCAGGGTGATCGCGGCGGGATCGTTGCCCGCAGCGATTTCGGCGGCGGCGCGCGTCACATCCGCAGCCCACGGGCTTGGCAGGGCTTTCGAGAGCCACTGCTCGATCTGATGCTCCGGAAGCGCTCCGGTAAACTCGTCGATCACCTCGCCGTTCGAAAACAGCTTCACATTCGGAATTCCCCTGATGCCGTATTGCGCCGAAATCTCGGGAAACTCTTCAGTGTTGACCTTTACAAGCTCCCATTTTCCAATGTGACGCTCCGCCAAGCGTTCAAGCACCGGAGCGAGAATCCGGCACGGATTACACCACGGTGCCCAAAAATCAACAAGAACCGGAAGAGTTTTGCTTTTCTCTATGACGTTTACCTGAAAACTGAAAAGAGTAGTGCTTTGCATAGGTCTGAAAGTTTATTGTTAGGTGTCGGCTATGTGCATTTATGCCGGAAAAAGTCGTAAAAAATCAAATTCGTTCTAATGAAACGCTTTTCAGGTTAAAAAAGAAAACCTGTTCCGATGAAACGCAAACCTGAAAACCTTGCAAAAGAATTCAGCGCTCCACAGCAAAAAGGCTGATCCCGAAAGATCAGCCTTTTTGCTGTTTGAGTTCGTTAGAGGCTTTCCTCAAATAATCCGAAGCCTCTTCGAGATGCCTGAGCGCTTGGCGGATTTCATAATCGTCATCAGCATCGACCCTGGCGCGTTCAAGCCGTTTCCGGGCATCCTCGATGGCGTCGGCGGCAAGCTGGAGCGTTGAATTGACAGACATGGCTGCTACCCCGAAATTGAGTGGTTGAAAAGAAATCTCCTTTACCTTGTTAATGTAAAAAAGAGAATCCGTGCGATGCAATTGCACGCCACTCTCTTTTCAGAAGGACTCATTCTCTGAAAAACAAAACTCTGAACCGAATCATGATGTTATGTCGTGACAATGGAGCACAATTTCACCTTTTTGATAACAAAATATGAGAATAGCCATTCCCGCTTTTTTACTGCTCGCTCTTTGTGCCCCCCCATCGGTCACGCTGGCGGAGAGCAACTCCTCCGGCAGAATCGAGGTGCTGGTCGACAACGTGCGAAGCGCTTATGGCGTCGTTGGCGTGGCGCTGTTCAACGCCAAAAAGGGATTCCCCGACAAAAGCTCGATGGCAATCGATGGGCGTAGCGTTCCGGCGGGAAGGAGCTGCAAGGTGATCTTCGAGAATGTGCCGTATGGCACCTATGCCGTCAGCGTGCTGCACGACGAAAACGGCAACGGCAAAATGGACAAGGGGGTTTTCGGCATTCCAAAAGAGGGATTCGGCGTCTCGAACAATCCCGAAATCAAAATGGGGCCGCCCTCCTTTGCCGAGTCGCGCTTCGATCTGAAAAGCAGGGAGTTGACCCTCAACATTGGCATGAAGTATCTTCGCAAACCCGAAACTCAGGTTCGGCAGTAAATCCGCAAACATGACGACGCACATCGAATTTTCTTCATTCATGTAGTTTTCACAATCCATCTTACGCATACGTATCATTTCAGCATCATCAGACTGTCGGCAAAACATGGGGTAAGCGGTTATTTCAAAATACCTTGATGCGATAGTAAGCCTGTTTTGGCACAGTTATTGATAGTATAATCGTGAGACAGCAGTACCATTTCACAAAACAGGACTAATTATGACCGATTTCGAGACCATATATGGTGAGCTTCGCGGCGTGGAGTTCAGAACGCTTTATTCGAACGGCAAGACCGACGGCTGCCTCGTGCGGGAGGAGAACCTCCTCAGCACCCCTTACGGCGATCTGATTCCGCAGTACGAGGCCGAGGACATGGGACGCCGCCAGCTCAAGCCCTTCTATTTCTACAAAAGCGGCTCGATCAAATCGGTGCCGCTGCAATCGCAAACCCTTGTCCGCACGCCGGTTGGCGGCATTCCGGCGGAGCTGGTCACCTTTTACGAATCGGGCGCTCTCAAGCGTATCTTTCCGCTCGACGGCAAGCTCAGCGGCTTCTGGACTTCCAAAAACGAGTTTGCTCTCGCCGAGGAGGTCACCGTCGAATCACCGCTTGGAAGCCTGCGGGCAAAGTTCATCGCCATACAGTTTTACGAGAGTGGCGCGCTGAAAAGCCTCACCTTGTGGCCCGGCGAGTTCCTGACCATTTCGACTCCGGCAGGGCAGATCAGGGTTCGTACCGGCATCGCGTTTTATGAAAATGGCGCGATCCGCTCGCTCGAACCGGCTGGCATCGTAAAGGTCGAAACTCCGGTCGGCACGCTGACGGCGTACGACAACGACCCGCAGGGCATCCACGGCGACCTGAATTCGCTGGAGTTCAGCCCGGAAGGCGGCGTCATGGCGCTCAAAACGGTGTCGGAGGAGATTACCGTCACCGATCAGCTCGGCAATTCGCGCCTTTTCGCGCCATGGCTCAAGGACAATCCGTGCGGCCATGAACGAAAGGTGGTGGTGCCGCTGAAAGTGCGCTTCAGCAAGGGCCGTATCATCTTCGACGAACGGCAGGAGTCCTTCAACATGGCGCAGTGCCGCGTGGAGATCAGGCCATTCGACCGCAAGGCTGGCGATCCGGCCTACTCCTGCGCGGGCTGACGAGCGTTGTCGAACAGCGAGCGGGCGGCGTGACTTCCGGCCAGCCAGCCGGTGGAAAATGCCGCTTGCAGGTTGAAGCCGCCGACCTCGCCCGCGTAGTCGAGCAGTTCGCCGCAGCAGTACAGACGCGAATGGAGTTTCGACTGCATGGTTTTGGGATCGATTTCGACGAGCGAGACGCCGCCCGCAGAGACCTCCGCCCGGTCGAGCGGCACCTTCTTCACCGTGCCGAGCACGAGGCGCTTCAGCGCCGAGACGAGGGCGAGCCGCTGCGCCTTCGTCAGACCGCTCATCGTCACCTCGCGGTCGACGCTCGCCTGCCGCATGATTTCGTCGGCGAAGGAGTTGGGAATCGTTTGTACTTCGGACGAGGCATCGGGCGCATCGAGGCGCTCCGGTGCTAACGGCGTGCGCTGGAGAAAGGTGCGCACCTGGCGCGCGCCCTGGCGGGCCGCCTGGTCGAGAATAAAGTTCGAGAGCGTGCCCGCCTCGTGACCGGGGAAGAGATCGGCCGAGATCGTGACCGTCTTGCCGGAAGCATGAAACCCGGCCACCGACCGCGAGAGCGACAGGCACGCCGGCCCCGAAATTCCCCGATGGCTGATGAGCACGTCGCCCCGGCGTGAGTCGGACGCGCCATCGGCATTCGCCACGAGCAGAATATTACGCAGCGTAATGCCGACAAGCTCCGCCCTTGGAGGCGCGGTGAAGTAGTTCGGCGCGAGCGCGGGCATGACCGGCTCGATCGAGTGCCCCACGGAGGCAGCGAGGCGATTGCCGTCGCCGGTCGTTCCGGCGGAACCCCACGATGCGCCGCCCGTGGCGAGAATCACCGCATCGGCCTCGAACTGCCGCTCTCCGGCGCGGACGGCGAATCCCGATCCGGCGTATTCGAGCCGCTCCACCCTCGCGGCGGTGACGAGTGTAACGGCGCTCTCTTCAACCATGCGCCGCATGAGGTCGAGCACCTCGCCCGCCCTGCGGGAAACCGGAAACACCCGCCCATCCTCCCGCGCCTCGGTTTTCAGGCCGTAGCGCGCGAACAGCGCCAGCAGGTCAGCGTTGCTGAAATGGTGGATAGCATGGCGCAGAAACCGCTGCTCGTTCTTGCGGAGGAATCCCTTTTCAAGCAGGCTTTTTACGTCAGCGTCATGCGTGAGGTTGCAGTGTCCGCCACCCGAGATGGCGATCTTGTTGCCCGGCTTCGGATTGCGTTCGAGCAGCACGATGCGGAGCTGCTCGTCGGCAACGCCAAGCTCGCGAGCGGTTTTCCGCGCTGAAATGGCGGCCAGCATCCCGGAAGCGCCAGCGCCGACGATGAGCAGTGTTCGTGGAGTGCGGTTCATTTGAGGTTGAACATGGTTTCAAGAATGGGATGAATAGGGCTTACGGGAGAAGAATGAAAGAAGATTTTCCGTTCTTTTTTCTCTTCTATTCATAATTCATCACTCATAACTCAAAATTACCTTATTTCCCCTGCACGGCTACCCTCATGCCCTCTTGCAGTTCATTCGGGGGATGGGTGACTACCCGCTCTCCAGCACGGAGTCCGCCGAGCACTTCGGCCATATCGGCTCCTCTCATGCCGATTTTTACTTTGCGCGCTCTGGCGCGTCCATTCTCGATGACGAACAGCTCCCAGCCGCCCTCGCCCCTGAAAAGGGCGCTGACCGGCACCCGCAGTACGCGAGAGGCCTGGCTGGTCACGATTCTCGCCTGGATGCGGAAGTTGTCGCCAAGGCGCGGCTCCGGCCTGTCGAGCATGGCGATGATATTCACCCGCATCTCCTCGATGCCGAGCGCGGATATCTTGGTGAAGGCCGCCGGTTCAATTCGCCTCACCGCACCGACGAGCGCGCCGCCGCCACCCCAGTCCTCGACCACGACCCGGTTGCCCGGCCTGATCCGCACGGCGTCCGAGGAGAGCACGTCGATCACCACTTCGAGCAGGCCCGGATTGCCGATCTCGACGAGCGGGGTTCCGGCGGGCACGAAGCGCTCGTTCTTTTCGAGAATCCGCAACACCTTGCCATCGACCGGCGAACGCGCCTCCACCGCCTTGCTGGCAATGCCGGTGTCGATGCGGGCCGCTGCCGCCGAAGCCTGCATCCGCGCCGCCTCGACGGCAGCCGATGCCGCCCGAGCCTCCTTTTCGAGCACCGAAGCCGCTTCAGCAGCGAGTTCGCTGCTCTCCCTCGAGACCGCCCCCTCGCGGTGCAACCGCTCGTAGCGCCCGGCCTTCAGACGTGCCTGGGCGAGCCGTACCGAAACCTCCCGCTGTCGAGCGAACGCCTCAGTCACCGACGCCGTCGCCGATCCGGCAAGCGCCGCCGATTCGCGGTACTCGCGCGCGTTCTGGTCGGGCGGCAGGATCGCGGCCACCGTCATGCCCGCGTTGACACTGTCACCCTCGACCAGCTCGCTTCGCCGCACCTTGCCGTTGACCGGCGCAGAAACGGTGAAGCGGTCGATCACCCTCGTAACCCCCTCCTCTTCGAGGGAGACCTCCAGCGGCCCATAGCTCGCCGCGCCCGCATCGACCGGCAGCGGCGCTGGCCGGAGCACCAGAAACAGCAGGAAAGCGAAGACGACGGATGAGATGGCAACGATGCGCTGCGTTTTACTCAAAGGTTTCATATCACTCTTTTGTTTTCAGGACGGCGATCATGTCGAGCGTCACCACCTTCCTGCCGACAATCACTCCCGATACAATAGCAACCGTAATCAGAACGGCAAAAGCGAAAAGAAAGTTGGCCGGGGTAAAGACCAAAGGCATGCGGTAAAGTTCAGAGCTGAGCGCCCTGGCCAGCAGCACTGAGAGGATGATACCGAACAGAAAGCCAAGTGGAATGGCAACAATGCAGAAAATCGCCTGCTCGCCGAGCAGGATCACCGCGATCTCGCGCTTCGTCATGCCGAGCACCCGCAGGCTCGACAGCTCCCGAGCCCGCTCCGAGAGCGTGATGCGCGCGCCGTTGTAGATCATGGCAAAAGCCAGTACGCAGGCGAACGAGGTGAGGATGAAGGTCGAGATATTCATGCTTTTGGCGAGCATCTCGTCGAAACTCTTGCGCAACGCCTGCAACATCATGATTCCGCCAACCCCCGGCGTGCGCTTGAAGCGGTCATACAGCTCCGCGCTTTGCGATGCATCGAGCTTCAGCACTCCGGCGCTGAGCGTACCGCCGTCTCCGGCAAGGCGGTTTAGCTCGTCGAGGCGCAGATAGGCCGAAATGCCGATAATTTCGTCGATGGTTCCGGCCACCGGCACCTCGACGGAGCGGCGAGCGCCTTGCAGAAACTCGACCGTCAGCACGTCACCGGGCTTGACGTCAAGCAGATCGGCCAGCGTTTTGGTCAGAAGCAGCCCGTGTTCGGGGAGACTCCGCGGGCGGACATGGCTGTCGATGAGCCGCTGCAAACCATCGTCTCTCTGCAATCCCTTGAGGGTCTGCCGCCGGGAACGATAGCCGAAAACCAGCCGCACCGGCTCTTCGCGGTAAAATTCCGATTCGAGCACCCCCTTCATCGACGCGAAGCTGAAGGCGGTCGAAGGCGGCATGGCGTCGTTGAAGATCACGGTCACATCCTCGCGGTGGCGTGAACCGAACTCCACGTCGCTCATGCGCTGTACAGAATCGTAGGTGTAACGGCCCGCCACAAGAATCGCCACCGCGAGCGAAATCATCGTCACCGAGAGCGCCGACTTGAACGGGTGGCGCTCGATGTTGCGCAAAATGATGCGCACCGGCATCGAGAGGCGATGCGCGATAGGCGACCGGTCGAGCAATCCGGGCCGGTAAACCGGCGGCGACTCCGGGCGCATCGCCTCGGCTGGCGGCAGCTTCACCGCTCGCCGCGCCGCCATGAGCGCGCCGCCGACCGCCGCGCCGAAGCTCAGGAGCACCGCGCCGAGCGCGTTCTCCATGCGGAACACGTAGAGCAGGCGCGGGAAATTGTAAACGTCGCCATAGAGCTGCAACAGCGCCGAGCCGAGCCACGCGCCAAGCCCCGTGCCGAGAACCACGCCCGCCACGGTCGGCGCGAGCGCGAAACCGAGCACATGCAGCCCCACCTCCTCGTCGTCGTAGCCGTTCGCCTTGAGCACGGCGATCTGCTCTCGCTGGGTGCTCACCAGTCGCTGGAGCACGATGTTGAGCAGAAACACCGCGACGACGAGAAAGATCGTCGGCAAGACGGTGATCTCCATGCCGAGAATCCGGATTTCGTCGCCGATGAAGCGGTCGGAGAGCTGCTGGTCACGCCCGTACGCGCCGAGCGAACCATACCGGGCGAACATCCGGTCGAGCTGGCGGATCGCCTCCTTTTCGGACGCGCCGTGCGTGAGCGTCATCGACAGATCGTTGAACGCGCCGCTCATATCGAGCGCCGACGCGAGCGCCGTGCGGCTCATCCAGAAGACGCCGAAGCGCCGGTTGTCGGGGAAAAACGCCCCCGGCTGCACCTCGTAGATGTACTCCGGCGAGAGGCCGCTTCCCACAATCACGAGCCGCTTCCAGCGCCCGTTGATCACCGCGCCGATGTGGTCGCCCGGTTTGAGCCGGTTGGCCTTCATGAAGGGCTTGCTCGCGATC
>CAYZCF010000012.1:0-30586 GCA_964476855.1 uncultured Chlorobiaceae bacterium
CAGGAGGTCATCGACCAGAAGCACGCGCTGCCCCTCGACCAGGGAGTCGGTATGCATCTCGATCTTGTCGGTTCCATACTCGAGTTCGTATTCGAGCTGCACCACATCCGCCGGAAGCTTGCCCGGTTTCCTGACCGGCACGAATCCCTTGCCAAGCGTATAGGCAAGCGCGCCGCCGAGGATGAAACCCCTGGCCTCGATACCCACGATCACATCGAAATCGACTCCGTTGGACAGATAGTGCTGGGTCATGTTGTCGATCACCAGGCGGAAACCGACCGGATCCTTGATCAGGGTGGTGATGTCACGGAACATGATCCCTTTTTTGGGATAATCGGGAACGGTGCGGATTCTGGATTTGATAGGCATGGATGTGGAGATTTTACGGAATTGATGAAAACAGCCGGATTCAGGAGGCCCCGGTCGGCAAGCCCCGGAAACTCGCCTTCTGCTTGCAAAATTTTAAGATAAGAGTCTCCCCTGTAATTGCAAACCCTCACCGAAGCCCTCGACGAGCACCTCCCGTACCGGACCTCTCAGCTCCGCAATGCCGGACTCAGCGCCGGTCTCGACGCTCACCCGAAGGTAATTCTCGCTGTACCCGCTCCAGCACATCGCGCCTCCGGCAAGCGTCCCGGACTCTTCGAACAGCACCTTCAGGCGGCTTCCGATGAACGCTTCGGCAAACCGCCGCTCGATTTTTTCGCCGATCTCCCCAAGCCGGGCCGCTCGCGACGACGCTTCGGCAGGAGGTACGCCAATCAGCCTCTTCTCGGCGATCTCCGCGAAAAGCCTGGTGCGCGGCCTCGGCGAACATTTAAAAACATGCAGGTACGCCACCGGCAGCTCCTCGATGAAACGGCACATCTCCGCGAAATCGTGCTCGCTTTCGCCGGGATAGCCCACCATCACATCCGCACCGACAGCGCACCCTTCGATCGACGAAACCGCCTTCACGAGCCGCTCGCGATAAAAAGCCGTATCGTAATGCCGCCTCATGGCCCGAAGCACCTTGTCGGAGCCGCTCTGCAACGGCAGGTGGAAATGGGGCATGATTTTGGCGGAAGACGCCACGATGTCGATCAATTCGTCATCGAGCAGTTGCGGCTCGATCGAGCTGACTCGAATCCGGCAGACATCGATAGTTTCCAGACGCCTGAGCAGATCAGCGAGCCGGATATCTCCATCCCGGAAATCGGCGATGTTGATGCCGGTCAGCACGATTTCGCGATAGCCGGCATCGGCAATCCTTCGCGCCCTGTCGAGCACCTCCCGAAGAGGCACCGAACGCGAACGCCCTCTGGCGAGAGGAATCGAACAATAGGCGCAACCAAAACTGCAACCATCCTGGATTTTCAGGAACGCCCTGGTTCTTCCCTTTTCGGGGCGCGAAAGCATCGAACAGGCCGGATGCGCGATTTTCGCTTCATCGGCGGGAGAAACCTTTATTAAAGGAAGGGTCTCCCCCGGCAAAGGTTCATAGCCGTACCAGGCGATTTCGAATTTGTCGTTTGAGCCAAGCACGAATGAAACGCCCTCGATTGCAGCGATCCTTTCCGGATCGAGCTGCGCGTAGCAACCGATCACGCAAACCCTGCTTTGGGGATGGGTTCTGATGATTTTCCGAATCTGTTGTCGTGACTTCCGCTCCGCTTCACCGGTAACAGCGCAAGTATGAACAATAATAACATCAGCTCCGTCATCGATTGCATTCAATTGCCATCCTTTGGAAACCAATGTATCGATAATGAACGACGTTTCGGCATAATTGACTTTACAACCAAGAGTTACAGCGGCAACACTTTTCAGCTTCATAATACATACCATCCTGTTCATCAATAGAATAATAACCAATACAGTGCACGCTTAATACGCAACTTATATACAGCCATAATACAGCGCCCGTATTATAACCTTAAAAATAACAGATATTTTTTTATTGCAGTATTGCACACAAACCTGTTATATTTCTTTTGTTTTCTAAACAATATCTGTCACATAAGCAAATCATGAACACTATGAAAAAAGAAGCTGCTCCGGACAAATTTGACATTTACATTGCGAATATCGATGAATTCAAAGCGTTAAACAAGCAAAAAAACGAGATCAAGGAAAAAATCACCGAGTTGACCCGTCAGTTCGAAGAAAGCATCCGGCCTTACGAAACCGAGTTGAATGCCATTATCAAAAAGCTTGAAAGCAATCTTTCAAAAATGGAAGGCGGTCCCGTAGCAAAACCGGCAACCGCCAAGTTCGGACGAGGAAAACTCGGTATATCGATCAAGAACCTGCTTCAGGCAAACCCTGATAAAGCATTCAAACCACGCGAAATCGCTGCTGCGCTCCAGACCAAAGGCACCGCTGTCAGCCTCTGGTTTAACAAATATGGCAATCAGGATCCTGAAATCGAACGCATTCCTGTTGGAGAAGGGGGAAAACGCTTCATCTATCAGATCAAAAAATGATCGAAGGAAAAACAAAATAAAACACATTGTTTTTTCGACAAAAAGGCTATCCAAAACGATAGCCTTTTTTCGTTTATGGCAACGCAAGGCCGCTCTCAATAACCGATATGCCTCCGGTTTTTCGAAAAATTCATCGCAAGACCAACCATCATCATGTTGGCGACCAACGAGGAACCTCCGTATGAAATAAAAGGAAGGGGAACACCAATAACAGGCATAACGCCGATAGTCATACCGATATTGATCACCACATGGGTCAGAAGCAAAGAGACATATCCGGCAAGCAGCAGTTCGACGAAACGGTTCTTGATCGCTCCGACCATCCAGACAAGACGAAGCACAAGGGCCACAAATAGCAGAAGCAATAAAGTCGAGCCAAAAAAACCTAATTCTTCGGCAATCACGCAGAAAATGAAGTCTGTCCACTGCGCGGGAATATAGCGCAGTTGTGTTTGTGTGCCTTGAAGAAATCCTTTACCAAAAATCCCGCCCGAAGCAATAGCGATTTTCGCCTGAAGCGCATTGTAGCCCGCCCCCTGCGGATCGGCTGTCGGGTCAAGGAATATTTGTATTCTCTTGATCTGGTGAGGCTTGAGAATAACAGAGGTAAACTTCCATGTCAGCAAACCGCCCAACAGGCCTCCGCCGGTAATCAGTAACTGATGGAAATAAAACTTTTTCCTGAGGAGGACAAACAGAAGCAGGGAAATAACGGCGATGGTCGCAAGAATGGTAAAGTTGAAAAAACCCGAAAGCATCAATGCCACTGGAACCACCGCGAGCAAGATATAATACAGATCGAAACCGGCGAGCACAATCATGGGAACAATGAATGACAGACAGGTCAGGGTCGTGCCCATATCCGGCTGGAGCATGATCAGGCCTGCGGGCACCAGCGCCATGGCAAGCACTTTGCCGAGGTCAACCATGTTGCCGATATCGGTCTGGTCATCGGACAGAAACCTCGCCATCGCGATGATGGTAAACATCTTGGTGAGTTCTGATGGCTGAAAACTGAACATACCGAAACGCACCCAGCTTGTAGCTCCGGCCACTTTTTTGCCGAAAACAAGAACCGCAATCAGCAGAATAATACCAGCCGCATAAATAAAGTAGGCATTGTCCTTTATGATACGATAATCCATAAAGTAAATGATAGAGGCCGCCACAGCTCCCGTTACAGCCCAGGAGAGCTGCTTGTAGAACAGCGAAACCGATTCGGGCGAACCATTTGTAGCGCTGTAAACAGCCATAAGCCCCATGACAATCAGTCCCGACAGGGGAACCAGAAGCCACAAAAGATCGAATTTATTGTACTTTTCCATCACTTGTCCGTAAAGAGGAGAGAGATCATGTTATCTTGCCGGAAAACAGCTCCATAAAACACCGAAACAGGTTTTCAACGCATATTCTGACGCTGAAATCATACAAAGAACATCATCACTGTGCAGCCATCTACTTTCTCCTGCGGCCATGTCGCTTTCGTCGGAGCGCCAAACGCGGGCAAATCGACCCTGCTAAACCGTCTGCTGGATCACAAGCTATCGATTGTCACCCCAAAACCGCAAACGACAAGAAAAAAAATTACCGGAATCTACCATGACGACCGGAGCCAGATCATTATTCTCGACACGCCCGGCATCATGGAGCCGAAGCAGTCGCTGCACGAATCGATGCTCGAAATCACCCGGCGGTCGCTGCGGGAGTGCGATCTCATCGTCGGCCTCGTCCCGTTGCAGAAAGGAGATGAACCGTTCGACAGGGCATTTGCCACGGAGCTGCTCGATCTCTGGATACGGCCCGCCGGAAAACCCTTCATCATCGCCCTGAACAAGGCCGACCTCGTGGCTGAAAGCGTCGTCAACGAGGCGAGAAACGAGATCAGGGAAACCTTCAGGCCCATTGCGGTCACGGCACTCTCGGCGCTCGACGGACGCAACATCGAGGAGCTGGTCGCTCTCATCCGCCCGCTGCTTCCGCTCGACGAGCCACTCTGGCCGGACGACATCCTCAGCACCGAACCGGAACGCTTTTTTGTCGGCGAGATCATTCGGGAAAAAATATTCCTGATGTACGGAAGGGAAATCCCCTACTCGACCGAGGTGGTCATCGACGAATTCAAGGAACAACACGAAAACGATCCGAGCCGCAAGGAGCTGATCCGTTGCTCCGTCATCGTCGAGCGCAACAGCCAGAAACAGATCATCGTCGGCCAGAAAGGCGCTGCCATCAAAAAACTCGGCCAGGCGGCCAGAAAAGAGATCGAAGAGCTGCTCGGCAGACCGGTCTACCTCGAAATCTTCGTGAAGATTCGCCCCGACTGGCGCAAGAAAAAGAACCTGCTGAAGAGCTACGGGTACTGAGCGGTCTGGAGGCTGTGAACTTGGTGGAATACTCCGAAATTTTCCTTTTCTCTTGTCCACAGCGTCCACACCCTCCGCCAAGTCCACGCTGCTCCCGAAAAGCAGAAAAACCCCTCCACGAATGAAGGGGTTTTTCTGGCTTTGGGCTGTAACAACCGGTAAAAAATCAGCGGCCTTTCGGCTGCGGCTCCAGCTCGGCGCTGGCGGCCTCGATCTCTTTTTTCTCGTTCGGATGCGCCTGGAGATAGGCTTCGATCTCCTCTTTGCGCTTGTCCTTGAAGTACTCGAGCGCCGAGAGGATGATGCGCTTGTTCTCCTTGTCGAACTCGATGACGCGGAGCGGCAGCTCGTCACCAATCTTGAAGGAGGAGTGAATATCCTTCACGCCACCCTGCAACAGGTGCGACACCGGCACGAAACCATCGACTTCGCCGGGGAGAATGACGATGACGCCTTTCTCGATGATCTGCGAAATCGCGCCGTTGCATTCAGCGCCGACGGCGTACTTCTGCTCGAACTCGCCCCACGGATCGCTGTTGATCTGCTTGTGGCCGAGAGCGATGCGGCGTGCGTTAACGTCGAATTTCAGCACCTTGACTTCGAGTTCCTGGCCCTTCTTGACCAGCTCGCTGGGGTGGCGGATCTTTTTGGTCCACGACAGGTCGGAGATGTGCACCAGACCGTCAACACCGGGCTCAAGCTCAACGAACACACCGAAGTCGGTGATGTTGCTGACCGTACCCTTGTGCAGCGAACCTTCGACATACTTCTCGGAGAGGGCGATCCACGGATCTTCCGACACACGCTTCATCGACAGCGACAGCTTGGTGTGCTCCTTGTCGATGTTGAGGATGACGACCTCGACATCCTGATCCAGCGAAACAAACTGGCTCGGATGCTTGATGTGCTGCGTCCAGCTCATCTCGGAGATATGCACCAGACCTTCGATGCCCTTCTCGATCTCGACGAAGGCGCCGTAATCGGTGATGGAGACAACGCGGCCCGTAGCCTTGATGCCAACCGGATATTTGATTTCGATGTTTTCCCACGGATGGGCTTCGAGCTGCTTCATGCCGAGAGAGACACGCTTGGTGTTCTCGTCGAAGCCGACGACCACGACCTTGATCGGCTGGTCAAGCTCGACAACCTCGGACGGATGGTTGATCCTGCCCCAGGTGATATCGGTAATGTGAACGAGACCGTCCAGACCGCCGAGATCGACGAAGATACCGAAATCGGTGATGTTCTTGACGGTGCCTTCGAGGACCATGCCGACCTTGATGTTGGCGAGCATCTCCTCACGCTTGGCCGCATACTCCTCTTCGAGGATGACCTTGTGGCTGACGACGATGTTCTGGGTGACCGGGTTGATCTTGACGACCCTGAAGTCCATCGTTTTGCCGACGAGCGCGTCGAAGTCGCGAACCGGCTTGACGTCGATCTGCGAACCGGGCAGGAAGGCTTCAACGCCCGACAGGGAGACGGTCATGCCGCCCTTGACGCGGTTGATGATCTTGCCATTGATGATGGTGTCGTTCTCGATTGAATCGTAGATCTTGTCCCAGATTCTGAGCACGTCGGCTTTCCTCTTGGAGAGGATGAGCTGACCCATCTTGTCTTCGATGTTTTCGAGATAGACCTCGACCTCGTCGCCGACCTTGATCTCGTCGTCATCCCGGAACTCGAGAAGCGAAACGATACCTTCCGACTTGAAGCCTACGTCGATGGTGACATCCTTGTTGGAGATGGAGACGATACGTCCCTTCACGATCTCTTCTTCGGTGATCTCGGAGAGGGTGCTCGTGTAGAGCGACTCCATCTGCTCCAGCTCGGCGGCTTCGTAGTGAGCGAAAATCTTGATTTTCTTTCTGCCCGGCACCTTCGGCTGCGGCTTTTCCAGCGTTTTTGTTTCTGACATTAATGTTTTCCTTCCTCTCTGGTGAGTTGCCGTCAGCCGCGAGAGATTTCGGCTGCCGGTTTTTATGGTTATGGATTATGACACGAAAGAACACGGTTCATATTCACGAAGGCAACGCCGTCACCGGCTTCATTGCCCGACTAATTTCATGACCAGATCATGGACGAACCCGACCTGCTCGTCGATGGTCAGTTTCGAGGTATCGACGACGACCGCATCGGGATGCCGCCTCAGCGGCGCATGGGTGCGCTCTTCGTCGTCCTTGTCGCGCTTGACGATCTCAGCTTCGAGCTCTTCGAGCGAAGGAACCGCCGCGCCGCCAGCCTTGAGCGATAGCTCGGCGTGACGCCGTTTGGCGCGTTCCGCCGGATCGGCGACGAGAAAGATTTTCAGCTCGGCATCGGGAAAGATCACCGTGCCGATGTCGCGGCCATCCATGACGATACCGCGCTTGCGGCCCATCTCCTGCTGAAGCTCTTTCAGCTTGTCCCTGACCGGCTTGAGCGAACTGATAAAGCTGACCTCGCGGCTGACCTGG
This sequence comes from uncultured Chlorobiaceae bacterium, assembly GCA_964476855.1. Lineage (GTDB taxonomy): Bacteria > Bacteroidota > Chlorobiia > Chlorobiales > Chlorobiaceae > Chlorobaculum. The sequence continues at coordinate 7,285 of CAYZCF010000012.1, forward strand.
TTCTCCCGGATCGCTTCGGATACATCCTCGCCGTCGAGAATAACCCGGTCGCCCTGGAAGCCGATGGTGATCGACTGGAGCACTCCGGCAATTCTGGATTCGTCCTTGCGAAGATCGTCGAGCAACCCTTCACGGAGCACCCTGAGGGTAACGGAACGGAACATTGCGCCGGTATCGATGTAGATGTAACCCAGCCTGCCAGCGAGAATTTTCGCCGTGGTGCTCTTGCCGGATGCTGCCGGACCGTCTATGGCGACGATGATCGGTTTCTTTACGATAGGACTCTCCAATGCATTTTAAAATAGCCTGTAATTGTAAAAAATTAATTTGCTTTTTCCAAACGGATTGATTACATGTTAAAACCGTTTTTCATCAACAAACACCTCTGCCCATGTCACTCCGCTGCGGCATTGTCGGTCTGCCCAATGTCGGCAAATCGACGCTGTTCAATGCCATCACGGCCAAGCAGGCCGAAGCCGCCAACTACCCGTTCTGCACCATCGAACCCAACGTCGGCACCGTGCTGGTGCCCGACCCGCGCCTCGGTGAACTCGCCCGCGTCGTCAAGACTCCGGTGATCGTGCCCGCCGTGCTCGAAATCGTCGATATTGCCGGTCTGGTGAGGGGCGCCAGCAAGGGCGAGGGACTCGGCAACCAGTTCCTCTCGCACATCCGCGAGGTTGACGCGATCATCCATGTGGTGCGCTGCTTCGAAGACCCGAACATCATCCACGTCGAGGGCAAAATCGATCCGGCGGACGACATTACAACCATCGAGACCGAGCTGATGCTGGCCGACCTCGACAGCATGGAGAAGCGCATCGATAAGCTGCGCAAGGGCGCTCGCAAGGAGAAGGATCAGCAGGCGCTGGTCGATCTGGCCGAAAAGATCGTGGCAGGACTTGGCGAGGGCGTACCGGCGCGCCGCATTCTCGAAAGCGACGAAGAGCGCGAGATGGCGAAACAGTTCTTCCTCATCACGGCAAAACCGGTGCTCTTCGCGGCTAACGTCGCCGAAAACGATCTGCCGGATGGTAACGAACACACTGCCACGGTGGCGAAGATCGCGGCGGAGAGTGGCTCGAAAATGCTCGTCATCAGCGCCAAAGCCGAAGCAGACATCGCCGAGCTGCCCGAAGAGGAGCGCCCGGACTTCCTCGAAAGCCTCGGCCTCGAAATGTCGGGCCTCGACCGACTGATCATGGCCGCCTACGACCTGCTCGGCCTGCACAACTACTTCACGGCGGGCGTCAAGGAGGTTCACGCCTGGACAATCCGCAAGGGTGCCGCCGCCCCGGAAGCCGCTGCCGCGATTCACTCCGATTTCGAAAAGGGGTTCATCCGCGCCGAAGTGATGGCCTACGAAGACCTGATCACCCTCGGCTCGGAGCAGAAGGTCAAAGAGGCCGGTAAAATGCGCTCCGAAGGCAAAGAGTACATCGTGAAAGACGGCGACGTGATTACCTTCAGGTTCAATGTTTGAAATTTTGGGACTTGTGGGGCGAATGAGACACTTGGGACGAAAGCAAATTCTGCATATCCCATCTGTCCCACTCGTCCCGAGTGTCCCATAAAAGCATAACCCATGCCGCAGCACAAGATTTCACCTGACAGCCCTATCGGCATCTTCGACTCGGGCATCGGCGGCCTCACGGTGGTCAAAGCCGTGCAGGCCGCGCTGCCTGCGGAGCGGCTGATCTACTTCGGCGACACGGCGCGCGTGCCTTATGGCACGAAGTCGCAGGTCACGATCCGAAAGTACGCCCGCGAGGACACCGAACTCTTGATGAAGCATCAGCCGAAGCTGATCATCGTGGCCTGCAACACCGTTTCAGCGCTCGCGCTCGACGTGGTCGAGCAGACGGCTGGCGGCGTTCCGGTCATCGGCGTGCTCAGGGCGGGCGCGGAGCTGGCCGCCGGTAGGACGAGGTCGGGCCGAATCGGCGTCATCGGCACCCAGGCAACCATCGGCTCGCACGCCTACACCTGCGCAATCCAGGAGGAGAACGACGCGCTCGAAGTCTTCCCGAAAGCCTGTCCGCTCTTCGTGCCGCTCGCCGAAGAGGGGTTCATCGACCACCCCGCCACCCGCCTCGTGGCCGAAGAGTACCTCGCGGCCTTCACCGGCAAGGCGATCGACACGCTCGTGCTCGGCTGCACCCACTACCCGATTCTCCGCAAAGTCATCGAAAGCATCGCCGGGCCGGAGATCACCATCATCGACTCCGCCGAAGCGGTCGCCAGCAAGGCCGGAGAGCTGCTCGCGGCCCGCAACATCCTGAATCGGGGCGACGAACAAGCGCTTCCGCACCTCATGGTGAGCGACCTTCCACAAAAATTCCGCGAACTCTACCGCCTCTTCATGGGCACCGAACTCCCCGACGTCGAGCTGGTGGGAGTGTAGGGGCAATGAATTTCAGAGTAAAGAGACAACAGGGACATCAAGGACAAAGAAAGAACCTGCTTTTCTCTTCCTCCTCTACGTCCTATCAGTCCTATTCGTCCCATTGCCTCTTCTCCCCCATTGCCTTTCCCATTTTAATTGTATCTTTTCCGGCAAAATCTGAACCTTGAAAGGCGACGGCCTTACCATTCCGGAGAGACCAGTGAAAATCAATCTTGACAGAACATCGTCCGGCTTCTGCATCGGCGTGCAGGGCACGATTCACGTTGCCGAAGAGAAGCTTGCCCAGTCCGGCGAGCTGTACTGCCTCGGCGATGTGGTGCACAACGAGGTGGAGGTCAAGCGGCTCGAAGCGCTCGGCATGGAGACCATCGACATTCCGGCGTTCGATAAGCTCCGGAACGCCGAGGTGCTGATTCGCGCTCACGGCGAACCGCCATCGACCTACGATACCGCGCGGAAGAACAACCTCGCGATCACCGACACCACCTGCCCCGTGGTGGCCAAATTGCAGAAGACTGCCAGAATGCTGCACCAGCTCGGCTACCAGGTAGTCATTTACGGCAAGAAAGTCCACCCCGAAGTGATCGGCATCAACGGCCAGTGCGACGACGAGGGGGTCGTCATCAAACACCCCGACCTGTCCGATCCGGCGGAAATCGCGCCGCTCGACCTCAGCCGCAAGACAGCCCTGATCTCCCAGACCACGATGGACGTGCCGGGCTTTTACGAGCTGAAGAGGAACCTCGAAAAGCTCTTCGCCGAACACGGCCACCGCAACCCCGGCACCCAGAGCGGCGAGTGGATGGCCGTGCGCGACATCGACATCACCGCCGAAAAAACCGGCGCGCGCGCCATGCCGGAGCTGGTTTTCAAGGACACTATCTGCCGACAGGTATCGAGCCGCAACGGCAAACTGCGCGACTTCGCGCTGGCGAACGACTGCATCGTCTTCGCGGCAGGACGCAAAAGCTCGAACGGCCAGGTGCTCTACTCGATCTGCCGCGACGCCAATCCGAAGAGCTACTTCATCGAGGATGTCGAGGATATTCTGCCGGAGTGGTTCGTCGGCGACGACGGCAAACCGGTGCAGAGCGTCGGCATCTGCGGCGCGACCTCGACGCCCATGTGGCTGCTCGAAAAGGTAGCCCAGTACATCGAACGGACATTCGCCCATGACTCCGGCGCCCCGGACGCATGAACGCAACCTTGAAACGATACCGATCATGAAACCCGTCAACCTCACCATCGATGGCCGCGGCGTGTCGGCGGCTCCTGGACAGACCATCCTCGAAGCGGCCCGCCAGCACGGCATCCGCATCCCGACGCTCTGCTTCCACAAGGCGCTCGAATCGACCGGCTCGTGCTGGATATGCATCGTCGAAATCAAGGGCAAGAACCGCTTCATTCCGGCATGCAGCACCAGGGTGAGCGAAGGCATGGTGATCGAAACCTCCAATGCCGAACTCGACGCCATGCGCCGCCAGAGCCTCGAACGCATCATCGCCCAACACTGCGGCGACTGCCTCGCGCCGTGCGAACTCGCCTGCCCGGCGGGCTGCGACATTCCGGAGTTCGTAGCCGCGATAGCGAAAGGCGACGAACGCGAGGCTATCGGGATCATCCGCCAGACCATTCCGCTGCCGGGAATCCTCGGGCGCGTCTGCCCCGCGCCGTGCGAGGAGGCATGCCGCCGCCACGGCGTTGACGAGCCAGTCTCGATCTGCGCTCTCAAGCGCTTCGCCGCCGACCAGGAGATGGCCGATGGATCGGAACTGCCGGAGCGCAAACCGGCTTCCGGCAAGCGCGTGGCCATCGTCGGCGCTGGCCCGGCGGGCCTCACGGCGGCGTGGTTTCTCCTGCTCGGAGGGCACGAGGTGACGATCATCGACGCGAACGAAAAGGCGGGCGGCATGATGCGCTACGGCATTCCGAAGTTCCGCCTGCCGGAAGCGGTGATCGACGCCGATGTCGAGCCGCTCGTGAAGATGGGCGCGACCTTCCGCTTCTCGACCGTGTTCGGCAAGGATGCGGACTTGGCAGGATTGCGGAAGGAGCACGACGCCGTGCTGCTCACCATCGGCGCGAGCCAGCCCTCGAAGCTCGGCATTCCGGGCGAGGAGCTTGACGGCGTACAGAGCGGAATCGGCTTCCTGGCCGACGTGGCAGCCGGAACTGCGGCTGCGCCCGGAAAGTCGGTGATCGTCATCGGCGGCGGCAATACGGCCATCGACGCGGCGCGAACCGCCCTGCGGCTCGGCGCGGATTCGGTGACGATCATGTATCGCCGTGGACGCGACGAGATGCCCGCCAACCGGCTCGAAATCGGGGAAACGGTCGCCGAAGGCGTCGAACTGCGCCTGCTCGCGGCTCCGGTTGCGATTGAAAAAGGGACGGATGGCCTCGCCGTCACCGCCGTGAAGATGCAGCTCGGCGAGCCGGACGCGAGCGGACGCCGCCGTCCGGTGCCGGTCGCCGGTTCGGAGTTCACGCTTCAGGCGGATACGGTCATCGCCGCCACCGGCCAGTTCGTTGACCTCCCGGCGGAAGCCGCCGGAGGCGTCGGCGTCGAGCGCAACGGAACGGTCAAAGTCAGTGGCGGCTCGATGCAGACCGGCGCTCCAGGCGTCTTCGCGGCGGGCGACTGCGTCAGCGGTCCCGACCTGGCCATCGAGGCTGTCCGGCAGGGACGCCTCGCCGCCGAGGCCATCGACCGCTTCCTGAACGGTGACGATCCGGCGGCAACGGGAGCGGCGTGCTTCAACTCGTCGTACGGAGATCGTGACAAGGCCCCGCGCCAGTTCTACGACCGGGCCAAACCGGCAGCGCGCGTGGCCGTGCCGGAGCTGGAGGCGGAGTCGAGACGCCGGAGCTTCGAGGAGGCGGTCACGGGCTACGATGCCGAACAGGCGCGAGCGGAGGCGCGGCGCTGCCTGAGCTGCCGCTGCCAGGCGGTCGAGTCGTGCCGGCTGCGCGACCTCGCGACGGCGTTCGGCGTGACGGCGCCGGCAATCGCGGAAACCCACGACTATTTCAGCATCGACGCCTCGGGCGCGATCCGCTTTGAAAGGGAAAAGTGCGTCGATTGCGGCGTCTGCATCCGAACGATGGAGTCGGTCACGACAGACGCGGCGACGATCCGCGAGGAGCTGATCGACCACTGCCCGACCGGAGCGATCAGCGGACGGTGAGGGAAGCTTGAAACACCTGCCCCGGACTTCAGTCCGGGGTTATGGATAAGACAAAATAAATCCGGGCTTTAGCCAAATTTCTTCTTTTGGGAAATAATGGTGAGTTGCCCCCGCCGTTCAAGAAGAAATCCTTTTCACTCCTTTTTCCGGGGACGCTCTTCGTCTCGCTTGAACAGCCAGTCAACCACCTTCATCACGCCTTCGCCCTTGTGGACGGCCTGCTTCACCGTCCGGCTCGCCTTTTGCGCCTTTTCGGCGGGATCGCCGCCGTGCCAGCTCACCCAGGCGACATAGAGGATGCCGAGCGCGGCCAGCACCAGCGCGAAACGCAGGATCCGCCGCGCGAACGACAGGACGATCATGAGCGAAATGATGACGGCAATGCCGAGCGCAACGGGATGGGCGGTCAGGTAATTGATGATCGTAGTCATGGTTCGCAGGTCATAGATATTCAAGCAAAACGGAGGCCACATGGCGCGACGGCGAATCGGAAGAGAGACGCGCACGCGCCTCCTGAAGCTCACGCCGCATGGCCGAGGCGACCGACGGATCGCCAAGAATGTTCAGCGCCGTGCGGGCGATTTCCGGCGCGTTGGCCTCATGCTGGATCAGCTCCGGCACGGCCTGCCTTTCGGAGAGCAATCCGCAGGCGACGATGTTGGCCAGCGCGATGTTGTGGAGCTTGACGAGCCGCTTGCCGATAAAATAGTTCAGCGGCGAGGTCTTGTAAAGCACCACCATCGGCACCGCGAAACAGAGCGATTCGAGCGTCGCCGTGCCGGAGGTGACGAGCGCGAGATCGCTGTATTGCATCACCTCGTATGAGGAGCAGACGAGCGACTCGACTCCCGCCTCGCGCATGTGCCGGTCATAAAGCGCCGGATCGATGTGCGGCGCGCGGCCAAGCAGAAAGACGGTGCCGACCTGCTCCCGGATGCGCTTTGCCGCGCCGAGCATTGCGGGAAAGATCTTCTCGATCTCCTGCTTGCGACTGCCCGGCAAGAGGCCGACGATGCGCGCGGCGGGATCAATGCCCATCCGCGCGAGAAACTCAGGCTTCGGCGCGAACTTCAGCTCCCCCAGCTCCTCGACCACCGGATTGCCGACGAACTCCGCATCGATGCCGTGGCGGCGATAAAAATCGACCTCGAAATCGAAAATCACCAGCAGCCGGTCAACGCAGGCGCGAATCTTCTCGACGCGACGCTCCTTCCATGCCCACACCTGTGGCGAGATGTAGTAGATCACCGGAATGCCGAGCTCGCGGAAAAACGCCGCCAGGTGCAGATTCATACCGGGATAATCGATCAGAAGCGCCGCGTCGGGCTTTTCGCGTACGATGGCCGCCTTGAGATCGCGGATCACCTTGCGCAGAAACGAGGCGTGTTTGAGCACCTCGACGAAGCCCATGATGCTCATCTGGTCGGTGGTGTAAAGCAGCTCCGCGCCGAGTTCGGCCAGCTTGCGCCCCCCCACGCCAAACACCTTAGTCTCGGGCCGGGCCGCCAGAAGCTCGCGCACGGGACCTGCCGCATGAAGATCACCTGAAACCTCCCCAGCCAGGACGAAAAGCTTCTTTCGGCGCATCATCTGCGTTGATTGCATCATCGGACTGGAAACCGTATTTTGTGTACCGTTACTGCATTAGCATACCGGAAGAGAAACCGGCAGTTAAGCGAAAAGAATTACTGGCAAGTCAACACCATTATATCAAATCTACTATAGAATGCAAGTCAAATTCGGAACCGATGGGTGGAGGGCAATTATAGCCAAAGAATACACTTACGATAATCTCAAACTGGCTGCTCTCGCCTCCGGAAAGTATTTTCTCTCGCATCCCGACAAGTCCAACGGCGTCTGCGTCGGTTACGATACCCGCTTCATGTCCAAGGAATTCGCCCGCTACACGGCTGAAGTGCTCTCCTCAATGGGCCTCAAGGTTTTCCTGGCTGACAGCTTCGTTTCGACGCCTGCGGTTTCGCTCTATACCAGAGAACACAAACTCGCTGGCGGCGTCATGATCACCGCCTCACACAATCCGCCAATCTACAACGGGTTCAAGGTCAAGGCCTCTTACGGCGGGCCGGCGCACCCGGAAGTGATCGACGAAATCGAGAAAAACCTACCCGGCATCGATCCCGCGACTCAAGTGACTCCTGCGGAGAACCTGATCACCATGACCGACATCAAGTCGGAATACGTAGCCTACCTCGTCTCGAAGCTCGATATGAAGCTGATCCGTGACTCGGGCCTGAAGATCGCCCACAACGCCATGTACGGCGCGGGTCAAGACATCGTCACCCGACTGCTCGACGAGTCGATGGTCAACTGCTACCACTGCTCGGTCAACCCGGGATTCGACGGCATCAACCCCGAGCCGATTCCACAATACATTGCGGATTTCGTGGAGTTCTTCAAAGAAGTCGAGACCGACGTGGCCATCATCAATGACGGCGATGCCGACCGCATCGGCATGCTCAACGAGAAGGGCGAATTCGTGGATTCGCACAAATTGTTCGCCATCGTCCTCAAATACCTTGTCGAACAGAAAGGCCAGCGTGGCGAGGTAGCCAAAACTTTCGCCCTGACCGATATTATCGACAGAATCTGCCAGAAATATGATTTGAAGATGCACCTGCTGCCGGTCGGATTCAAATATGTCAGCCGCCTGATGACCACCAACAACATTCTCATCGGTGGTGAAGAGTCCGGTGGCATCGGCATCACCTCATTCCTGCCCGAGCGGGACGGCGTCTATACCGGCCTTTTGATACTTGAAATCATGGCACGGCGGCAAAAAACGCTCACTGGACTTGTCGAGGAACTGTATGACGAGTATGGCTTTTTCAGTTACAACCGGCTCGACATGCGGGTCGCTGAATCGAAGAAGCAGGCGATCATCGCAGCAGCTGCCGGTGGCAAACTGACGAGCATCGCCGGGTTCCCGGTTACGGGCTTCAACGATCTCGACGGCTTCAAATACCATTTTGAGGGCGGCTGGCTGCTCATAAGGGCGTCGGGCACCGAGCCGGTGCTCAGGATCTATTGCGAGGCCGATTCAACCGAAAAAGTCGAAAAAGTGCTCGCATTCGCATCCAGACTCGCTTAAAACAGCGCAAGAAACCCGGCAGGATGGCGTCCAACCGTGGCATTCCGCCCGATACCGGACAATTCCGGAAAGCGTGAAACGCTTGCGGTTGATCTGAAAGACGACCCTGTGCCTTGCTTTCAACGCACAGGATTACCGGAAATTATTTTCGATTTGCCCTAACATTTGTCTATTGCAGCAGCAGGCTTCAACATCAGCGGACCGATCATTCAGCGAACTTGTCGCCGAACACCAGGATATGGTCGTCAACACCTGTTACCGCTTCGTTTTCAATCGTGAGGACGCCGAAGATCTTGCGCAGGAGGTATTCATAGAAGTCTATCGCTCGCTGAACAAATTCCGCGAAGAGTCGAAACTCTCCACCTGGATCTACCGGATCGCAGTCACCAAATCGCTCGATCACCTGCGCAAGCTGAAACGCAAGAAGCGCTTCAGCTCTCTGAAACGGGTCATCGGCATTGACGACCCGGCAGATTCGATACCGGCGGCAGATGATGACAATCCAGCCGACGTACTCGACAGCAAGGAACGCCTTGCCGTGCTGCAAAATGCGCTCGACGCCCTGCCCGACAACCAGAAAACAGCCTTCCTGTTGAGCAAGCAGGACGGATACAGCAACCAGGAAATTGCCGACATCCTCCAGACAACCATCCCGGCGGTCGAGTCTCTGATTCACCGGGCGAAAAAAAATTTGCAGTCACGCCTGGAGCGACACTACCGGTCAAGCAATTGAGCGCTTTGACCGATACAAGATTTGCAATGTTTCGACGTCAAAATTGATGAAACAATAAAAAACGATGAGCAGAACTACCGAACAACGCAACGCTGAGGTCACGAAAACTCTTGGAGTGCTTGACCAGATGCCCAGAGTGGAGATCAATCACCTCTTCAGGGCACGGCTCATGCAACGGATCGAGGCAATGGAGGCCAATAAAAGCTCGGGAATCGCAGTGTTTGGCAGCACTTTAAATCCGAGGCTCGCCTTGATGGCTCTTCTGTTGGTGCTGAATGTCGCTTCAGCCCTCCTGCTCTTCATGCATGAGACACCACAAGCTACCGGAGCATCGATAGCCATTGCCGAATCGTTTAGCGAAGATTACGGCGGCGCGGCGCTCTCCTATTACGATGATCAGTCGGCTATCGACCGCTGAAACCGGCGTATGAAGCTTTGAACGGCACAAAAGCCTGCAACGATGAACCTCATTGTGCAGCCAGTCAATCATGGTATTAAATTTTAACGGTTACCAATGGATTTCCTCTCTTCCAAGCGCTTCGTTACGATAGCCCTGGTGCTTCTGGTCATACTCAACGTCACCCTGATGGGAGTGCTCTGGTGGCAAAACTTTGTCAACAAAAGTTATCGGTCGGTTGAAGTCACCCGCTTCTACAGCGGTACCGGCCCGCGTGGAGGCAATGAACTGGCTCTGACCAATCAGCAGAGAGCAGAATTCAGAAGGCTTCGCCGCGAACATTTCCGCAAAACCATGCCTTCTGTACAGAAAATCATCGAATTCAAAAAAGAGATAATCTCCGAAGCGGTCAAAACAAATCCCGACAAAACAAAACTCGCCGCTATCGCTGACAGCCTTGGCAAGCGCCAGGCATGGATCGAGAAGGATCTTGCACTCCATTTCCATGAACTTGCCACGCTTTGTACGCCTGCCCAGCGCGATTCTCTGGAAAAGCTGCTCAGCAATATCTACACCGTGCGGTACCAGAAAATGAATTCATGGCGTGGTCGGCCCCATCGGGATCGTGACACCATCAATCGACGAGCCCCCTTTACGCCACTATCGCCTCCTGAACAGTGATAATCCTATCCGGCCATGTCTGCCAAGCAATCGTTCAAGTGGCGCGTCTTCATCAGCGCCGGACTGTTATTGACCTTCATCGTCATGCTCATCTCAGGCGTCGTGCTTTTCATCTCTCCGCCGGGAAGGGTGGCGAACTGGACAGACTGGAACCTTCTGGGACTCACCAAAACAGGGTGGCAGAACCAGCACATCATTTTCGGCTTCGCCTTCATCATCCTGTCGATTTTCCACCTGTTCGTCATCAACTGGAAGGCTTTTCTCTCCTACATCAAGAGCAAGGCCTCGAAAGGCATGAACAACCCTGCCGAACTAACTGCCTCGCTCCTCCTCTTTGCGGTGCTGGCGGTCGGCACCTTCTGGCACCTGCCCCCCTTCGAGCAGATCATCGCGCTCGGCGAACGGGTCTCAGGATCGTGGGAGAAGAAAACCGGCGCGCCGCCCGTGCCCCACGCTGAAACACTCTCGCTCGACGAACTGGGCAAACTGCCCCTGGTCAACCAGCCGGGCAGCGAACTGCTCAAGAAACTCCAGACGGCAGGATTGAAGGTTCGCGACACCAAACAGACGCTGCTCGAAATCGCCTCCGAAAACGGCGCAGAGGTGCAGCGGTTGTACGACATACTGGTTCCGGCAAAGCGCTCGGGCGGGCTTGGCGAAGGTGGCGGATGGGGCCGCAAAACGCTCGGCGAGGCTGCCGAGGCTACAGGAGTGAGCCCGCTCGCCCTGCAACAGGCGCTGAAGCAGCAGGGCATCGAGGCCGCGCCCGACGAGAGGATCGCCGATATTGCATCGAAAAACGGCCTGAGCACTCCGGAACTGATCCGACGAATCAACGTCATGACCGAAAAGCGGTAAAGAAGAAGCTTCGTCCGTTCCGAGAGGTATTGATAAGCGATTTCAGCGTTTCCGGCAGATCGCGGCGTACAGCTCGGGGCGGCGGTCGGCGAAAATATCGTTGAACTCGTTGAAGCTCTTGTCGCGGCAGATGCGCGGATCGATCTCCGCCAGCAGCACGGCATCACCTCCCGCACCGGCAAGCGCGGCCGCTTCGCCAAAAGGATCATACACCGCCGAACACCCCTTGAAGAGCAACGTCTCGCCGCCGTTGGTCTCGGTGCCGCAACGGTTGGCCACCGCCACGTAGAGCTTGTTCTCGATGGCGCGGGCGGGCATCACCTTCCGCCACGCATCGGTGACGAGATTCGAGGGACAGGCGATCAGTTCCGCCCCGCCGAGTGCCAGCACCCGCGATACTTCGGGAAAGCGCCAGTCGTAGCAGAGCATGATGCCGATGGAGAGGTCGAGCCGCTCGTCGCGGATGACCGGAAAAGCGGTGTCGCCCGGCTCGAAGACGAAGCGCTCCTTGTAAAACAGGTGCGCCTTGCGGTAGACGAGCGGTTCCGGGAGACCGGGCCGGAACACGAACACCGAATTGTAGAAGCGCCCCTCCGCCACTTCGGGCATTCCGGCGATGATGATCGCACGCTTCGCGTCGGCGAGGCGCTGGAAAAAAGCGCACGCCACGCCGCCCGGCGCTTCGGCAAGCGGCGCAAGCGCTTCGCGCGACACGAAAAAATAGCCGCTGGTGCACAGCTCCGGCAATACGATGATCTCAGCTTCGAGCGGATCGAGCAGTCTGGCGATAGCGTCGAGGTTCGCCTGCCGTTCGCCGAGGCGGGGCGTGAACTGGATGGTGGCGAGTCGGATCATCGGCTGACGGACCCCCCCGCCGGGCGCAACTTCTTTTGCGCCATTCTGACGACAGCCGCCGCTTCGCTGCGGAAAATGAGCGTGCCGAAAGCGAGGTAGAGCAATACAACGAGCAGCTTCACCAGCAGGGCGACTCCGCCCTCGACGCCGAATCCGGCGAGCCAGAGGAGCAGGTCGTCATGCCACACGGCGAACGCCAGCCCCGCGCCGAGCAGAAGCGCGAGCCTCCCCCAGTCGTAGCTGACCGGGTAGAACCGCACCGAATACCACCCCATGCAGAGGCACATCGCCGCCGTGCCGAACAGAATCGCCACCGCCGCGCCATCCATGCCGGCGAGCGGAATGAGAATCCAGCAGCCGAGCGACGTCACCGCCGCGCCGACGAAGGTCACCACCGGCAGATATTTCGTGTTGCCGGTAATCAGGATACCTGCCGAAAGGTTGGTCGAAATCATATCGAAGACGTAGCTGAAAAAGATCCACGGCAAAATCGACAGCCCCATCCAGTACTTCGGCGGCAGGAGATAGAGCACACCACCCCAGTGGTAGCGAACCAGATCGGGCACGAAAAAGGTGCAGGCCACGGCGAGCACGATCACCGCGATGCCCGAAAGGTTCATCACTTGGCGGAAGAGCGGCTTCGCTTCGGGATCGTCGGCGTGTTGCAGGAAAAAGGGTTGCCAGGCGAAGCGGAAAATCTGGATGAACATCTGAAGCGCCACGCCGAACGCCGCCACCCGCCCGTAGATGCCGGTGATGTCCGACGCCTGGAACCCCGCGCCGTAGAGCCGCTCGATGTCCTGCTGCGGAATGCGGATGAGCAGGTTCCGGTCGATCAGATGGATAAGCAGTCCCGCGATGCCGGTCGGCACGTAAGGCAAGCCGATACCGAGCAACTGCCGGTACATGCCGGGCGAGAAAAAGGGCTTGAGATTTTTCAGCACTGGCAGGATGAAGCAGAGGCTCACCAGCGAGCCGAGCGCCTCGCCGATAAAGACGCCGGAGAGCCCCGCCCCGACGCCGAGGATGAGCACGAAGGTGCTGATGACGCCGCCGACCACCCCCATCACCTTGGCGAGCGCGAACCGGATCGCCTTGCGCTTCAGCCGCAATTCGGCGAAGGGCACCACGAGCATCGTATCGAGAAACAGGATCAAGGCGGCGTAGCGGATGAAAAGCCCCGACTCGGGCGCCAGACCGATGGCCACGGCAATCGACGGCGCGAAGAAAAGCATCAGCGCCGAAAAAAGGATCGAGGTAACGAAGAGGCTGAAAAAGGCCGTCGAAAAAAGCGGGCGTTCATCTTCGTTCCGCTTGATGGCGTCGGAGGCGACCTTCAGGTAGGAGGTTTCGAGACCGTAGGTGAAAATGACGTTCGCCAGGGCGATGTTGGCGTAAACCACCGCCTGGATGCCGTTGTCGAAGGTGGTCAGCTTGTTGGCGTAGAGCGGAACAAGCACATAGTTCAGGCTTCGGGCCAGAATGGTGCTCGCGCCGTAGATGACCGTATCCTTTGCGAGAAGCTTGAGTTTGGATAACATCCGCCGTGTATCCCGATGATCTGCCTAGTCGTTCTGCTTCGCCGATCCGTTGGGCATGGAGGCGCTCTCTTTCTGCTTTCTGACGGCGTCCATATCGACCTGGAACTTGCCATCCTTCTGGATGACGGGAATCTTGGAGATCACCTCGCGCAGATGCGCCTGCGCCTCGGCCTGCTGCTGCTTCATCTTTTCGAGCTCGTCACCCGTGAGACCGACCGGATTGTCCTTGTCGATCAGGCTCTCCTTGAACGACTCGATCTGGAGGTTCTGCTCTTTTTTCATGTGATTGACGAACCTGGAAAGAAAAAACATGAGCAGAAAAAAGACCGACAGGGCAAATCCGAGTATTAAAATCCAGCTCATAATCCGCAGGTTATGGTTAGCATGAACAGTTTCCGGGAACGGAACGGAGCCACCGCGTCACGAGACTTCCGCTCGCGACATACCGGCGCTCCCGGCCCGGGCTTTGAAAATATCATGAATTTTCCAGATTATAGCGCTGAATATCGGATTAAAAAATGAATATTTCCTGCTTTTTCCGGAAAGCGGAATCTCCGTTATCGAAACCATCCCAACGATGATGACAGAACAAGCGACTACCATACAGGAAGGAAAGAGCATTCTTCTTCAGGAAGCTGATGCCATCCGCACGATGAGCGAGCGGCTGGACGAGAACTTTTCGAAGGCGGTCGAGCTGATGCTCTGCTGCGCGGGCAAGGTTGTCATCTCCGGCATGGGCAAATCGGGCATTATCGGCCAGAAGATCGCCGCCACGCTCTCTTCGACCGGCACGACGGCCATCTTCCTCCATCCGGCGGAAGCGGCCCACGGCGACCTCGGCGTGGTTTCGGAGGGCGACACGGTCATCTGCCTCTCCAAAAGCGGCATGACCGAGGAGCTGAACTTCATCCTCCCGGCGCTCCGGGAGCGCAAGGCGACGATCATCGCCTTTACCGGCAACCCGCGTTCGTTCCTGGCGATGAACGCCGACGTGGTGCTCGACACCGGCATCGATCAGGAGGCGTGCCCCTACGACCTCGCGCCAACCAGCTCGACCACGGCGATGCTCGCGATGGGAGACGCGCTGGCGATCTGCCTGATGAAAAAGAAAAACTTCACCGACCAGGAGTTCGCCCTCACCCACCCAAAAGGTTCGCTCGGCAAGCAGTTGACGATGCGAGTCGGCGACGTAATGGCGCAGGGTGAGGCGTTGCCCGTCGTCAGTGAGGACGCGACCATCTCCGACCTCATCCTCGAAATGACCTCCAAGCGCTACGGCGTCAGCGGCGTTGTCGATGCGGAGGGCAAGCTGACCGGCATCTTCACCGATGGCGACTTGCGGCGACTGGTGCAGACCGGCGAATCGTTTCTCGACAAGAGAGCGGCGGAGGTGATGACGCCAAACCCGAAAACCGTCTATGCCGACATGATGGCCAAAGCCTGCCTCGAACTCCTCGAAACCTGGCGCATCACCCAGCTCATGGTGTGTGATGAAGAGCAGCGGCCCGTGGGAATCGTGCATATTCACGATCTGGTCACACTGGGGTTGTAAAGATAGAGAGAGACGGCAGAAATCATCTGTCTGTCGTCCTTTTTGTGAACTATCTCTTATAATTCGTTATGGACTTTGAAAGAAAATTATGATACAATTCCTCTGATTGTTAATAGTTTATTTTGAACCCTCATCACCAAGCCGCTTGATAGTCTCCTCCACATGCTCATGTACAATGTCAACGAGTTTACTTGAAATTTTTGTCACAACAAAATCAGTATCATCTGACCATTTGAGTTTGTACCAATGCTGTACAACTTCGTAACCATCAGCATTAAATTCGCCGAAATCTTTTCTCTTATGCTGAGTAGCCATTTCAAACACATAACAGGTATCCATACTTGGAGCGCAAGTCACCACGAGCTTTATTCGTTGCAATGGGCTGAATTTTGGTAACAATATGATTCGTAATTGAACTTTAGATATTGAACAGTTCAACGAAAGATTATACGTTTCAACAATTTCATCAGCTTCTATAGATTGTGACAACAGCAAAGCGTAAGGTGATGGCTTGAAGCGTTTGATTGTTTGAGAAATATTAGCCGTAACAAAATTATCATATCGTTTTTCTTGCGAAAGTATCCGAATAATAAAATTACGTGTGCTTTTTTCATAAAAATCGCTGTGCTCTGTAAATTCTATACCAAAATAATCAGTTAACTCATTTGTTGATATTTTTGCTTTCAAAGCATCAAAAAAATTTCCAACAAAAGCGTTCATCTGTTCTGGAGTCACCATACGTGCTTCACGGGCTTCGAGTATTTGCAACGATGTAAGAGCTGGAACACTTGACTGTTCATCAACCGAACCTGAATCAACTTCATTTACTGGAATAAGTGAATCACGAATTTTATCAAACCGCCTTGCATCATCTACAAACTCCTCACGACCTGTTACCTGTGAAACAAAAAAGGGCGTTTGCGAATTATTATTGATGAACTCGTCTCTCAAGGCATTGATAACATCTGTATAATAGACCACTCCTTCCATTTTACGCAAGACGGAAAGACGA
Organism: uncultured Chlorobiaceae bacterium; assembly: GCA_964476855.1. Classification (GTDB taxonomy): domain Bacteria; phylum Bacteroidota; class Chlorobiia; order Chlorobiales; family Chlorobiaceae; genus Chlorobaculum. The sequence continues at coordinate 23,618 of CAYZCF010000012.1, forward strand.
AACTTTTCCGTGAACAGACTCAATGGATTACCTGTAAGTGAATTTTGTGAATCAAGGCATGATGATATTTGAATAAGGTTTTTAAACCCTTGCTTATTTTGCGGGGTAATCAATTCAGATTTGACTAAAAGAGAACCAGAATTACAAGCATCAATAACCTTTACGACAAGATCAGATTCTGCCAATCTCAGGAGCGTATGTAATTCGGTAGTTGAAATACCCGTCTCATTAGGTCGTTTTGCATCGAAATTTGTCGCACAATAGAAAAACTCATCCTCATTTTGATAACCATGACCTGTATAATAAAAAAACAATTCTGTTGGCGATTGTGACTTATCAATAGCCTCACGAATACGATTTTTAAGATCGTCCGCTTTAGCATTCTCTATTACCTCAACGTGAGGATATTTTTCTGTTGCATCAAGCAATGCTTTTATTGCGAGCACATCATCTCGACAACAGTTGAGCTGACTTAAAGAGCAGTAATCAGTATTTCCGATAAGAATCGCTAAATTTGGCATATCTGAACAGGCTGAGAAATTAGTTGCATTTGTGATGACAATATAGCCACTCCGTCAGCAAATCACACAATTCCGACGCTCCCAGACCCTCCCCACCCAACGAAAAAAAAGGCTGCCCCGGATCAACAACGGAGCAGCCTCTTGCTGCGTAAATCTGTCAGTCCTGATCTCAGGCTCTGCCGAGGGCTTTGAGCATCGCTTCGCCGATGTCGGCGGGGTTTTCGACGACCTTGATGCCTGCGGCTTCCATTGCCTTGATCTTCTCTTCGGCGGTGCCTTTACCGCCTGAAACGATTGCTCCGGCATGGCCCATGCGGCGGCCGGGAGGAGCCGTGCGTCCGGCGATGAAGCCGACGACCGGTTTCTTGAAGTACTTCTTGATGTACTCGGCGGCCTCCTCTTCGGCGCTGCCTCCGATCTCGCCGATCATGACAAGGCCCTCGGTGTCGTCATCCTTGGCGAACATCTTGACGGCGTCGAGAAAGCGGGTGCCGATGATCGGGTCGCCGCCGATGCCAATGCAGGTGGACTGGCCGAGGCCGACCTCGGTGAGCTGGTGCACGGCTTCGTAGGTCAGGGTGCCGCTGCGCGAAACGACGCCGATGGTGCCTTTTTTGTGGATGAAGCCCGGCATGATGCCCACTTTGGCTTCGCCGGGGGTGATGACGCCGGGGCAGTTCGGGCCGACAAGCACCGCGCCCTTCTCCTGCACGAAGCTGTAGGCTTTCATCATGTCGTTGACCGGAATGCCTTCGGTGATGCAGATGATGACTTTGAGTCCGGCAGCGGCGGCTTCCATGATGGCGTCGGCGGCGAACGGCGCGGGCACGAAGATCACCGTCGCATTGGCTTCGGCCTTGTCCACGGCCTCCTGCACGGTGTCGAAGACCGGCACGGGACGGCAGAATTGATCCTTTTCGTTGCCGTTATAGAGTATTCCGCCCTTGCCGGGAGTGACGCCAGCGACGACGTTGGTGCCATACTCCAGAATCTGCGAGGTGTGGAAGGTTCCCTCGCCGCCGGTGATTCCCTGGACGACCAGGCGGGTATCTTTATTGACAAGTACGCTCATATGCCGATATTCGTTTTGGTGATGAAAAAGCCGTCAGTTCGACGGAGCTGCTTGACACAAAGTCTGGAGATGGCGGGCGATGCCGAGCATCTTGCCCTCTTCGAAGAAGTTGCAGATCAGATGAACACCAACCGGCAGGCCGAGGCTGTCGAAGCCCACGGGAACACTGATGGCGGGCATTCCAACGATGCTGGCCGGAACGGTGAAGACATCGGCCAGGTACATTTCGAGCGGGTTGTCCATCTTGTCGCCGATGCCGAAAGGCGGGAAGGGCGAGGTCGGCCCGAAGATCACATCGACCTTCTCGAACGCCTCGCGATACTTGTCCTGGAAGACCCGGCGCACCTGCTGCGCTTTTTTGTAGTAAGTATCGTAGTAACCCGCCGAGAGCACGTAGGTGCCGAGCATGATGCGACGCTTGACCTCCGCGCCAAACCCCTCGGTGCGTGAGTTGACGTACATGCTGGAGAGATCGGGCGAGTCGGGCGAGCGGTAGCCGTAGCGCGCGCCGTCGAACCGGGCGAGGTTCGAAGAGGCCTCGGCGGTGACGAGAATATAATACGCCACGATGGCGTAATCGCTCTCCGGCAGGTCGATCTCGACCAGCTCCGCGCCCGCCTCTTCAAGCCGCTTCAGCCCCGCCTTGACCACTCCGGCCACGTCGGCATTGAGGCTCTCCGGGAAAAACGCGCGCGGCACGCCGATGCGCAGTCCTTCGAGGGAGACGTGATCCATCGTGGTATCGTACTCCGGCACCTCGTGGTGCGACGAGGTCGCGTCGTGTTCGTCTTTTCCGGCGATGACGCCGAGCACGAGCGCCGCGTCGTCGCAGTTGGCGGCGAGCAGGCCGATCTGGTCGAAGGATGAAGCGAAGGCCACGAGGCCATAACGCGAAATGCGGCCATAGGTTGGCTTCAGGCCGACAATGTTGCAGAAGCCTGCGGGCTGGCGAACCGAGCCGCCGGTGTCGGAGCCGAGCGCCACCATGGCGAGATCGTTGGCCACCGCCGCCGCCGAGCCGCCGGAGCTACCGCCGGGCACGCGGGTTTTGTCGTAGGGATTGGGTACCGGGCCGATGGCGGAGTTCTCGTTGGAGCTGCCCATCGCGAACTCGTCCATGTTGGTGCGACCGACGAAGATGGCGTCTTCGGCCAGCATCCGCTCGATCACCGTGGCGTCATAGACGCTTTCATAACCGGCGAGGATTTTCGAGGCGCAGCCGAGCGGAGCACCCTTCATCGAGATGTTGTCCTTGATGGCGATCGGCATGCCGAACAACTTGCCTGGCGCTTCGCCGCGCTGAAGCTTCGAGTCAAGCTCGCGGGCGCGAATCATCGCCTCGTCATGAAACACGGCGGTGAAAATATTGTCGGCGCGATGAGTATCGATTCGCTGTAAATAATCTGTAATCACCTGCTCACAGGTAAGCTCACCTGAGAGCAGTCTGGACCTGAGGTCCTCGTAACCATGAAACTGCACGTTTATTCGGCTGGATTTATAAAATTGAAGATTGTTCCTCTGCATGTTGCGGCGAGACAACAACTCCTGCGGGTAGAGGACGCTGCCGGACGGAAGAGTCCTGGAGGCTCTGCCACCATGAAGTTTGTATAATAATAAATAACTGTCTATAATTCAATTTGATGGAGTTTGCGCGCTTCAAAGAAAATGACGGGTGCCGTCTACAAGCCGCAAGTTCCGATGGACAGCATTAACACTTGGATTTTCCTACTCTTACATGCCCCAGTGGTTCAAATCGAAATCTGATCCTGAAGATACCCGAATCCAGGAAACGCTGAAATCATCCTGCGTGCTTCCCCGACACATCAGCATAATCATGGACGGAAACGGCCGCTGGGCGCAAATCAAAGGGAAATCACGCATTGCAGGCCATGTGGCTGGCGTTGAATCGGTGAGAGATGTAGTCGAGGCATCCGCGCAACTTGGCATTGCAAACCTGACCCTGTTCACTTTTTCGATTGAGAACTGGAAAAGACCGAAGCCCGAAATTTCGGCTCTGATGAAACTGCTTATCAAGGTGCTCAGAAAAGAGGCGGTGAAACTCCTTGAAAACGATATACGCTTGCAGGTTATCGGAGATATGGAGATGATTCCCGATGACGTACGCAAGACGCTCGATGAAACCATAGAGCTGACCAGAAAAAACCATGGCATGACGATGACCATTGCCCTGAGCTATAGCGGAAAATGGGACATCACCCAAGCTTGTCGACACATCGCCCGTCAGGCAAAACAAGGCAAGCTCAATCCGGAAAAAATAGATGAAAATCTTTTCGCTTCTTATCTTTCAACCGCATCGATGCCTGATCCTGATCTGCTGATACGAACCAGCGGTGAGTCTCGCGTCAGCAACTTCATGCTCTGGCAAAGCGCCTACTCGGAAATCATTTTCAGCAACACCCTTTGGCCCGATTTCCGCCGCAACGAACTGTATGAAGCCATCCGGGATTTTCAGAAACGCGAGCGGCGGTTTGGCCGGACCAGCGAACAACTGAAAACCAATGAATAGAATAACGCAGAACTGAACCACAGAACCAATCAGTCCCTTCATGAAAACGACACCATTTCCACCAGACAGGTTATCAGCACTCCTGATTGTTCTGGCCCTGCTCAACATCCCCTCATCTTCGGTTTTCGCAAAGGCAAAACCTGCGAATCCGGCAAGCGGATCCGTTACGGCACGTCCGGCGTCAGCAGCCTTACCGGAAACCCGTACCCTTACTGTACGGGAAATAACCTTCCGCGGACTTCAGACAGTCAAGGAGACTGAACTGCTCAAAAGCCTGCCCGTCAAGGTCAATGACCAGATCACCATCCCCGGCCAGGAGATTCCGGGCGTGCTGCAATACCTGTGGAACCTGCAATACTTCAGCAATATCCAGATCGAGCAGACCGAGCTGGGCGACGGTAACATCAGGCTGACCTTTGTCGTCAACGAGTTTCCGCTTCTTGAAAGCATCGAGTTCAAGGGCAATCACAAGTTCAAAACGAAGGAGCTGCTGAGCACCGCCAATCTGAACCTTGGACGGCGGATCAGCAATCAGGAGCTGCTGAACGCCGAGAACAGGATCGAAAAGCAGTACGCAGCGAAAGGCTATCTGACGGCAGGCGCGGAGTACCGCCTTCAGAATACCGGCGACAACAGGGTCAAGGCGATCTTTACCATTCAGGAAGGAAACAAGGTCGTCATCGAAAAAATAAGGTTTCACGGCAATGCCGCTTTCAAGGAGGGCAAACTCCGTGGCGTTCTCAAGGAGACCACGCAGAATTCGTGGTGGCGAAAAATTTTCGGACAACCGAAGCTCGACAAGGACAAGTTCGAGGAGGACAAAAACCTGCTGGTAGAATTTTATCGCGACAACGGCTATCGCGACGCGCGCATCGTCAAGGATACGATCACCTACACCGACAACAACAAGGGGCTCATCCTCGATATTTTCGTCGAAGAGGGACCAAAATATCATATCAGGAATATCAGCTGGAGCGGTAACACCAAGGATTTCGCGACCACCGACATCCTCAACGCCACCTTCGCCATCAAGAACGGCGATCTGTACAGCGCGAAAAAGATCAACGAGCGCCTTAACTTCTCACAGGATCATTCCGATGTGAGTTCGCTGTACCTTGACCGGGGATACCTCTCGTTCAGGGCGCAAATCGAAGAACAGGTGGTGCAGCCAAACCAGATCGATCTGGTCATCACCCTGACCGAAGGCGACCCTTACACGTTGAACATCATCAACATCAAGGGAAATACCAAAACAAAGGATCACGTCATAAGGCGGGAACTATACACCGTTCCAGGGGAAACCTTCAGCCGAAAAAATGTCGTCAGGAGCATCAGGGAACTCTCCATGCTCAACTATTTCGACCCTGAAACCCTGACTCCGGACATCCTGCCAAACCAGAAAAACGACACGGTCGATCTGGCCTACAACGTCACTGAACGACAAACCGATACTTTCAATGCCGCCATCGGCTACAGCGCGTCAAGCGGTGGCACGGGCTCTCTTGGCCTGACTTTCAACAATTTCTCGTTCGGTGACCTATTCAATCCCTCGGCATACAATCCCCTGCCACATGGCGACGGACAAAGACTCGCCTTGCAATGGCAGTTCGGCTCCAACAACTACCGGACCCTTTCACTGTCGGCCAGTGACCCGTGGGCATTCGGCACCCATACGTCTTTAGGATTCACCGCATTCAAAACCAAGCAGAGCTACGACCTGACCAACGATGGCGAAGATGAAATCACGAAAACGATCGACCAGTACGGCGCGAACATCACTATCGGACGAAGGCTCACGTGGCCCGATGACTATTTCGCAATCAGCTGGCGACTGGGATACCTGCATACCAAGGGCGGTTTCGTAAGCTTCCTCAACGAAACGGATGCACCTGAAGAGGCCGAGGAATTCTCGATTACCCAGACGATCAGCAGAAACAGCATCGACAACCCGATCTATCCGCGACGCGGAAGCAAAAACGTCTTTACCGCACAGTTGGCCGGAGGCGTATTGCCCGGAACGATCAACTTCTACAAACTTATAGGAACATCAAGCTGGTTTTTCCCGGTATCGCGTGACCTGATCGTCAATGTCTCGGCTCAGCAGGGATACCTTGACACCTTCAGCAAAGACGATTACATCCCTTACACAAACTACTTCTACATGGGCGGCAGCGGAATGTCATCCCTGCCAACCATCCCGCTCCGGGGCTATCCTGACCACAGCCTCGGCCAGCAGTTCGATGGCGAAACCGATCTGTACGGCGGCAGAATCTATTCGAAATTCACCACCGAGCTTCGCTATCCGCTGACACTCAGCCCTTCAGCGAGCATCTATGCCCTGGTTTTTGCCGAAGCGGGCAATCTCTGGGCGGATGCCTCGACCTTCGATCTGACCGATCTGAAAAAATCAGCGGGTATCGGTTTGAGGCTCTACCTGCCTATCATCGGCCAGATTGGCATCGACTATGGTTACGGGTTCGACGCAGTTCCATCTGAACCGGACAAAAAGTCTCAGGGATGGAATTTCACCTTCTCGTTCGGTCAGCCCAACGACTAACCTCTCTTTTCGGCAAACGAAAAAAGCCATGACTGAAAACAACTCTTTAGTCATGGCTTTTTTCGGCTCTGAAAGGATTTGGCAGGTGCACTCATGGATAGCTACACATCACCTTCACCACCTTGCCTGAGACGCGAAAGCTCGTCTCTTATTCGCGCAGCTTCCTCGTAATCTTCACGATTGATCGCGTCTTCGAGCTTACTGCTCAGTTCAGCCTCAACTGACTCACCCTTCACGGGTTCCGCCTCGCCCGGATGTTCGACAAGCTCTTCCACCGAAGCCTGCTCTTCAT
>CAYZCF010000013.1:0-29518 GCA_964476855.1 uncultured Chlorobiaceae bacterium
GATAGGATCCTCTTCGAGCCGGATGCAGGCGAGCACCTCCTGCTCGACCTCCAGCGAATAAGGAGGCACCCGGCTCTCCTTGCTGAAGTCGATGTCACGGCTCAAATCGAGTTGCGGTTCGCGCGGCTTCATTCCTTGTCCTCTTGTCGTCGTATCATGGTTTCATGTCGTGGTCAGCCGTTCGGGCAGACCTTGTCGTAATGCGCCCTGAGCATTTGCACATCTTCCCAGCAGAGGCGCTTCCAGTTCGGGTTCCTGAGCAGCGCGGCGGGATGGTAGGTCACGAAGCAGTCGAAACCGTTCCAGCGGATCAGTTTGCTGCGCATCGAACCCATCGATTGCGTGTTTTCGAGTATCGTGTTGGCCGCCACCCGTCCGAGCAGGAGCAGTACCTTCGGCCTGACGATTTCGAGCTGCTCCATGAGCCAGGGCTTGCAGCACTCGATTTCGTCCGGGAGCGGATTACGGTTCTCCGGCGGACGGCACTTGATGATGTTGCCGATGTAAACGTCCTTGCGTTCGAAGCCGATGGCGAGCAGGATCTTGTCGAGCAGTTGCCCCGAGCGCCCCACGAACGGGCGGCCCTGCGCATCTTCATCCGCCCCGGGGGCCTCTCCTATAACGAAGAGTCTGGCTTCGGGATTCCCTTCGCCGAAGACCACGCTTTTGCGCCTCTCTGCCAGGCGGCACTTCCGGCATTCGATGGCAGTCCGGCAAAGGGCGTCGAGACCATCCGCCGAAGAGCCATGCCGGGTGGGGGTTTCGGGAACGGGATCGAAAAGGGATTCCTGCTTCATCATGGTACTTCGCGAATTGAATTAACGGCGCAGGAGAGGTTCGATTGCGTCGAGCAGCTTTCCGGCGGCCTCTTCCTTCGGGAGCAGCGGCAGTTCGGTGACGTTCCCGTCGAGCCCGAGGAGCGTCAGCGCGTTGGTATCGACCTCGAAGCCGGAGGTGCGGCCATCGTAGATGTTGAAGGCGACGAGGTCGAGCTGCTTGTCCACGAGCTTCTTGCGGGCGTATTCCACTCCTCCGGCGGTCTCCAGTGCGAAGCCGACGGCGAGCTGGCCGGGCTTCCGCCCGGTGGCGAAGGTCGCGAGAATGTCGGGATTCCTGACGAGGTGAAGCTCCATCTCCGCCGCGTTTTTCTTGATCTTGCCTTCGACCGGCGCTTCGGGGCGGTAGTCGGCCACGGCAGCGGCTCCGATGAAGAGGTCGCAGTCGCCGAAGAGCGGTCGGGCCGCCGCAAGCATCTGTTCAGCGCTCTCGACGTCGAGGCGCTCCACGCCGGGCGGCGTCGGCAGGTTGACTGGCCCGGTCACGAGGCGCACCACGGCACCGCGCCGGGCGGCCTCGGCGGCGATGGCGAAGCCCATCTTGCCGGAGGAGTAGTTCGAGAGAAATCGCACGCCGTCGATCTTCTCCCGCGTCGGTCCCGCCGTCACCACCACCGTTTTGCCGCGAAGCGCCGACGATTCCTGCGCGGCGAGCATCTCCGTCAACGCCTCGAAGATCGTCTCCGGTTCGGGCATCCGTCCCAGCCCGCACTGTCCCGAGGCGAGCGAGCCGATTTCGGGTTCCATGACGTGGCAACCCTGTCTCGTCAGCACTGCGAGGTTGCGCTGCACCGACGGGGAGTCGTACATGTGGCCGTCCATTGCCGGAGCGACGAGCACCGGCTTGCCGGGGCGGAGGGTGAGGAAACAGAGCGAGAGCATGTCGTCGCACAAGCCGGCGCTCAATTTTGCGAGCGTGTTGGCCGTGGCGGGCGCGATGACGAAGGCGTCGGCCCACTCGCCGAGCGTGATGTGCATAGTCCGCTCGCTTTCGTGTCCGGCATCCGCCGAGAAAATATCCGTGAGCACTGGTCGTCGGGAAACCGTTGCCAGCGACAGTTCGCTCACGAACTTCAGCGCTGAGCCGGTGGCGAGCACCTGCACCTCGGCGCCCGACTTCTTCAGGAGCCTGACCAGGTGAGGCGTTTTATAGGCGGCGATGCCGCCCGAGATGCCAAGAAGAATGTTCCTGCCAGTCAGCACGATTGACGATTGAATCGATGGTTCAGCTCTGTGAAAATATCATTAAAGGTATGAAAAATAATGAGCATACGAAGTCTCACTCTTTTTTGTCCTTTTCTTTCTCCTGCTCCTTCTTTTTCCCTCCAAACAGGCGATCCCAGAACTGGCCCCAGGTATGAAACTTTTCGCGATACGACACACTGGCTCCCCAGTTTTCGGTCGGCTTTTGCAGGTTGATGTAGGTGGCGTCATTGCCAGTCATGCCATAGGAGCGGAACGCCTCGACGTATACCTTCGGGCTGACGCGGTATTCGATCTTCTGCGATGAACCGTTGTAGTAGTTTGTTGTTGTAGTTCCGGTATTTCCCGCAACGGGGGTTGTATTGGTTCCGACAAACCTGATTTTGCCTCCGGTACCCGGTACAAGCATGGCGTAGGATACCTCCAGACCGCTCAGGTTGCCTTTTGCGCCGGTGCCGAGGTTCACGTTGAAGCTTTCCAGTCCGGCGAGATTTTGCACGATGTTTGAAACCTGTGATGAAAGCAGGCCGGTGCCTGCGGACAGGCCAACGCTCGATACGGGATTCACCCCTCTTGACCCCTGCCGTTCCGGACTGAGATACCACTGTCTTGAAAAAAGCATGGAGATGACGTTCAGGTCCGCATTCGGATCGACGTGGCTCAACTGACGCCCGATCATGTTGGTTGATGAGTAGGGCTGTGAGTCGTCGTTCAGGTAGTAGCCCATGCGCACGTCCGGTTTCTCGACTGTGCCGCTGACGGCGATGAGCAGCCGGACGTTGTCGCGTTCGCCGGTCTGGACATCGGTTGCCGTTACCTGTTTGCCGCCATAGATGTCGATCAGGCGGCCATCCCTGATCTCTTCGTTATTCCATACGACCCGGCCGCTGTTTTCGAGATCGAAGCTCGTGTTCGAGAAGGTGTACTTGCCGCCGGAAATATCGATCGAACCGAACAGGCTGAATCGTTGCCCTGATTTGTTGACCACGAGCGACAGGTTGTTCATCGTCGCTTCGATCCGCTCGCCCCTGATCCGGTCGAAAATCATGGTGCCTTTGATCGGTGCGCTGTTCGAGAGCCTGAGATTCTTGATTTGCAGGATGTCGAGCAGGTTATAGCGAAACTCCAGTTTTTCCGGTAGTGCGGTTGTTTCAGCCCGCTTCGGCGAGGGACGGCGTGGTACGAAGGTGATGTATTTTTCAATGCCAATGTATTTGGCGCTTTCGCTCGATCCTTTGCGGTAGAGGCTGAAGTCGGTCGAGGTCAGCATGAGATCGCCCTCGGCGACGGGTGCGGTCAGGTCGCCGTAAAAACGGATGTTGCCTGTCGTGCCGCTGATGGTGCCAAACGAGGTGTCGTCCTTCATGTCCTTCTTGTTGTAAAGGAGAAGGTTTCTGAATGCGCTGGCGAGGTTGACCGAAACGGGTTTCAGGCCGTCGAGGCCGATCATGCCGCTGATGGTGCCGCTGCCTTCTTTCGGGTCCCTCACTTCGAGGCGGCCAAGGTCAATGCGCGACGGTGTGCCGGTGATCTGGCCGTTGACCCGGTAGGTGACCTGCGTCGGAGCGATCCGGACGCTGGTATTGGCGAGGCGTGTGGTCAGGAAGATGTTCGGTTTCGGCATTGAGCCGGTGACGCGCAGGTCGGTCGGTATGACCCCTTCGGCGTGGTCGAAAATCGGCACGATATAGGTGACGATGCTGGCCGACAGGTCGTCCGAACGCATGGCGATATTGATTGGCCGGTTTTCGGGTATACGGAAACCGGGTGGCGAGTAGTTCAGTACCAGCGGGATCGATCCGGAACCCTTGATGGTGTTGACCGGCACCGTTGCCGTGCTTCCGTTCCGGGTTGCTGCGCCCCGGCTTTCGTATTCGAAACGCAACTGCTCTCCGGTGTGGCGGGCAGTCAGGTGCAGTGTGCCGATTTTCAGTTTGTCCCAGGTCACGCCAGTGCCTGTCAGGTCGAGGTCGTTCGTCTTTGCGCCGGGCGCGCCGCTGACCGTGAGGTTTGCGTTGACGGTACCGCTCACCGGCTTCAGCGAGGAATCGAGCAGGAAGTATTTCGCTTCGGCCAGGTCGATGCCGGAGAGCGCGCCTCGGAAGGTGCCCGGAACGCTGTTGCTGAGGAGACCGTCGAGTTGCAGCGATTGCGCACCCTTCGCGAATCTGACTCGGTTGAAGCGCAGAAAATCCTTCGCTATATCAAGCGTGCCGCCGGGAGCGATCTGCCAGGTGCCTTTCGGGGTGGTGAGCGCAAGCTGGTCGATGAAAACGGTGGCAGCATTCCCGGAACGCCGGGCAGTGAAGGCTGTGCTCAGCTTTTCGGAGAGGGGCATGGCAAGATCAAGCGAGGTATTGAGGCGGCCGTTGTCAAACGATGAAGTCAGGCGGAGGCTGTTCAGCTCCCTGCCGAACAGGCTGATTGTGCCTGCCGTGCCGGAAAGGCGTGCCGACGCAACGCCTGCCGCCGTGCATTGCATCGATCCGGTCATTGCGGTGTTGTTCGCCTGGAACGATGGCCCGTTGGAAAGCGTTGTGCCGGAAAGAGCGCTATCCATTATGAGACGGCCATCTGAAAATGCGGCCTTGCCGGAGGCGGATCCTTTGAACTGTAACTCTTTTGCAGGCAGCAAAGGCTTGAGTGGCCTAAGGTCGCGCACGGTCAGCCTGTAGCTGAACGCCCAGCCTGATGGGCCGCGTGGAGGCACAATGGCAGCAGTGCTGCCGGTCTCTTTCGCTATGCAGGCTGCCGCCATCTGAAGCGCCTCGATCATCCGGGCTGTCGATGCGTTGCCCTGCACGGAGAGGTCGAAAGCTTCACTCTCGAACGATACCGCCGAGGAACCGGCGCTCTGTACGATGCTCGCCGATACCGCCGAGCGCTCCCTGAAGCGGAAGTCGCTGAACGACGACGGCTCAAGCACCATGCTGGCCTTGAGGTTGATCGATGCAAAATCCAGCCCCTGTCCCTTCACGTCGAATCTGCCGTTCAGGTCGCTCCTGAAATCCTGAAGGCCGGTGGCTTTGGAGAAATCGAGCTTTCTGACCGTTCCGCCCGCCTCGTACGACGGCGCAGGGGTCGAGAAGTCGATGAGGCCCGCCATGACGAGGCTGCCGCCATCCGGGCTTTTGAGGTCGGTCGAAAGATCGAGTTTCCTGCCTTTCAGGTCGAGCGTGACCGAGCCTGACGAGATAGTCTGTTGCTGCCAGAATGCACTTTTTACGGAGGTTTCGAGATGGGCGGCATCGATGCCGTCAGCGCCGAAGACGCCGCTGAACGTGCCAGTGCCGGAAAAACCGCTTTTGATCTTCTCGATGCCGAAGAGCTTGTGCAGTTCGGTCTTTTCGAGCGTGAAGGTACCGTCCGTCTCGTATTTCCCTCCGGCCAGCCGCTTTGTCTCGAATTTGGTCGATCCGCTGCCGATGGCGGTTTTGAAGTCGATGCCGGTCATCCACTGGTCGAGCCGTCCCCGCAACATGCCGCTGAAGTCGATTCCGTTCGCCTCTCCTGCCAGCTTCCGGTAGCGCTCGTCGTCGAGCACTTTTGTGAGCAGTGCCGGAGAGAGCTTCGAATGATCGATTTGCAGGTTGAAGGAAAGGTTCTCGGGGTCGAGGAGGTTGAGCATTTTGCCCTTGAACGCAACGTGACTACCGTTATGCTTAATGCTCACCGGCAGGATTTCAAGGTCGCCGAGGGTGCCCTTTGCATCGCCGTTGATCTGGTAGATGCCGGACGGAAGTGCCGGAACCGGAATGAACCGGTTCAGCTCGCCAGTGTCGAGGCTCAGCGATTCAACATGGATGAAGGTCCTGTTTTTCAGCAGGTTTTTTTTCGAGATGCCGGAGAAAATATCCAGACCATCAACGGAGATCGACAGCTTCGCGTGGCTTTTTCCTGTTTCGAGATCAAGGCCCAGCACCTCGCTGCGTACCGATGAAAAGGCAATCGTACCGGAACCCTTTTTGAGCGTCAGGCCCCGGTCAGGCATGGTGAACTGCATCTGTTTGATCGTGCCCATGAACTCGTATTTGGCGACAAACGCTTTCGACATGTCGAGCTGGAGATTTTGCAGCCGGTGTGCGGGTGCATTGTTTCGCTTCCAGGACAACGAGCCATTCCTGATTTTCAGCCGTCTGGCGCGGAACTTCTCGATGGCCAGCACTTCAGGTGCTTCCGGATGCCTTCTGGTGAAGATTTTATTGATGTTGAGTTGACCGCCGGGATATTCGGCGATGCTGACCTGGGCACCGTCAACATCGACCTCCCTGAACGAAAGCAGGGTGATCTTCGGCCTGAGCAGTGAAAGGAAGTTGAACTTCAGGGTGATGCTGTCCGCTCGGGCTGCCGGTTGCGTGGCTTTTTCCTCGAAGATGCCGGGCCTGACGAGGGTGACCTGGTCAGGGAAACGCAGCTTGACCTCCTTCAGTTCGAGCCGTCCCCGGTACTCATTGTTGAAGAGCGACAGAAGCTGTTTTTTGGCGAACATATCCACCATGCCGCTGTTGAGCACCAGGGCTGCGGCGATGCAAAGCATGATGACGAAGGCCGAAGCGGCGGTCATCACGAAAAAGCTGAATTTCTTGACTCTATCCACCGGTCTGTTGCGGGCAATGAAGTTGAATGATGGTCTCGATGATGCCGGTCGTCGAGCGGCCTTCAAGGAGCGGTACGGTCAGGACGGAACCACCATGCCCGATGATGGCCTTGGCTCCGGCGATTTTTTCGACCGGCCAGTCTGCCCCCTTGACCAGAATGTCCGGCAGCAACATGCCGATCAGCGCTTCAGGCGTATCGTCATCGAAAAGCGTGACGGCATCGACCGACGCGAGTGCCGAGAGCACCTCGGCCCGGTCTTGTTCTGGCGCCACCGGTCGCTTCGGGCCTTTAAGCCGTTTGACCGAGGCGTCGGTGTTCAGCCCGACCACGAGCCGGTCGCCCAGATGGCGGGCGGCGGCGAGGTAGCGCACATGACCGGCATGGAGAATGTCGAAGCAGCCGTTGGTAAAGACGACCTTCTCCCCGTTGGCCTGCCAGTTTCGAACCTTCAGGAGCATCTCTTCGTGGGAGCACAGCTTGGATGGCATGTCGGTCATTCATGAATTATTATGTCGGAGGGGTACTTTCCCTCATAAAACAAATATAACGCGAGAACGCATTCGTGAACAGCCTGAAAAATCGGAATTGTTCCGCTGGCGCTACGCGGTGCGGTGGAAATATGTGCTCGATGCAGCTGTGACGTTGCCGGTCAACTTCCAGTTTTCTCCTATCGCTTCGTTTTGTACCTTCAGGATGGTTTTCTGCTCGGGAGTGCTGAACAACAAATTCAAGCACCAGAACTTTTCCGGTGCAGATTGCCAAACGGTGATCATGGCCGAAGTTGAGGATCAGATAAAATATGGCGACTAAGAATATCAGCGAGGTGCGTTACTCATGAGCTTTGACGTATTCAGACTCAAAAAGAGCGCCAGGCGCACCTTGAGATCTGTATCGCATACCGTGACTTACGAGATGGTCACTTTGCTCGGATTTCTGGTGCAGAGACTGACCCGCAAGCAGACGCAACATTTTGCCGTTTTCATCGGTGACGTCATGCACCGGGGCCTCGGTATCCGTCGCAAGCTGGTGCATCGGAATCTTGCCCTGACCTTTCCCGAAAAATCTTCGGCAGAAATCGATCGTATCGCCACGGCGATGTATCGTAACGTGGCAGCCACGCTGCTCGAAGTGATGCGCCTGCCGCTGATCCGCAACCGTGACGACGCTGCGGCGCTGGTCGATATCAAAGGTGACGACGTCTTCTGGGAGTGGCAACGCAGCGGAAAGACTGGCGCGGTGCTGGTGTCGGCCCATTACGGCAACTGGGAGCTGATGGCGATGGCTTTTGGCCTCTTGATCAATCCCATTACCATTATCGTCAAGCGGCTGCGCAACGAGCGGGTTGACCGCAAGATGAACGAGTATCGCACCATGCGCGGCAACAGCGTGGTCTATCCGAAGCAGTCGCTCCGGGAAGGATTGCGCCTGTTGCAGAACGGCGGTACGCTGGCCATTCTCGGTGACCAGTCAGACCCGGACGAGGCAAATTTTGGCGAGTTTCTCGGACGGCGCGCCACCATGTTTCACGGCGCGGCTTTCTTTACGCTCCGGGCCAGCGTGCCGCTTTTCATGCCCATCTGCACCAGCAACGGTGACGGGCGTTACACCATCACCGTCCGCCACATTGATACCTCCGATCTCTCCTTCAACAAGGCCGACATCGCTACGCTTGCCGCTCGATACACCAGTGCGATCGAAGCACAGATTCGCCAACGCCCCGAAGAGTGGTTCTGGCTGCACGATCGCTGGAAGCGGGGAGGCAGCGCAGAGTGGGCTGACCAGAGAAGTTTTCTTTGAGAAAGCAGCGTTTATAACTTATTTTTTACGAGGAGCCGGAACGTTTTTTTTCTCATATATCTTTTGGATTGTATGTACTGAATCGTCTATTCTTTTAAGTACAGGTTAGTATTCCACTATGTGTGCAAAATAAAAAGGATTACAAGCTGTGTGGTGACTTTGCTCTGTAAATGCAATAAATGGTTGGGCGTGGCTTTTTAAAGCGTCTTTTTTTACAGAAAGTTGTCTTTATATAAGGAGTATATTTAGCAAAAATGGCTCGTTCAAAAGAAAATTTTCTTGTTTTTGGCTCTCCATTAATAGAAGAAGATGAAATTAATGAGGTAATTGCTTGTTTGAAAAGTAGTTGGATTGGTACAGGCCCTCGTGTAAAAGAATTTGAAAGAACTTTTGCTCATTATAAAAATGTAACAAATGCTGCTGCGGTAAACTCCTGCACGGCTGCGCTGCATTTGAGCCTTCTTGTCAGTGGTGTTGGCCCGGGAGATGAAGTTATCACAACACCGCTGACATTTTGTGCAACCATAAATGCTATTTTACATACTGGTGCAACACCAGTTCTTGCGGATGTTGATCGATATTCTTTTAATATTGATCCCTGTGAGGTTGAGAAAAAAATTACAAAAAAAACAAAAGCGATACTTCCCGTGCATTTTGCAGGACGTCCATGTGATATGGATGCTATTTGTTCAATTGCGGGAAAAAACAATCTTTCAGTTATAGAAGATTGCGCGCATGCAATCGAGGCTGAATATAAGAATCAAAAAACAGGGACTTTTGGCGATTTTTCCTGTTTCAGTTTTTATGCCACAAAAAATATCACCACTGGTGAGGGTGGTATGGTTGTGACAAAATCTTATAAGGATTTGGAGAGAATAAAAACGCTTTCGTTGCATGGTATGAGTGCGGACGCCTGGGAACGATATGGTGATGATGGCTATATGCATTACAAGGTTGTTGAGTGTGGTTACAAATATAATATGATGGATTTGCAGGCTGCATTAGGTATTCATCAAATTAAAAAAATTGACGAATATTGGGAGCGTCGGGGAATTCTTTGGAAAAGATATACAGATGAGCTTGCTGGTTTGCCAATCGAATTGCCATCTCCAGTTCGAGAATATGAAAAGCATGCGTTTCATATTTATACTATTTTGGTAAATGAAAAGAGTTCTGGCGTGGGGCGGGATGAGCTGATAAATTTTCTGACTCACAATGGAATTGGTGTTGGCGTTCATTATATAAGTATTCCAGATCATCCCTATTACCAAAAAATAATGAAATGGAATTCTGCTGATTATCCGAATGCAAAATGGATCGGAGATAGCACAATTAGTTTGCCAATCTCTCCAAAATTTTGTGTTGCTGATATTGATGATGTGATTTCTGTTCTGAGGAGAAGATTTAAACGATAGGTTTTTTATGGGGCCAAAGATTTTACATATATCTCGGAAATGGCTTCCTTTAACGCAGACATGGCTTTTTCATCAAATCAGTCAGTCTCAAATGCAGATGCTCAATGTTTCGGTTGCGTGCGAAAAAAGGGAAAATATAGGGTCTTTTTCGATAGAGAATCTTTATAGTTTCGAAGAGCAAAATCCTTTTTTGAGAAGGATTGATGAGAGAGTCAGGGAGATCGGTTTGAGAAGGCATCTTCATTTTTATGTTAAAATAGGGCGCAAGTTAAAAGCGGATATAATTCATTCTCATTTTGGCGATCAGGGATGGAGAAATATGGATATTCCGGATAAAATAAAGGCAAGGCATGTTGTGACTTTTTATGGTCGCGATGTCAATTGTTTGCCTTCTGATCCCGTTTGGCTTGATAGATACATTCTGCTATTTAAAAAAGCTGATATTTTTTTGTGTGAAGGCCCATTTATGGCGGCCTCGCTCATAAAACTCGGTTGTTCTGCAGAAAAAGTTGTGGTTCAAAGAATAGGTATTAATCTGAACAAATTTCCATTTGTTCCAAGAAAATTTGATATTCACAAGCCAATCAGGATTCTTATTGCGGCTTCTTTTAAGGAAAAGAAAGGTATTCCCTATGCAATTAGTGCGGTGGCTATGGCGAGTCAGTACTATAACTTAGAGTTAACGATTATAGGGGATGCGTCGGGTTCTGATATAGAGAAGAAAAAGATTTTGCACACATTGCAAAAAAATAATCTTTTTCAAAAAACAAAATTGCTCGGCTATTTGTCGCATGAAGCAATGATAAAAGAAAGTTATAATCATCATTTGTTTATACAGTCGAGTGTTACGGCAAGTGATGGCGATACTGAAGGCGGCGCTCCTGTAAGTATTATAGAGATGATGGCAACCGGTATGCCGGTTATCAGTACGCATCATTGTGATATACCAGACATTATGCCTGCTGAATTTCATCATTATCTGCTTGCTCCAGAAAGAGATGTGGAGGCGCTTTTTAATTGTATAAAGTTTCTTGTGGAGCATCATTCAGATGTTGGGTATATTGAATATAAGTCAAGAGAACAGGTGGAGGTCAGGCATAATATTGTATCGCAAGTTTCAGGGTTGAAGGCTATTTATCAAAAGCTTTTATAGTGAAAAGATGAGTAATGAATTTGTTGGTTTTTTGTCAATAACATTAACGCTGATTGAAAGTAAAGATTTCTCGACTATTTTTAGAGGATTTTTGTAGAAATGATTTGCGAGTGAATAAATTGTTTTTTTATGGAAATGAATAAAAATAAAGTTGTCTACACTTGTATTACGGGCGCGTATGATGAGCTGTTGAATCATACGTTTATCAGTTCTGAATGGGATTATGTCTGTTTTACTGATGATATGGGTGTCAGAAATAAAAAAAACTCTCAATGGGTTATTCGGCCTTTGTGTTTTGATAAGCTGGATAATGTCAGGAATCAACGTTGGCACAAAATTCATCCACATCTTCTTTTTCCTGAATATGAGGTAAGTCTTTGGGTTGATGGTAATGTGGATATTTTGAGTCATCAGATATTTTCTGATATCGACAAGGCGATGAAAAATGAATACTTGATTTCTTGCCCTTTGCATCCCAAGAGAAGCTGTGTTTATGATGAATTTGAGGCATGTAGAGAAAGGAATAAGGATGATTTTGAGGTTATGAATAAGCAGGAGTATCTGATGAGGAAGGATGGTTTTCCGCGAAGAATGGGTTTATTCGAAACAAATATAACTCTCAGAAGACATTCTCATCCCTTGGTTATCAAGATTATGGATGATTGGTGGTTTTGGGTGGAAAAGTATTCAAGAAGAGATCAGCTCAGTTTGACCTATGTCCTCTGGAAGCATAATTTTAAACTTGAAGAATTGTCACCTATGTCGTATAGGTATAGCCCTGATGTAAAGTTTAGATATGATCGTTCTCATATCACAAAAGAAGAACTGATTAAGCAAAAAGAGGCGTTGGAAGCAGAAGTGCACAGATTTAAAAAGTCGATATGCTGGCGCTTGATCAAGCCTTTTCATAAAATCAAGAAGTCAACGATAAAAAGATGGTATCGAATGAAAAAATAATCGACGCTAATGTCGCCTCTCTTTGTTGCACCGGATTGGTTAAGAGACTCCTCCTGTTTTTTTGCTGGCATTGGCCGCTTGCCGAGATAGTCCCAACTCCATCCGCATTGATCATGGACTTGCATGATCAAGCACCTTAATGCGGAGGGCATGCCGTAATGCCGGTCAGTCTTCCATACAAGGAAATCTTTCAAGATGCCTTGAATTTTCTTCACCTGTATCGGCGGGCTTGATCCTATGCTTGTTTTGTGATGAATGGCAGGAAGTCAATCAAGGTGTGGACGGCCCTCCGGAACCGACGTCTATGATGATCGTTGCTTGACTTGACAGGGCTGATAGAGGTTTCCGGACAGTAAACGGATGCAGGTTCGTTATGTGGTAATTTGTCAGATTCTTCGTTTATTTCAAGACATTTCCCGCGCTGTGATTCTGAAAAATCTGAGATTTTTATTCCAGGTGTAGTGTGCTTTCTTGCCGGTCTACAGGTTCGCCAATCCGGTGAACACTCAGACAGTGTCGCAAGTGGTTGCCGATGCTTGATAGGTCAGCGGGGCAGGGGTGTCGTTTTTTCGATAACTGATAACTGCAATACAGGTAATTAAAGGTGTTTCAGGTATGTCTGATTTTTCTTGGTTAAGACGCCACAGATGGCTATTTGCCGTTGTTGCTGTCCTCATGATTGCAGGAGTGACGGTGCGCCTCTGGCCTGTTCTGAACGAAAGGCCTCTCTGGTATGATGAAGTCCGTACCTGGCAGACAGCCTATGATCCGTCGTTATTCCAGCTTGTTACCGCTACCGCGCACAAGGATCATCCCCCTCTGAGTTATCTGTTTGTGCGCTCTTTCATGGAGGTATTTGGTGCCGATAACTTCATGGCCATGCGCTTGCCTTCGCTGGTTTTCGGCGTTTTGTGCATTCCTGCTGCGTTTGCCGTTGGTAAAAGGCTCATCTCCGGTGGTGCCGGTGTCCTCTTTGCGCTTCTGGTAGCGTTGGACCAGCTCATGATCAATCAAGCCCAGCAGGCAAGGATGTATACGCTGTTCATGCTGCTGCTCCTCCTGGCTCTGCTGCAGTTAATCATTGCCGCTGAGCACGCACGTGCATCTAATGGACGGTGGGTGCTCCTGGGTCTGCTTCTCGGCGCTCTCGGTTGGACCCATCAGCTGGCTTTAGTCGTCTGGCCGGGTTTTGCGGCAGGCGTAGGCTTTTTTTTCTTTCGCAAGCGAAACGGATCCCTTCCGGTTGGTGAAAACGGTGCTCTGAAAACCGCTTTTCTTGTTTTTGGTACGGCGTTGCTGGTTGATCTTCCTCCTCTGCTTCAGCTTCTGCGTAGATTGAAAACACCTGCTGAATCAGGTGTTTCCGGTGGCCGAGTCAGTCTGGAAGTATTGTATTTGCTTTCGGATCTCCTCGGTAGCCTATCGCTTGCAATTCCTGTTGTGGTTGTTTGTGTTTTCGGCCTGGTTTTGCTCTACAGACACACTATCCGAAGTGTTGTGGTAACGATAGCAGTAATTGGTTTTCTGACGCTGGCAGCACAGTTTCCGCTCGCGCAAGTGCATCACCAGTTTGGAGTTCGTTATCTAGTTCCAATTCTTGTCGTTATCTGGACTGGTCTGGTTGGAGCGATTGTCTACTCCAGGGGTATTGCCAAGAAGTTGACGGTACTGGTTGTCCTTGTCTATGCAGCCGGGTCGTTTTCAAGTATTGTCAACTCGACTTTTGCACGTCTGCCCAGCCAATATTTGTATGGCCATGCCAGTGATTTTGTTGTTAGAAATGTACGAGATGGCGAGCTGGTTCTTTATTATCCCACGCATTACAGTAATTTTTCTCAGCCATATGCCTATCGATATGGTCGTGATAATTTTTTCAATGGTTTAGAGCAGTTGCAAGATTTTCAAAAAGCATCAAGAGATGAGATAAAAAAACGCGGGGTTTGGGTTGTTTTGTCTCCGGGCAGGGTTTCTAAAGATAGCGCGAGAAAAAAAGAGCAGTTTGTCCAGTTTTGTGAAAAGATTGCTGAGCTGGGTTTGTCTCTGAGAGTAGAGCGACTTATGTCTGGAGGTTACGAGCAGCCTATTGTGTTGTATATCAGGGGGAATGCCGTGAGTGCTTGGGAGGTGAAGGGTATCTCTGCCTTTAAGGCTGGTGTATTCTCAACTCCTGCTGACGGATTTCTGCAATGAGATTTTTTCGAGAAATTTTCTGCTGCTAAGGGCCTTCAGTCCTTAGCCAAAATCTCTTCGGGGGCTTCGAATGGCCGATTTTTCAGCGGAAACTCCATGTATGCCGAATTCCTGTCAATGGTTTTGTGCCAGTTGGTATAATTGTCATGATACCGTTTTCGCAATGGAGAGATGCCGCTGGGTGTGTGGCCAGTTTCTGGTGCCGATGTAAGGCTCGCCTGTCGTTTCAGACCGAACATCAGAACGTCATCAAGCATGATGGCCCGCTTTTTGCCGAATACAGCTTTCAGCCTTTTGATGAATTCGCTGTCAGCGCTTATTCGCACGGAGTCCCAGTACCCGAGCACCGGTTTCACCCTGTCGATTTTGAACATCAGTGAGTTCGCGTTGTATTGGGCAAAAGCTCCTGGCATACGAAAAATAAACTGGCCGTTTTCATGCACTCGCACCCAGTGGCTTGAGCTTGAAACAGCGTCAGGATTTTTCAGCAGGGCAGTGATCTGATGTTCGAGCTTTCTCGGGTGCGCCCAGTCATCGGAATCATGGCAGGTTACATACTCGCCCGTTGCCAGGTCGTAGGCCTTGTTCCGGTTGACATAGGTGCCGCAATTCTCGCTGTTTTCTATGAGCTTGATTCTGGAATCATGTCGCATGAACTTTTTTACGATACTGCGGGTACCGTCTGTGCTGCAGTCATCGACAATGAGCAGTTCGAAATTGCTCCACGATTGGGCAAGTGCAGAACGGATTGCCGTTTCGATATAGTTCTCGACGTTGAATGCCGTCATAATGACACTGATTTTCGGTCCGCCGCTGCAAGAAGTGCCCTGGTCGCTTTTCAGCCGTAAGAATCGCTGATCTGCGCCCTCGACCAGAGAGAGCTGTTCCAGCTCTCGGGAACTGAAGAAACGGTTGACATACGCGAGCCATAGCGCGTCGTCATCAATGCTGGTATTGGACAGGGCGAAGAATGCCGTTGGTTTGTCTTCATGCTGCAAGAGTATTTTTCTTGCCTCATCAGCACGGCCGAGACGCGTCAGTGCTTCGGCTGCGAGGTGAGCTTTTTCAAAGTCATGTCGCAGGTGCTGCTTTTCGAGCTCGAGGTATTTGCTGATCAGTCGCTCATCGATAATATTTTTCCGGTGTTCTGTTTTTGCTATGCATAGCTGCCAGTAAAGCGATAGATACAAAAGGTCCGTATCCGGGGTTTTCTGCCCTATGATGCTGTTAATCAGTTCTAACGCTGCGTCATGCCTGTTGTTTTCCCATAATGTAACGGCTCTTGCATGCGCAAGACAGACGAGTGCTTTGGCCGTATTCGGGTTGTTGTGCCTGAAACCTGTTCTCGCGTAGCATTCAGTTGCCTGAAGTAGCTCTTTTTCATCTTTCAGCTTTGTCAGTATACGTGCAAGCTTCTTTAAATGTCCGGGATGTTCAGGTCTCTTTTTCAGAGCCCTCTGCACCAAGGCATAACGAAGTTGCCATTTTGCGTGCGATATTTTCCTCTCGGCATGTTGTGCCCGCGTTTTGATGATTCCGGAAAGATGGTTCATGGAACTTTTCATCATTCGGAGAGGATTGTTGTTACCTTTTCAGGCTGAATTGTTTTGTAAAAATACAAAATTTATTCAGTTATTTAGTGATTTTACGCCGTTATTGTGTTTGTCATTGATCTTGCTTGCCAGCCCCTCTGCCTGTTCCGGAGAAAACAGTCATACCAATATGAACGCTTTTCTTGTCGTATTGCCAGCCGTCTTGATTCGGAATATTGGTATTATTGTGCTTACTTACATGTCTGAACCTGTAGCGGGGAGTGGTTGTCAAGGATTTTCGATTTCTGTTTATGATCCGGTTCGCTCAGGTCAGTGTTCTGCTCCGGGAGCCTTGCCCTGTTGTCGTTTCTGGGGCAGATGCCTGAGAGTTGCGTGCACGAGAATTATGCCAAATAGCCATTGATGCCGATGAAGCTCTATCTGAGGTTTTTACGATATCTTGTTCCTTTGAAAAGCAAAATTGTACTCGTTGTTCTTGTGAGTATGATCACCTCACTGCTGAGCGTGATTTCGATTTACTCGGTTCTGCCTCTGCTGAACACCTTGTTTACGTCCGGGCAGACGTCTGGACAGGCTGCCATACCCCGGCAACCAGGCCAGGAGTTGGCACGTTCAGCATCTTCAAAATCACACATCGATCCATTTTATAAGAACATCGTTGACGTTGACCAGATCAAGGCGTCAGCAATGGAGTTTTTCACCCATCTGTTTTATGCAGAGACACAGCAGGGAGCGTTACTGAAAATCTGCATATTCCTGATTCTTGCTTTTGCTCTGAAAAATCTTTTTGTCTACCTGAACAAGCAGATCATTTTCAACATTCAGACCAGAACCACGAAGACAATCAGGGATGATGTATTCAGAAACATTATCGAAATGCAGCTGGATTACTTCAATAAAAAGCGGGTCGGTTCTCTGATGAACCACGTTTATAACGAGGTTCAGATGGTAAATACTACCATCAGTACGGTGCTGTCAAATTTTTTGCAGACCCCTTTTTCCATACTTGTTTTCATGGCTGTACTGATTGCCCTGAGCTGGCAATTGACGATTTTTGCGCTTGTTGTCTCAGGCCTCATTTTATTTGTTATAAGAGGTGTCGGAGGAAAAATCCGCAGCCAGGCGAAAGGTCTGGAGCGTGAAATGGGAAACATGAACTCTCTTTTGCAGGAAAAGTTCAACGGTATCAAGGTCATAAAAGCCAGTGCCTTCGAAGATATCGAGTTTACCCGCTTCCAGTCATTCACCAGTGATTTCCGTCGGCGGATGATCAGGATCAACCGTTTGAAAAATGTTATCAGTCCTCTCAATGAAACCCTGCTGATCGCTGCGATTGCCTTGGTGCTGTGGTTCGGGGGCATTCAGGTTTTCGAGGGCAGAATGCAGGGGAACGAGCTGCTGTTGTTTGCCTTTACCCTGTACTCCGTCATGGGGCCGCTCAAATCATTAAGCGAAGCATACACCCAGATACAACACGGTGCCGCAGCGGCCGAGAATCTGTTTTCCGTTCTTGATGCTGAACCGGATATTAAGAACGGTACGTTACCCATCAACGGATTTTCAAAGTCGATACGTTTCGAGGATGTCTGTTTCAAATATCGCAAAACGCCGGATGCGCGTAATGTCCTCGATCATGTTTCCTTCGAGATCAGGAAGGGGGAGATGGTAGCGCTTGTCGGACAGTCCGGATCCGGCAAATCGACGGTGGTTGATCTGCTTTTGAGATTCTACGATGTCGATTCCGGAAGAATAACGATTGACGGAACCGATATACGCGCGTTTGACTATAAGCAGTTGCGGCATTTGATAGGGGTAGTGAGTCAGGAGGTGATTCTTTTCAATGACACCATTGAAGAAAATATAGCATACGGGGTTAGAGAGCAGATCGATCATGACCGGGTTGAGCGCGCAGCCCGCCTTGCCAACGCACACGGTTTTATCGAGGAGAAGCCCGAAAAATACCAGACCCTTATCGGTGATCGCGGTATCCAGCTTTCCGGTGGTCAACGGCAAAGGCTTGCCATCGCTCGTGCCATGGTGAAGAATCCGGAACTGCTTATTTTTGACGAGGCGACCAGTGCACTCGACAACGAGTCCGAGAAAGTGGTACAGCAGGCCATTGACAATGCATTAGAGGACCGAACCGCTCTGGTTGTGGCGCACAGACTTTCGACGGTGAAGAATGCCAACCGGATTATCGTCATGGATCGCGGTCAAGTTATGGAGTCGGGCAATCACGACGAGCTTATAGCATATGGTGGCCTGTACAAGCATCTCTATGATATCCAGTTTGGCGAAAAGGGTGCACCGGCAAGCGGCTATGCCTGATAGCGCCATTAGCCACAAATCTATAAGTCTAACGGTTCCGGTGGGCTGAAAAAGCTGAAACGCTTAACCGGTTGGCATGATGCCGATTTTGTTATCCTTCCGTACCGAGAACATCCCGCATAACCGTGTTGTTGGGGAACTCTTCATGAAGGTGCCGCCCGAAATGGAGCTATTTTCTCCGAATAACCCGTTCGGCAAAGGTGCGCAGGTAATTGGCGATGTGCGGGATAGGGTTGTTGCCGAGGCCGTCGATCGTGATGAGGCGCTTTTGTTCGGGTGTCAGGCGCTGCATGATGCGGCGTTTCCCGAGCATGTAGTTCCGGAAATTGCCAAACGGCATGGCGAGTTTTTTTCGCTGAAGGACAAGGTGCTGTGGCCATTCATGCCGCTTTTGTGCGGGAATGTTATTCCTTATCGCTTGAAGGACTTGAGCTCAGTGTGCTTGCCGGGTTTTTGCTTGCCTGAAATGGTTGTGAAGCAGGGTCGCAATCTTTTCCTGAACCCGCTGGCGTTCATAGGTTGAGAGAAAGTGCTCCAGGCTCGCTTTGCCCATGCCGACACGTTGCTCGGGATTCGAGACGAGCGATGTGAGGGCCTGTTCCCATTCCGGTTTCGAGGTAGCCAAAAAACCACTCGTGCCGTTGATGACCGCACTCATGTTTGCGCCTACCGCCGACGCCACGACCGGCTTGCCGTGTGCCATGTATTGCAGGAGCTTGAAGGCGCACTTGCCCCGACTCCATTCGTCGTATTCAAGAGGCATGATGCCGATGTCGATCGAGTCGAGCCAGCTCTCTTCTGTCTCTTTTGACCAGGGGGCAAATTCCCAGCGGGTTTGGAGGCCTTCGGGCGCTTTGCCGCTCATGATTGAAAATCTGACATCCGGGAAACGTTGCTGGATTGCAGATGTGGCATCGTCGATCATGGAAAGAAAATAGAGATTTCCGGTGTTGCCGATCCAGCCGATCGTGACCGTCCGGTTCGTTGCCACCGGTGGCGGTGGCTCCAGAAGTTTGCTGTATGAGGTTGGAATGATAACGGTGTTTTGGACATTGAATTGACGGGCATAGTCCGCCAGCGAGCCTGTTCCGGCAAATACGATTGAAGAATGTTTCAGAACAGTGTTCAGCCGCCGGATTATCTGCTTTGAGCCTGGCTGGGTCGGTTTTGGCTTTCCTTTCAGGTAACTTTCGATAGCATAAAGGGCATCGTCGTAATCGTAAATAAGTCGGGTTTTCCTCGTGATTATCGTAGTGAACAGCGGGCTTAGCGGTTTGCGTTGCAGCCAGACGTAATCGTATTCTCCGCTTCGGAGCACAATCGAGAGTTTTTCGGGATAACTTTTGCTGGTGATGCGGATTGGTTGTACATCAATACCATAATCCTTCCAGTAAGGGAGAAACTGTTCAACCCGGTAACGGTAACTGGCCTGGTTTTCTGCTACATGCAGACATAGTATCCTGATCATGATATGGTTTCATTGTCTTGTATTGTTTCAATGTACAACGTATCACAGTGAAGTCCTTTTGCCTGCGTAGCGCCTGGTTCAGCGCGAGATACGCTTGGTGCCGAGTCCATCTACAAGCGCGATCCATCGGCCATCCGGCATCAGGTGCGGATCGACCGTGTGCATACCCTTGCTGTTCCACGCTTCTTTTCCTTCCTGAATGACCGGCGTGTCTGAAACCGCCTCCTCACGGTAAGCTATTGGCGTCAGTTCGGTGATCCGGAAACCCCATACCTTGCTGCCATAACGTGGCTGGCCATCCTGGGCGAAGCGATAGAGTGTCGTGCCGTCTTTTACGATCCGTCCACCGGGGCGTGCGAAGTGGTCGCTGTTTTTGACTACAGGACTTGCCGGGTGCTCTCTCCACGGCCCCGTCAGCGACTCGGCGACATGCAGATGGAGATTGTTCACTTTCCGTATGTAGCTGAACAGGTACCAGTGGCCGTCGTGAAAGATGACCGATGGGTCGAGCAGCGGCACCTCGCGTTTGTTGCCGCTCAGGAGCGTCACGACTGGTCGCCAGTCATACGGAAATGAAGCAGCCCGATAGAGCCGGATCGATTTCGATTTGGCGCATTCGGGAATCATATATATATCGCCATCGTGTTCGAAAACGTAAGGATACGACAGATGGAACCGCTCTCTGAGCGCCACGCTCGTGTAGCGCCATGTTTTGAGATCATCGCTGACGGCGTGACCGATTTCGCCGGTGTTTCGTTTTATGTTGAGCAGCTCGAAAAAAAGGTGGTGTTTTCCGTCACGCGTGATCATGAATGGATCGGCTACGAAGCGTGCTGGTACATCGGTGATATCATTGGCCGTCAGGATGGGGTTGTTGATTTCCGCAACAGGCTCGAGCAAGAAGGGATTCGGCCCCTCATACAGGCCGATCGACCAGGTTTGGCTGTTTCGGCGCTTTATTTTAGACTGGTGTCGTTTCAACCGGTGATCGATGAGTAGCAACAAGGCGGCAGCAGCGATGAGAGTCGAGACGATGGCAACGGTGCTCATTCATTTTGTATGGTATGTTTCAGATGAAGTATAATGTAGTTGATCCCGCGTTGCTTTCCCAACAGAAAGGTTTTTGGTTTCGAGAAGCCTGATGTTTCTGGTTTATGTTCCTTCATGTATTATCCTTGCATTCTGTCGATCAAAAAAAACAGAGCGCAATCCGTATATTTCATTACAAAAAGAGAAACTTCAGCCTCTAATGTTTCCTGGTGTGTTGAGTTTCAGGTTGTTGAAAAGTGCTGGAGTACAGGGTATCAATGGCTGCCTCAAAACGACGGGTGTTATGTTATGGCTTGTATTTGAAGCTGAAAAGAGCAGTATCTTGCCTGTTTGGATAGTTTCTCGGAAGTAATATTGATGTATTTTAAAAAGTATATATCGTAACTATAATTTTTTCTCTGTCATGGAAGCCGAAAAAGAAGAGGTCCATTTGTTATGGACAGGCGGATGGGAATCTACTTACCGATTGTGTGATTTGATTTTTGTAAAAAAACAAAATGTTTGCCCGATATATATATTAGATACTGAACGGAAGTCATTTAGAGAAGAGATCAAAGCGATGGTCGCTATTCGGGAGGAGATAATAAAAAGAATTTCTGACAATTCACAGTTATTAAAGCCCATCCAGATTGTTGTAAAGGATGATATTCCCAAGAATAAGATTATTATGGAGATGCATGAGTCTATTGTAGCGCAATATGGTCGATTGGGAATGCAGTATGAGTGGTTAGCAAGATATGTTCAATGGAAAGGCTTGAACAGGATAGAAATCGGTGTTGAAGGTAATTCATCTTCTCCAAGGAAGGCGATATTCGCGAAGCTTGAAAAAGCATTGGTTGTTGAGGGTGATAGTTTAGTGCTGGGCAATGAATTCGATGAGCCATTATTGGAGTTATTCAGGTTTTTCAGTTTTCCATTATTTAATCTTGCAAAGCATAAAATATATTTATTGGCTAGGGATCAGCCATTTTATGATTTGATGCTCAAAACCTGGTTTTGTCATAATCCCCGTAATGGGAAGCCCTGTGGAATATGTCGGCCATGTCAGCAGGTTATGAGTGAGAATTTAGGTTTTAGAGTACCTTTTTCAGGTAAAATGCGTTATGCATTGAAGAAATATTTTTGAACCAATGTCTATAAAGATAATCAAATGGACCGTGGTTGAGGGCAGTGAAAAGAATTCAGGTGAGCCGTTTAAAATACTTTTTTCTGGAAGTAGATCTGATTTTGCTTACGTAACGGGAAAAGTATTTAATGGTAATTTTTCTGTTGTTGCTCGCGGTAAAATGCCGATGATCTTTTTTCTGCTTATGGCTCGAATTAATTACTATAAATGTGATCTTGTGCTTTTTCAGTACAAAAGACATTCCTCTGTCAGGTTAAGAAAAACAGAACATTCACTGCCGCTTTGGGTAGGTACTACGATATCGTTGCCATTACAGGTAAAAAGCAATTCTGCAAAAAGCGATATACGATTAATCAGGAAAAATAATCTTCAGTATAGAGTGACTGATTCCTTGGCGTCTATTGATGACTTTTTTTTGAATTTTTGGTTGCCAACCGTAAAAAAACGTTACCCTGAAAAAGATATTCAAAAAGAGCGAAAAAGCTGGAGTGAGCGTCGATGTGAGCTGCTCATTGTGAGTGATGGTGAGAGCGATTTGTCCGGTGTTCTTATTCGTTATGATGATGATTGCCCTTATCTCTGGAGAAATGGGTTGAAAAATGGGGATTTGTCTTTATGGAATAAGGGCGCGATAGCTGCTACTTATTATTATGGTGCTGAGTATTTAGGGTCAAGGGGATATGAAGCATTGTATCTTGGCTTGTCAAGGGGGTTTTTATCAGATGGAGTATTTCAGTATAAGAAAAAGTGGGGTGGAGTCATCAGGGCTAGAGATAGATATGCTTTTGGTTTGCGGGTGTTCAATGATTCGGCAGGGGTTCGTAAATTTTTGATAAACAATCCGTTTTTTTCGTTTTATAATGATGGTCTGTATTTGACAGTGTTTTCTGATGGTTCGGGAGATTTTGAAAAGGAAAAATATTTTTTTGACGGTCTTGATGGCGTGAGGTTCATTGATATTAATGCTTTTTTATTTAGTGAAAAAGGCTGATGGTAATTATTTTATATGTCTGATTTTTGTTATTCATTTTATGGTTTTTTTGATTTGGATAAAGATTTCTTTTTTAATTTTTTGTATATATCGATCGATGGATTTTTTTTGTCTTTCCAGTAATTGATATTTAGCTGCCATTTGGCGCCGATTAGAAAGTCAATGCTTTTCGGTGATATTTCAAGTCTGCCAGATGCAGGATAGTGAGTTAATTCTCCAAAATATATCTTATTGTTTACTTCGTAAAGATCAACTCTGACAAAGTCAAAAGGTGCGGATAGTTTTTCTGCAATGTCAATCATTTTTTGGAGGGTTTCTGGTTTTTCAATAGCTGGTCCGTATTTGTTTTTCCATTGTATGTTTTGATATTGCCAACTTTTATTGTAAAAACTACATCTTATTTCGTTTGTGCGGTCGCTGTAAACCTGGATAAGTTCACATTGGCCATTTATCATCAAAAATTTAAAATCTTTCAGTGGCGTGTTGTCAGAGTTCTGTAGAAGTTTTTCTATGATAAATAGTCTTGGGATTTTGTTATAAGCCCATTCATAGGCAAAAAGACCGTATGGTTTTGATAGCCAATGTTTGAGTTGTTTTATTATGGTGTTTTTTTTGGGTGGGTGGTCTTTATCGATAAAGATGTTTGTTTTTGATGCATGATTGGTTTTGATGACATAGGCTTCAGGTAATTCTTCAAACGGAATTTCTTTTGGATTATGCCCAACATACAATAATGGAACAAGTATTTCGTTGGCTGTTTTGCTTTTTAGCGATAATTTGACGTATTCTCTGGCTCTGTACTTGTCCGCAGTGATCGTTAACAGCGGATTTCTGTCATTGAGTTTTTTCCAGACGATTTTCTGGTTAAGGCTTTTAGGTTGATCGAGATCAAGATGATAGCCAAGTTTATTGGAAAATCGTTTTTTTTCTTTTCGAAAAGACACTGCTATTTCTCTTGCAGAAAAGATGATCCAGTTCGCTGCCCGTAAAAACTCTTTTATGTTGAATATGTTTTTGTAATGCATGTTTTTGTGTGGTAATGAAAAAATGTGGCACTGCTTTACTCTTTTATGCTCTGATTCCCCGAAGCTTGCTTCGGGAAAGTGTTGATAAAAAGATAATTTCATGTCCCGCAGCTTGCTGCGGATTAGTTGATTATCTGTTCATGTCGCTTTTTTCTGGTTATTGTAGGCAAAGTGCGTTAAAAATTGTTACTGGCAATATAATTGTTCCGGTTCGTATTATCCATCAACGTATCGCTTCGAGAGGAGGCCCGAAGCAGTTTTTTCATAGCTACGATAAGTGTTTCCAGCTCGATGCCGCTCACTTCGCCGGTCGGCGAGATGACGATTTCGTACGGAATGGCGTAGGGGCCGAAACGCGAAATGTCCTGCGGCGCTTCGCGGTACAGCCCGGCGACCGGCGTGCCGGTAGCCGAGGCGACGTGCACCATCGAGGTGTCGGGCGTGACGAGCAGCCGGAGCTTCGAGACGATGCGGCTCGCTTCGTAGAGGTTCCGGGTCGGCGGCGAGGCGATGACGTTTTTGCAGCGCTCTTCGAGGCGGCGTTTTGCATCCATATCCTCCGGGCCGGAGAGCACCACGAAGCGCTCGCCGGGAAAACGTTCGAGCAGTGCCTGCCACTTTGCCTCCGTCCAGAGGCGGTTCGGCTCGCCTGCGCTGATGTTGATGCCGATGGGCGCATCTGCCCCTATCGCATCGAGAAACGCCGTCAGCTCCTCCGAAAGCGGCATGGCAGGGAGCGACGGGCGGCATGCCTCCGTATCCGCGGTGACGCCGAGCAGCGGCAGGAGGGCGCAGTTCTTGAGCGCCATGTGGCTGTGGAACTCAAGGTCGAGGAGCCGGTCGTAGAGTCCCTCGTGGTACTGGTTTTTGTGTCCCACCTTGAAGCGGGCGCGGATCAGCGCCGACTGGAGCAGGAAGTGGGTTGACGGGTGATCCTTGGTGTTGAAGAGGAGGTCAAACTTTCGGGAGAGCACCTTGCGGAAATAGCGCCTGGGCTGCTTCTTGGCGAGGTGCACCGCCGTCACCTGCGGATCGTTCATGAAGAAGCTGGCCGAGGCGCGGCTGAAGGTGATGAGGTGAATTTCGAGATTGGGAAACGCCTGCCGCAGATTCCTGACGAGCGGCGTGAGCAGCACACAGTCGCCGAGCTTCTCCTGCGCGAGGATGGCGACGGAGTCGAGCGGCCCGCTGAATTCGGCACTACCGCTTCTGTGGCGGGAGGTGTGTTGCAGCAAGCGGGCGAAAGCCTGCCGGAACTGCCTTTTCTTCTTTTTTCGGGGCTTCATCTCCGGGACGGTTTTCCGGCAAACATCCGGTCTCGCCGGTTTTTCGGAATTCTGCGTTATAGGGTGCATGATCGAGCAATCAATGTACGCCATTTTTTATCTTTATGCATATTTGCCGGTTTTCTGGTAGTCATCTGTCATGCAGTAATCAGTCAATCATGAGCGTGAAGAAAAAGCTGGTTGTGGTGCTTGGCTCCAAGCCGGGTGCGGACATTCCTCTGGGCGACGCGGTGTACTGCGCCAATGCTGCCATCGGTTACTATGCGGACAAGGTCATCCGGTTTCGATTCGTGGTCAGCGTGCTGAATCCCGACATGATTCATCCAAGGGAGCGTCGGGAGGGCGTGCCGAATCAGGCGCTTAAAGAGCGGGAGTGGAGCATGTTTATCGCGTCACGGCCCGACAAGGTGGTTCTGACGAGAACGAGCTATTTTGAATTGGCGAAGACAATACTCGACGAAGCCGGCTTCCGTTCTCCGTTGAGCTGTCTCTCCGTTTATGAACGGCGGATGCTGGTTGGCAGAATCAGCGGCTGTTACGATCCGATTGTCACGAGCGATTTTTTCCGCTTGCCGCTGGACAAGAAAATCCGCTACGCCGGTTCGCTTACAAGCACGTTCCTGAAGCGTCTGCTCAATAAGCGCAAGGATTGCGGAGCGGCGTTCAGGCCCTCGACGGGCATCCTTGCGCTCGTGCTGGCTATCGCTGAGCATGGCCGGGATGCCGATTACGTTATTTGCGGCGTTGGCATCCGGAAAAGAGATGAATATCTCGACGGCAAGCACATCCACAAGCGTGATCTTCCGCAGCATGTCTTTGCCGATGTCAAGGTGCTTCGCAAGCTGGCTCGTCGCTACAATCTCTCAACCACAGAGCCGGAGCTGGAGTACCTCGTTCCGCGTTATCGCCCCGGTTGACCGCTCGCCGCGTTTTTCCTCTGACTATTTCCGTCCGGTTTTTTCGGCGAGTTTCTGTTTCAAATGCTTTTCGAGGTTGTCGACCATGATCGGGATCGTGAACTGCGTTTCGACGCGTTCACGCCCGGCTTTGCCGTACGCGGCCATCGTTTCAGGGTTGTCGATGATCTGCTCGATCGCTTCGGCAATCGCCTGCGGATTTTTCGGCGGGATGATGAGGCCCGTGTCGCAGATCAAACTTTCCTCGCTCGCTCCCATCAGCTCGCGCGCGCCGTTCACGTCTGTGGCGACGACCGGCTTCCGCATCGCCATCGCCTCCATCACCACGTTGGGCATCCCCTCGAAAAGCGAGGCGAGCACGAAGAGGTCGCATCCCTTGAGGCAGGGGTAGATGTCGGGCGTGAAGCCGAGGAACACAAAGGTCTCTTCGAGGCCAAGCGCCTTGACGCGGCTTTTCAGTTCGGCTTCCAGCTTGCCTTCGCCCGAAATGGCGAAGATGAGGTCGTCGCGCTTGCGTTTCAGGATCGCCGCTGCGTCGATCAGGTACTCGAACCCCTTCTGCTTCGAGAGGCGTCCGGCGCTGTAGATGATCTTCTTGCCGGGGAAGCGCGAGGCGAAGTCGTATGGCGTGATGTTGCCGGGAATGACGAGGCCGTTGTAGATCACCTTGACGAAATCGGCGTCGAACCAGCCGTACTCCGCGTAGGCCGCGCGGATGGTGCGGCTGTTGGTGATGATGCCGTCCGTCAGGCGGGTGAGCGAGAGCTTGTGTTTCCACTTGCGGCTGCACAGCAACATGCCGTGACGCGCCAGCACCACGGGATGGCCGACGAGCCGGGCGGCCAGACCCGCGACGCGCACATCCTTGTTGAGGTTGCAGATGAGGATGTCGGTCTGGTGGCGCTTCATCCAGCGGGCGATTTTCAGCGTCGCCAGCGGACTGAAGTCGCCGCGAATCTCCATCGCCTCGGTGCGCACGCCGCGCTGTGAGGCGTACTCCAGCAGCCGTGAGTTGCGCTTGCTTGCCAGCACCACCGAGTGGCCCCGGTCGGCCAGCCCCCTGGCGGCGTTGACCATCCATTTTTCGCCGCCGCCAAACTTGTTGCGGCCGATGGAGTTGATGAAGAGAATGTTCATGCGTGTTTTTTTCGATCGAGAATTGTTGTACAGAACTCGAGCAGGTCGTTGCGCATTCGCTCGATCGAGAATCTCTGCATTATCGTCTCGTGCGCGTTTGTCGCAAGAGAGGCGACTTTGCCGGGGTTTTTGTAAAGCTCGCTGAATATCTCTGCAAGCCGTTTTTCGTCACCGTACCGGACAAGAAAGCCATTCCTGC
Organism: uncultured Chlorobiaceae bacterium; assembly: GCA_964476855.1. Taxonomy (GTDB): domain Bacteria; phylum Bacteroidota; class Chlorobiia; order Chlorobiales; family Chlorobiaceae; genus Chlorobaculum. The sequence continues at coordinate 27,231 of CAYZCF010000013.1, forward strand.
CATCATCGATCAGTTCGTCGGCTCCGCCCGATAATGTGCTGATCGGTGCGCAATAAAGCGCCATGCTTTCAAGAAGCACGTTGGCCAGACCTTCCGATGTCGATGCCGAGACAAACAGGTCGCAAGCACGCATCATGGGATAGGGGTTGGCCAGATTTCCGGTAAAGCGCACCCTGCCGGAGATGCCGAGATCAAACGCAAGCTTTTCGAGCGATTCCCGCTCAGGCCCTGCTCCTGCGATGACGAGTCCGGAATCCGCGATCTCGCCACCGTCTGCGGAAAAGCGGGCGAACGAGCGGATAAGGTAGTCGAATCCTTTGCGCGGAATGAGCGCTCCGGCAGCACCGATCGTGAACGGAAAGGGTTTTTCACAGGGCAGTCTGGAGTCCGATTCCAGTTTGTCCCGGTCGATGCCATTGTAGATCACCCTGACCTTGCCGGTGTCGAGCCATGAGGTCATGCCAAGTGTCTGGCGGATTTTGCCGGCATTGACGATGATGCCATCCGTCAGCCAGCCGTAGATCAGTCGCTGAACCGGCGTATTTTTCATCGGGCGGTCGATACCGAGACGGAGGATGTTTGCGGCTCCGGTGAGGCGGCAGACAAGACCGGCAAGCACGTAATCCTTTCGTTTCGTCGGGATTATGACATCGATGTTTTTCTGGCGGACGAGCCTGGCAAGACTGAAGATGGTGAGAAGATCGAATTCCCAGCGGAATGGCAGGCGGACTTTTCCGACTTCGAAGCGGTCGCCTATTGCGGGGTCGCGGTAGGCGAGCATCACCAGATGTTCACCGGCGAGGGCTTCGGCGGCCATTTTGGTCCATTTTTCGTTGCCGCCCCATCCGCGGCTCGCGGAGTTCAGGAAGAGGAAGTTCATGCCATGCGGTAAATCATTCGGCCAGTGTCCGTCATGGGCACTGAGACTCAAGATAAAAATTCATCGGCATTTTCAGTTTCGCGAAGTGGCGGTGGCGCTGTGTATTTGCCTGTTTCGGGGAAATTTGTTACGATAGGGTTAATTTTTTTTAGCGCTGCCAATATCAAAACAGCGTTGTCTCAGTGTCGTACCATGCTTGATCTGTCGAAAGCTTCTCTTGTCGGAAAAGGGTCTTCAAGGCTTTGTTATGTTCATCCCGAAGATGACCGGAAGTGCGTGAAGGTCATCTATACCCAAAAGCTTGAGGTCAATCAGGTCGAGATGAAGCATTACCAAAGGTTCAAGCGGCGTCGTGTTTCGTGGGAGCTGATGGCCCGTCCGTACGGGTTCGTGGAAACCTCCGAGGGAGAGGGGGCGGTTTTCAGCCTCGCCCGGGATTATGACGGCGAAATATCGAAACCGCTGGAACACTATCTTTTATCCGCCAACTCCCGTGATTGCCTGAAGCAGTTGCGAGTCGCTCTCAAAGAGTTCAAGTCGTTTCTCTTCAGGGATGGTATTGTTGTCAGGGAACTCAAACTCGACAATGTTGTCTTTCAGCGACTTTCGGAAGACCGGTGTCGCTTGGTGCTGATCGACGGTGTCGGCAACAACCAGTTCCTTCCGTTGGCGAACTACTCCAGAATGTTCGCCTGCCGCATGCTGAAGCGCAAGTGGAGGCAGTTCGAGGAGGATCTGCTCGAACAGGGCTTCGACGACCTGCCGGATTTGTCCTGATCGAATCGTTTCGTTCTTATTGTTTTCTCGCTACCTCTCGGCAGAAACCGGTGATTTCGCTTGCCATCCGTTCCATCGAAAACTGCTCGACGATCCGCGCCTTCGCTTTTTGCGCCAGCGCCTCGCGGTGTTCCGGCGATTCGACGAGCGATTGCAATGCTTTCGCCAGCGTCTCCTCGTCCCCGTAGTCAAGCAAGAGGCCGTTTCTGCCATCGTCGATCACCTCATCGACGCCGCCCGCCCGCGTGCTGACGGGCGCGTTGCCGAGGTACATCGCTTCGAGCAGTGCGTTGGGCAATCCCTCGTTGGTCGAGGTGACGGCGAAAATGTCGCTTACGGCGAGCCACGGGTAGGGGTTCTGCCGGAAGCCGGGAAAGAGCACGCGCTCCCGCAGCCCCAGCTCCACCGCCAGCTTCGCGAACTCCTCCTTCTGCGCTCCGTCGCCGATGATGACGAGACCCGCGTCGCGGTTGCCGCTCTGTTCGACGAAGCGCGAGAAGCTGCGGATGAGGAAGTCGTACCCCTTGTTCCAGGTCAGTCGCCCCAGCCCCGTGATGGTGACCGGGAAGGGTTTGGCGACGGGCTCTTCCGAGCGCCGCCGGTCGAGTTCGGCGGTATCGAGCCCAACCCC
>CAYZCF010000014.1:0-28385 GCA_964476855.1 uncultured Chlorobiaceae bacterium
TGATTCTTCCATTCCCTTGACTCTTGATATAAGATAATAGTGGTTATGCCGTCGCCTTGCGCAGCTGGTCGATCACCTGCTGCGGATCAACGCTCTTTTCGGCAAGCTTCTTGAGTGCGTCCTGACGCGAAATGCCAAGTCCCTCCATGCGGATCAGCTCCTGGATTTTCATCAGGCCGCCAATCAGCGCCTCGGGACGCGGAGGACAGCCGGGAACGTACACATCGACCGGAATGACGCGATCAACCCCCTTGAGCACATGGTAGCCGTGATGCCAGTACGGGCCGCCGCAGTTCGAGCAGCTTCCCATCGAGAGCACGTAACGAGGTTCCGGCATCTGTTCGTAAAGGGTAATGACCCTCTCGGCCATCTTCATGGTCACCGTTCCGGCCACGATCATGAGATCGGACTGGCGGGGCGACGAGCGGGGAAAAATACCGAAGCGTTCGAGGTCGTAATTCGAGGCGTTGGTGGCCATCATCTCGATAGCGCAGCAGGCCAGACCGAAACCCATGGGCCAGAGCGAAGAGAGCCGGGCCCAGTTCATCACATTGTCAACCGAAGTCACCAGCACGTTGCGGTTCGATACCCTGGCATCAAGCAAACCCATAGCGTAAAATCGATGATGATTGAAAGATTATCCGTTCGCCTTGCCGGAGCGGCGATTCGGCAGTTCCGGCATTTTCGGAATATTCGGAGTCGGGCGAACCCAGTCGAGATCACCCTTGACCCAGGCATAAACCAGACCCAGCACGAGGATACCTGCGAAGATCAGCACTTCGACAAGAGCGAAGGTGCCGAGCGGCTTGAAAACGGTTGCCCAGGGATAGAGAAAGACGACTTCGACGTCGAAGATGATAAAGATGAGGGCGACGACATAAAAGCGGATATTGAACTTGACCCAGGCGCTTCCGACGGCAGGCTCGCCGCATTCGTAGGTCGAATTCTTTTCGGGGTTGGGCCTGCTCGGCCTGAGCATTCTCGCCGTCAGGTATCCACCCGCGACGAAGACGATACCGAGCACGAGAAACACGAATACGGTACCAAAACCACTTAACGTCTGATCCATCTTCTCTTGTTTGACTTTAATGGTTAAGGAAGTGACTTGCTCCCTTTTCCCTGACGGGCTTGAAGGGCCTCAGAATCAGGTGCCGCCAATATAAAAAAATCTTCTCAATCTTCAGATAAAAAGCTGATTTTTTCAGGGCGGAAGGAATATCGAAAAAATTACCTGCACCGAATCTTTTTATGCAGGGAGAGGAAAATGACGAGACTTTATTAAAAATCAGTCGGCTTTTTCAGAAAATTTTAAACCAGCGATTTTGAACAGCCGGATCAGCGCAACCATCACCAGCAGCGTGGCAACGACAAGAATGCTCACATTCACCTGCCACGAGCCGGTTATCCGCTCCATCGCGGGGCCGAGAAAAGAGGCCAGCGTCATCCAGACGATTGGCGTCCAGGCGACCGCTAGCACGACCGGCAATCCGCCTTTCATGAAATTTTTTCTCTTATCCTTGTCAGGAAACAGTTTCATCTCGTTCTGATTTTTTTAGTGAGTTCAAAACTCTGCCATATTATTATAGCAACAAGTTATGGCAGCAGTTCGGCGATCTGGGCTGCCACCTCCGGCTCGAGCTCCCTGAGCACCTCGTACTCCGCCCGAAGGCCACGCATGTTTCCCCTCGAAAGATAGTACATCGCCAGCTTGCAGTGAACCTCGACATTGCCGGGCTGAAGCTCGTGAGCCTTGTCGAGCGCATCGAGCGCCTTGTCGTGCTCACCGAGATCCATGTGGACATCGGCCAGTACGCACCACGCCTCCACGAAACGAGGATCGAGACGCAACGCCTCTTCAAGCACCTTGATGGCTGCCTCTTCCTTGCCCATGGTCAGTAAAACGAAACCGAGATGCCGGTAAGCATCAAGGTTCGACCTGTCCAGAGCGACCGTGAACGCAAGATCGGTGCCAGCGCGGCGGTACTCGCCGTTGGAGAGCAGCGCCACGGCACGTGCATAGCGCAACTTCGGATCGCGCGACGCAGGACCGGCAAGCTCATCGAGTATCGAAATCGCCTGGCCGTACTCCTGATTTTTGATGCAATCGAGCGCCTGCAGGTACTCCCGCTCGTGCTCCGGCTTCGTTTCAGATATCTGCTGATCGGGTACGATGGTATTCATACTCTATGTGGGGTTTGTTCATTTCGCGGACTCGCCGCCTCCGAAAGCCTCGCGCTGCACATCGAGCACCCCGATCTCGGCAGCAATCCTCGACGCCAGCCACTCGGCGAACGCTGGTGAGTCGTTGATGCAGGGAATATAGTGCTTCCGCCCGGCGGATGAACGGTCGAGCATCTTTTTTGCCTCATAATCGGTCTCGCTGTTGTCGGCAAAATAGCCGAACGGAAACATCGCCACTGCGCTGAATCCTTCAGCGGCAAATTCATCGAGCGCCCGCTCGACCGTTTCCGGCGACCACTCTCCTCCCCGGCTGTGATTCAGGCAGCCAAGCTTCACCTCGCCGAACACATTGCGCGGATCGGCCATGATTTTCTCGCGCATTAGCCAGTAAAAATCCATCGTCTCCTCCAGACCGGTAAATACTGAAGGCTTTTCGCCACGGCGATCTTTGACGATGGTGCCGTGAATGACCAGCACGAGGCCCTGTTTCTCCACCTGTTGCGTTCCTTTCCAGCCAGTCGGCAGCGACGCAAAAAGGTGGTCGAGATAGAGGCGATGCAGCGCTTCGTCTTTCCAGAGGCCGCGCACCACTCGCAACCCGCCGAGATGATTCTCGCCGAAGCGATCGATCACCATCTGGCACGCCGGACCGCAGGAAAAGGCCGACTCGACCGGAATCATCGGCACGACGACAATGCCGTCCGAGTGATCATGGAGCCGGTCGAGCACCGCTTCGAGGTATGGCGGTACGAAATAGTAGGCATCAGCGACCTCGATTTCGGCAGAATTTCCGGCAAAGCGCGGATCGCGCCGCAACGCCCGTTGTACGCCGAGCGCCTGCTGGCGATTGATCTCCACGAGGCGCGAACGGTAGCGATGCAGCTTCCAGTCGAGGTAGTGTTTTGCCGAACGGTAATCAGCGATCATGTAGATCAGCAGCTTCGGAAGCTTGACGATCTTGCGCGTGATCACCTCGATGATCTTTCTCGAACTCGGCCAGAGCGCGCGTACCGAAAGATTCTCGACCTCCCCGTATGTAACCAGCACCACGCTGTAGTGCCGTGTGCTCACCGTGCAAGCCACCATTTGAATTCGCCATACATCAGCAGAAAACCGATGAGGCTGCCGACAAGTGTCTGCATGAAATTATGCGCCTTGAGGTAAATGCGCGACCACATCAGAAGTGGCACGAAGCAGAGCAGCACAAGCGCTGGCAGCCCGAAGGAAAGGGTCAAAAGCGCAATCGATGAAGTAAGAGAAAAGAGATGGATACTGATTTTCCACTGAAGCGTCACCAGCAGAATAAAGACCGTGTTGACCGCGTTGAAGAGCAAAATCGCGGAGAGAAATCGAGGTGCATCGAGCTGCTTCATCAGCTCATAACCGACCAGATTGACCCCGACCAGTACCAGAAGCGGCAAGAAGCGCTGTTCCCTGAAACTGATGTTGTAATCCGAGACGCGGCCGATTTTCTTGAGTCCGTAGATCAGAAACATCGGTACGATTGTGGCCGAAAGAAACAGCACCACAAACCAGTCAAGATGACTGGAGGTGGCTGAATAGCGATACAGAACTATAAGCAGATAGACTGCCGGCGCCACGACGACAGGACTGATGACCCATGAAACCAGGGAAGCAAACCGGCGAGTATCTAACTGCATTGAGAACCACTAAAAGTGAAAAAGTGCCATTTCATTGACTGCATACAGGGGATAAGGAAAATAACGCTTTCTGTGACAAACAGAAACTAACCGCCAACAGATGCTTGAGCAATGTAAATCTGGCCGGTTTGAAGTATCGAGTCTCAGACAAATCGCCCAATAGATGTTGGTCAAAACAAACCTCCGGCCATGAAGGCTAAATCTGCGGTGTGGAGCGGTGTGGAATGATCTGGCAATCCATAACCTTCTGTGGCACGCATAAAATCTCACCGTACCTGAACAACTTTGATACGGCGAGAGTCCGCTTCTTCCAAATCGCAATCAATGGTGCGGGAATCGATTGCGATTTGGATTACCCCAAAAGGATTTTGTTGCCACCTCCGGTCAAAAACAGGAAAATTCGATTTAAATATTTATAATTACCACGAACGATGTATATTAGCCCTCCGAAGAGCGAGAGTGGTGAAATTGGTATACACGCTAGTCTTAGGAACTAGTGCCGTGAGGCGTAAGGGTTCGAGTCCCTTCTCTCGCACTGTTCATTTGTTCATTGGACTCATGCCAAAGTGGCGGAACTGGTAGACGCGCTGGACTCAAAATCCAGTGGGCGCAAGCTCGTGTGGGTTCGAGTCCCACCTTTGGTACGCGACCGGCATTCCGGTCTTTCGACAGCATCTCTTTTTTCCCTGCCTCCACGGCATTCCCGGAAACTCTAATAATCGTCACGCTCCCGGAAAGCCGGGGCAAACGCAGCAACCGGATAGCGCAACAGATTAGCAGAAATTCCCCATGCAAAGAATGTACTCACCGTGGCGCGACGTCTACATGCAGACCTTCAAGGAAGAAAAGCCCATCGTTCCTGAGGAGGGCAAATCGGTCTTCGCCGACATTCCGCCCGAACAGGACGAAGAGCGTTTCGTGCTCTGCCGGGGTGAATTCTGCTTCGCCATCCTGAACCTCTACCCGTACAACTGCGGCCACCTGATGGTCATCCCCTATTTGCAGACGCCGGAGTTCAGTGATCTGGACGAGAAGACGATGGTCGAGATTTTCAAACTGGCCAATCTCTGCATGGAGGCGCTGAAGATGACCATCAAGCCGCACGGCTTCAACTTCGGCGCGAACCTCGGCAGGGTGGCGGGCGGCAGCATCGACGAGCACATCCACTTCCACATCGTGCCCCGCTGGGAGGGCGACACCAACTTCATGCCGGTGCTCGGCGAAACCAAGGTGCTCAGCAACGACCTGCGCAAAACCTACATCCAGCTCCGCGAGGCGATCCTGAAGCTCCAGAGCGAGCAAAAGAAGCCGTAATTCCCGCGACATGGAAACCGTCCCCTGCCCAATCACCGGAAGCGGGGAGTTCCTCCCGCTGATGCAAGCCCCCGACCGCTTCGACCCGCGTGGCCCGTCGTGGCGGCTCGTGCGCTCGACGGCCTCCGGACTCGTCATGCTCGACCCGCGTCCCGAAGCGCACGAAATGGCGGCGCACTACCCCGCCGAAACCTACGATCCGTTTCTTCACGCCGGAAATGCCCGCACCCTGCGCGACCGCGCCTGGCTCGCCGTTACGTCACTTCTGCTCGCCGGAAAAGCGAAAATCGTAATGAAGGGCATCGAAAAACCGGCCAAATCGGTACGCATCCTCGAAGTCGGCTGCTCGACCGGACGGCTGCTCATGCGGATTCATCGCGATTACGGCATCCCGCTGACGAATCTTTTCGGCGTGGAAACCAACCGCCAGTCGGCGGCGGCGGCGAGACACACCGGACTCGGCGTTTCGGAAGCCGGGCTGGAGGAGCGCGATTTCGCCCACCGCTTCGACCGCATCGTCTTCTGGCACACGCTCGAACACCTGCACCTCCTCGGCCAATCGCTCGACCGCGCCCGCGAGCTTCTCGATGCGGACGGCCAGCTCATCATCGCCGTGCCAAATCTGGATAGCGACGACGCCCGGCGCTACGGCCAAAACTGGATCGCCCTCGACGCCCCACGCCACCTCTACCACTTCACGCCGGAGACGCTCCGCAAGCTGCTCGAAAAGCACGGCTTTTCGGTGCTGGAACTCGGCAGATGGGTACCGGACACGCTCTACAATGTCTGGTACAGCGAAAAACTGGAGCGCACAATCAGCGGCAAACCTGTCAGTATCGGCGGCATCATGCGGGCGACGATGAACGCCGCGCGATCACTCGCGGCGAGGAGCGACCCGCGACAGGCGTCGAGCATGGTCGTCCGAGCGATGAGGATGAAGGGGTAATCGACGGCGTTTCATGCCGAATATTCCGTAGGGGCAGGCCTCGCGCCTGCCCTGATTTCTGGCAACGCGCCGTTTCGCGACTGGGCGACCGCGAGGGTCGCCCCTACAATTTCAACGAATTGCATCTTCAACGGGAGGCGGAACCTCCCCGCGCCACGATCTCCCGTCCACAACGTCCACTTTTCACCCTCACGATTTCGCCTCGACCGCCGGATCGATGCGGCCCAGCGATTTTTCCAGCTCGGCGGTGGCGACCAAGTAGTCATAGACCGCTTGCAGGTAGTTGGTTTTGGCGGTGTCGAGCTGCAACTCGGCGTCGGTCAGTTCGAGGCGCGAGCCAATGCCTTCACGCAGGCGGAGCATGGTGATGCGATAGCTACGCTCGGCGACGGCGATGGTTTTCGACTGCACGTCGATGCGCTTGCGGGCTTCGATGACGTTGGAGAGGCGCACCTCGACGTCGGCCCTGACCTGCGATTTCAGGTCTTCGTACCGCGTACGGGTCTTCAGCCGCTCGATCTTCGCCTGCTGAATCCTCGCGCTCGTGGCGAAGCCGGAGAAGATCGGCACACTCAGTTGCAGCCCCGCCGTCGATGAGACCGGCCAGCGGGTGGAGCGGAGCGAGGTGTCGTCGTCGAACTGCGTCTGCGCGTCGAGCTGCCCGAAGGCGCTCAGCACCGGAAGCCCTTCAGAGCGGGCGGCCATCACCTTCGCGTTCTCGGCTTCGGCCTGGAGCGAGAGGCTCTGCACATCCGGGCGCTTGTCGAGCGCCTCGCCATACGCCGCCGCAACGCTCTTCGGCACAGCGATCTCGCGGAAGGCGAGCGAACTCGTCAGGGTTAGCGGCGTCTCCTGATCGACGCCCATGACACGCTTGAGATTGGTTGCGGTGATGGCCTCGTTGTTCTGCGCGCGAATCAGGTCGGGCCTGAGATTCTCGACCGACAACCACGCCTTGAGCGTATCGATGTCGGCGGCTACTCCTTGCCGGAAGAGCGCGTTGGTGTCCTTGCGAGCCTCCTCCCAGCGGGCGATGCTCTGCTCGACCAGCTTGCGCTTCTCCGTGGCGATGAGCACGTCGTAATAGGCGCGGCGGATCGACGTCACCACCTCGGCATTCGACTGGCGAAACGACTGGTCGCTGATCTTGCGCACGAGCGAGGCGGCCTTGATGCCCGCGAAGGCCGAGAGCTTGAAGATGTTCTGGCTGAGATTGAGCGACGCGATGGATGAGTTATCCGAACTGATCGGGATTGCCTGCGTTCCGCTAGCTCCCGGACTGAAAATACTGTTCGGCAGGAATAGCACCGTCGGCTTCAGCGTGCGGGTGTAAGTCAGGCTCGACGAAAGATGCGGCAGCACCTCGGCCCACGACTCCCGAACCTTCTGCCCCGCCATCTTCTTGTCCAGCCGGGCAATCTCCAACTCCCGGTTATGCTGCTCTCCGATCCGCACCGCATCGTCAAGGCTGATGACAAGCGGCTGCTTCCCTGACGACTCCGTGTTATCCGCAGCGTGGACGGGGATCGAACACGCGAAAAAGAGTACAAGCAATGCGATGATTCTGTGCAGGTTCATGACGGAATGCTTTTCTGTTGTAAGGTGCTCGAAAATATACCACCAGCTCCGGCGTGATGCAATCACTCCTTGTACCGATCCTTCCATAACCCCTCCAGCCGCTCGCGGATGAACTTTTCGCGGCCTTCGCCGGTGGGGCGGTAGTAGGCTTTGGGCTCCATCTGTTCGGGGAAGTAGTGCTCATCGACGAAGTGGCCGGGGTAGCTGTGCGGGTAGCGATAGCCTTTGCCGTAGCCGATCTCCTTCATCAGTTCGGTCGGGGCGTTGCGCAGGTGGAGCGGCGGCACGGCAGACGCGCCCGCGCTTTTGACGTCGGCCAACGCCTCGCCGATCCCCGCATAGCTCGCGTTCGACTTCGGGCACGAAGCCAGATAGGTCGCCCCCTGCGCGAGGTTGATCCGCGCTTCGGGCAGGCCGATCAGCTCGACGGCGTGAAACACCGCCACGGCGAGCGTCAGCGCATAGGGATCGGCGTTGCCGATGTCCTCGCTGGCGAAGATCACCATGCGTCGGGCGAGGAACTTCGGATCCTCGCCGCCGTCGATCATCCGCGCCATCCAGAAGAGCGCCGCGTCGGGGTCGGAGCCGCGCATCGACTTGATGAAGGCCGACACCATGTCGTAGTGCGCCTCGCCCCCCTTGTCGTAGGCCGGGGCGCGGTGCTGGAGCGCTCGCTCGAAAAGCTTGCGGTCGATCACCGCAGGCGCGGTTCCACGCGGCACGAGCGAGGCGGCGGCTTCGAGCGCGTTGAGCGCCTTGCGGGCGTCACCGGTGGCGTAGGCGAGCAGGAACTCCATGTCGCGCACCTCGACTCCGGCGGCCTGCATCGCCGGATCGTCCGCGATGGCGCGCTCGACCACCCGCCGCACCTCCTCGTCGCCGAGCGGCTGGAGAATATAGACCTGCATCCGCGAGAGCAGCGCCCGGTTCACCTCGAACGACGGGTTCTCGGTGGTCGCGCCGATCAGGACGATGAGCCCCTGCTCGATGGCGTGGAGCAGCGTATCCTGCTGCGCCTTGTTGAAGCGGTGGATTTCGTCGATGAAAAGCAGCATCTGCCGCCCGTCGATGGAGCGGCTTTTCTGCGCGACGTCGAGCACTCGGCGAACATCCTTGACCCCCGCGTCGGTGGCGGAGAGCTGCTCGAAGCGGTAGTTCAGCGACCCGGCGCAGATTTCGGCGAGCGTGGTCTTGCCAGAGCCGGGCGGCCCCCAGAAGATCATGGAGGGAATCCGCCCCTCTTCGATGTAGCGCCGGATCGGCCCCGCCGCGCCAACGAGATGCTCCTGGCCGAACAGCTCGTCGATCTGGCGTGGACGCACCCGTTCGGCGAGCGGCTGGAAAAGCTTCGCGTCGGATCGCTTGCCGGATGGAAATCCGAAAAGGTCGGGCTGTTCAGACTCTTCCGGTTTCATGCAAACCCCTGGCCGCTCAGCCACGCTTCGGTGATGCGGCTCTCCGCCGGAGCGGCGGTGTGCTGCCGGGCGACGTACTTGCCGAGGATGTCGAATTCGAGGTTCACCTCGCTGCCAGTTCGCAGACCGGTGATAGTGGTGTGGCCGAAGGTGTAGGGAATGATCGCCACCGTGAAGAGTCCCGACTCGACCGAGGCCACGGTGAGGCTCACGCCGTCGATGGCGATGGAACCGGCGGAGACGATCCACTGGTCGAATTTGGGATCGAACGCCACCGAAATCATCCGGCTTCCGCCCACCTCCTCGATGCGCGTCACCTGCCCGACGCCATCGACGTGGCCGAGCACGAAGTGGCCGCCGAGGCGATCCATCGGGCGCACGGCCCGTTCGAGATTGACCGGCATGCCCGGACGGAACCCGCCAAGCGTGGTCTTTTTGAGCGTCTCGGCGACCGTATCGACCTCGAACCACCCCGGCCCGACCGCCACCGCCGTCTGGCAAGCGCCGCCGATGCTCACGCTCTCATCGATCCCGAGGTCGCCAAACTCCGCCTGCGACGTATAACGCACCTTCAGCCGCACCCCGCTCCCCTGCCGCGCGGTGCTCTCGACCGTGCCAATATCCTTGACTATACCTGTGAACATATTGTTATTACTGTCGTTTATAGTGGCGATTCGTTGTCTCTTATCATGACAGGGCGGCCACAAGAGCCGCCCCTACAATCTGAAATGAACAACGTCTTGTAATCCGTAGGGGCAATCCCTTGCGGTTGCCCTCTTTTCGAAATCGGGAATGGATTCGATTTCGATCATCCAGAAAACCTGATTGTCCGGCTTTCGGGACAATCAAGCCATGAACATAGTAACAAAAAAGGCGGAGCCGGAAAACTCCCGACTCCACCACTTTGCGCGATTGTCGCGACAGAAGCCGCGCCTCAGCGATAGACGACGAAACCGCCCGGCGGCACGGCGATTCGCACCGACGAGCCGCAGACCGGCATCACCTCGGTTTCAGCGCCCTCCTGATCCGGCGACGATGAAAAGACGCACTCCATCCTCTTGCCGGGCGGATTGAGCTGGTGATCGACCACCGCCCAAACCGTCAGCTCTTTTTCGAGGCTGGTGTTGATGGCACACAGGCACTCCGTTTCGGCGATGATGCGCGACCACGCCACCACCCAGCGCATCTGGCTATTCACCGGCTGGGGATAGAAGAACTCCCCCTCGTTGCCGGTCGCCGAAACTTTCCGCAGATACTGGCGTCCCCGGCGCAGGGCGATCTCGCCTTTGCGGAACTCCGCCAGCCTGCCCACGAAGCGGAACACCTCGTGCTCCTCGTTGAAGAAGTGCCGACCTTTGCTTTGCAGCGAGCCGAACGGCCCGCCGAACATGCACTCGCGCAGGAACACGTCGCCATACGAGTTGTCGTCGTGGCGCGGATCGGCTCCGTTGAACGCCTGTTCGGTGCCGTAGTAGATGCAACTGATTCCCTCGGTGGCGAGGTTCAGCCCCAGCGCGGCTTTGAGCAATTTCCAGCTTTCGGGCGAGTCGCCGCAGAAGCGGTACTTGCGCTGCTCGCCCACCTGGTCGTGGTCGTCGATCATGGTGACGATGTGCTTGGAGTACCACTGCTGGCTGCTCTTGCCGTCGAGCAAACTGTTGCGGAAGAGGTCGAAGTACCCCTCCTGTTCGCCGGTCTCCGGGTTGCCGGGGCTGCGCCACCCCTTGGCGAGGAACTCGAGCTTGTCGGGCAGGTCGCCGATGCCGAGCGCCGCGTCGAGGCCCGTCACGTCGAGAATCTGCATCGCGAAGGAGCGCCCGCCGGTGATTTCGCCGATGATCGGGAAGTTCTCCTTGCCGAGCGTCTGGGCAAATTCGTGGATCCCCGAGGCGAAATAGCGCACCGCGCCCGGCTCCATGTGCTTGACCGTGTCGAGCCGGAAGCCGTCGATGTCGGCATACGCCATCCAGAAGCGATAAACCTTGATGAGGTGATCGAGCGCCACCGAGGGGCGGAACAGGCTGATGCGCCGTTCGAGGTCCCAGCTCTGCGCGGGATCCTGGAGGCCATGCCCCAGACGGATCTCTTTCAGCGAGCAGAAATCCCCTTCGAGAAACTCCGGAAAAGCGTCCCAGTTGCGGATTTCGCCCTTCATCGTCCAGGTCGTCTCGCTCTGGAACTCGACCGGCCAGATCGCGCCATCCGGCCAGATTTCCGGATGACCATCCCCACTGGCGATGCTGAAAGGAATCGAACCCGAGTCGCCCTGCTTCAACCGGTACCCCTTGACCGGCCACTGCCACCCCTGATAGTAGAAATAGGGCTGGTTGTCCTGATAAGAGAATACGTCACCGGCGTGATTGAGAATGATGTCGAGGATCACCCTGATGCCGCACTCATGCGCTTCGGCCACGAACTCGCGCAGCTCCTCGCGGGTACCGAAGCGGGGATCGACATCGAGGAAGTTCTGGATGCCGTAGCCGTGGTAGGAGTCGCTGCCCGTCACCTGCCGGAAGACCGGGCTGACCCAGATCGCCGTCACGCCGAGCCGCTTCAGGTAGCCGAGCTTGTCCTTCAGCCCCGCGATGGTGCCGCCGCACCACCCCCGGCCAGCCTCGAACCACTGTTGCCACTCGGCATTGTTCGCGTCGGCTTCGATGCAGAAGAGCGGCGTCGTGCGAGCTTTGTCCGCTGGAACGGGATTACCGTTCACATCACTGAAACCGCCATGCTCTTTACCGTCTGAAAAACGGTCGAGCATGAGGAAATAGAGCACTTCATCATCCCAAGCAGCCGGGGATGGAAAATAGTTCTTGCCAGCCATCAGGTCAGCGAGGTGAATCTCGGCAAGACTGCGTTCGACCTGAGAAGCGGCGGGAGAGGCGTTGGGTTGCATGGAGTTTGAGATTTGCTTTATGAGGTGATGCACGCCAGAAATCAAACGGAAATGACCTGTGAAAAAGATAGATAATACAGACGTAATTCCGATGAAAACGCCACCACTATTCTGTTGCTTGAATGAAAATTCTGGAAGAAAAACGAAAGCCACGTCGCTTGCTGACAACGTGGCTTTAAGGAAGAAAATATCGGAGCGGATCAGGCGAGCGCCGCAAGCGCCTTGTCGTAATCAGGCTCCTGCACGATCTCGGGCACCTGTTCGGCGTAGAGCACCTTGCCTGAAGCGTCGGCAACGATCACCGCGCGAGAGAGCAAGCCTTTGAGCGGCCCATCAGTGATGGTGAGGCCGTAATCTGCGCCGAACTCTGGCGAGCGGAACACCGAGAGCGACACCACGTTTTCAAGCCCTTCGGTGGTGCAGAATCTGCCCTGGGCGAACGGCAGATCGGCGGAGATGCACAGCACGGCAGCGTCGCCCCGCTCGCCCGCCTCCTTGTTGAAGCGCCGGACGGAAGCCGCGCAGACGGCGGTGTCGAGGCTCGGGAAGATGTTCAGTACGAGCTTCCTGCCAGCGAAGTCCGCCGGAGAGACTTCCGAAAGATCGCTCTTGACGAGACAGAAGCCGGGAAGCTGGCTGCCGACTGCCGGAAGCTCACCGACGGTCTGAATGCAATTTCCCTTGAGCGTGATGGTTGCCATAATCGATGGGGGTTGAATGGTTAGATGAAGCTTTCAAAAGCGCTTGCACCATAAACCGGAAGCACCGGCGTTCCGTTCCGCATAAAGAAAAGAACAGGTCGGATAGGACGCACGGGACACATGGGGCACATGGGACGAAGAGGAATACTGATCTTGCTCCCTCTTTCAATTCATAATTCATCATTCACTTGCCGGTACCGGCAAGTAAAACCCGTTGCGTTCGATCAGTTCGACGCTGCAATCGAACAGGCCGGAGACGCCGGACGAGGTCAGGATGGCCTTCTTGTCGCCATCGGCCACGACGCGCCCTTTGCGCATGAAGATGACCCGCGTGATCTCCGGCGGTATTTCGTGGATGTGGTGGGTGACGAGGATGATTTGCGTGCCATGCTGCATGAGCCTCCTCGCCTTGTCGAGGTAGAGGAACGAAGCCGTGATGTCGAGGCCGCTGGTCGGCTCGTCGAGCAGCAGCGCTTTGGGCCGGTGCACCAGCGCACGGCCAAGCAGGAAGCGGCGCTGCTGGCCGGTGGACATCCTGCCGAAGGGCCGGTCGGCAAGCTCATCGACACCGAGCTGCCGCATCAGCTCTTCGGCCCGTTCAATTTCGGCGGAGCTGAAAAGCTGATGCGGCCAGGTGTCGATGCTTGAATAGTAGCCCGACAGAATCACGTCGCGCCCTTTGGCATGACTTCCGTAATTCTGTTGCAGGTCATGCGATACGATGCCAAGCCGCAAACGCAGCTCCTCGACGTTCCAGCGGTCACGCCCATAGACCAGCATCCTGCTTTCATCGGAGTGAACCGGATAGATTTCGCGTGAGATGAGCTTGAGCAACGTCGTTTTTCCAGACCCGTTCGGCCCGAGAATTGCGGTGTTTTCCCCTGTCCGGACCCTCAGGTCAAGCCCGTCAAAAACCAGCGTCCCGTTCCGGTAAGCGCTGACATTGCTGAATTCAAAAACGTGATTCACCACCTGATGATATTTTCTTTTTCCGATTCCATCTGCCCGGTGACAGTCGCGCAACGATCATCAAACCGCACGACAAATTACAGCACGATCGCCAGATTTTCAATCAAGACCAGACCGCACCATAATGACGTTATGCCCCTCCTCTAATTTTATTCATCACAAAATCACTGCACCATTTGAAAAGAGACTCAAAGACGTGCGATCATGACACGCATAGCAAATCACTACGGCGAGATACACCCTGAAGTGTTCCTCAGCCCCATAAACATCAGGCCGCCTCAACAGTACCGTCAACTATAATGCCATTGTAAAAAAACTGGCCGTCTCATTAGATTTATCAACAAAATTACGTAACTTATGTAAGAGTAACAGGTATTCTTACAATAAAAATCAATAACAATCATGGCAAACGAACCGGCAAGCCAAATCGCTTCAGGAGTTAACAGCCTCGCTGATTCCGTTGGTAAAATGAGTCAGGTATCAGTGGACATTATCACCAACGTTATGAAGTCGTCTATCGACATGTTCCAAACAGTCAACAAGATTTCTGTCGATCTGACCAGCAATGCCATTAATACTTTAAATCAGATACTTCAGGGCATATCGTCAGCAATTACACCAAAAAAGTAACACTCCTGACGGAAAGAGAAGCGCCTTGTGCTGATGAGAGGTGCTTCTTTTTTTTAAAAAACTGTTTATCAACAGGATGCCGGAAGCCGCATCTGTCCGGATGAAGCTTTCACCGTGGATGATCTCGAAAATATTGCCGAACACAGCCCGATAGTCAACACACCTTTGAGTAGCCCCCTGCCGTCATTTTCATGAACAAGTTTAATGGAATCGTTCTTGTTGCCGGAGCAACAGGAAGAACTGGACAGTGGATTGTCCGTCGTTTGCAGGCTTATAATATCGATTACCGTCTGTTCGCAAGATCAAGGGAGAAAGCCATCGAGCTGTTCGGTAGTGATTGCGCAGACAAACTTGCCCTGGGTTCTATAGAAAATTCATCAGAAACTGAAGCAGCTGTTTTCGGATGCAGTGCAGTGATTTCAGCAATCGGAACGTATGTCACCGACCCAAACGCACCACCGCCCTCGGCAATCGACAGAGACGGGATGAAGTCACTGGCAATGATTGCGCATAAATGTGGCGTAAAAAAATTCATCCAGGTAACCTCGCTGGCCGTGACCAGACCAGAACATCCGATGAACAGGTATGGCGAGGTGCTCAGGATGAAACTTCTTGGCGAAAACGCCATCCGGTCAGTCTACACAGCCAGGAGATTCTCCTATACTATTTTGCGGCCAGGAGGACTTCAGGATGGAAATCCGTTCTTACATAAACTTGAGTTCGGCACTGGCGATACCCTGATGGGTGTTATCGATCGGAGCGATGTGGCTGAAGCTGCCGTTATTTCGCTTTGGCATCCTAATGCTGTAAACGCAACTTTTGAGCTGATCCGTGGTGAAAAGGCTGCCCGGCCATCACTTGAGCCCTTTTTCGACAGAATCTCATAAAACATTTTCAAAAGAAGCGTTATCGTCGGCATCCGCCCCCCAGACTCGTCTCCTCCATATCACAGTGAGAATTTATCATTTGTCCATCGCTCATCATGGCCTCCCCGATCTTTCTGCTGATTTATAATGGTTTCAAGGCATATGGATAATGACTTTGCTGCCCGAGCCGCGACCTTGTTACCAAGAGCCTCTTGCAGTCTCAAAACAGCAAGATGAGCACAAAACTCTGCCACGCCATTAAAAAAAAGCGGAACATCATCAATACCGTCAACCTCTTTCAAGGTTTCCGAAAGAGCGTCATATGCCAATGTCACTGAAAATATTTCATCACCGGTGTAGTATTTGACATTTTCATGCAGATAATACATGAGCCCTACAAGGTTGACAAACGCCTCTACATACTTTTGATTTTCAATCTTGTTGATGATTTCTGGTACCATTATTTTCAACATGACAACAGGCATTTACTTGTCAGGGAAGCTTTTTTCCGGATGGTTCTGGTAATAAGAATCTCAATAATTCAGGATTTCATAATGAGACTCGTGAACCTCACATTACGGCAAATTCACAAGCACCGGATCAGGTCGCAGAATTTCGAGAGGTAAACTTGATCGGTATCGCCTCTTTAACATTTCTTCGCTTATCCTCTTCTACAAATGGCAGTTGAAGCGGAAACTGAAATGGTAACTGTAACGGCATTTGAACCGGCAACTGAACAGGAAGCTTGCTGACAATACTCATCACCTGTTCCCTGAAAGGCAGGTACTCCGGCAGTGTTTCAACAGCGAGACCGATAATGCCGGTAACTGAATCCTTAAAGTCCTGAAGTTCATTCTCGTTAATGATCTCACCCGTCACGATTCGACTGATAAGGTTACCAACTCCAGGAATCACCTGCCGTGCAAAGTTACGCCCCATCTCTGCGCCATAGCCAAACAATGGTAGTGGATTGGTAAAAAGCATCCTGCGAACTTCCTCCGGGCGAGACAGAATTTTAACCGTGCCCTCTCTGGTCAGGGTTGCCCTGCAAGCCATGCGCCCGCCTATTTGAATCTGCTGAGGGGTAAGAAAGGCTTTTTCAACATCAGTCACAGGAGACAGACATGCTGATCCTTCCAGTACGATCACGAAGCAGGTCTGACAAACTCCGTGGCCTCCGCATAAATAGCCAACATGGCTATGGTTGATCCTGGCAGCCTTTAAGAGTGTCTGGCCGACGGTAGAGACACAGGTTTTGTCGTTGATGATGAGATTCATGGTCTTTGGTTTTGCATGGTTGCATGGTTAAAAACCGCCCATCCGGAACAGGGCACAAGCGTAGCAATTTAACAACCCAATACATTTCTTACAATTATTACTACCAGCATAGCATCTTCTATGGTTTAAATTTTTCAAGATCACGCCAACCAAGACCTGAAATGACTTTTCCTCAAATGCACCATATATACAGCACCTTAATATCATCGGCAGCGAAGTTATTCATTAAATTATTTCATATCAATACTTTAATGTGTTACCGGAAATTCATTGATAGTCAACATGTTTAGCGAAAAGTTCTGTACTTTTTTATGCTTGAGGCCGTGGATTCTATGGAACCAGCAAGCAGCTCATACTTCCAGCACGACGGTTATTGATAATAAATAAAATAATTTAGAGTTTTCTGTGTTTGAACCGCTAAGCAATACCTACCGTTAATCCGAAAGAAAAAGAAAGAATAAATACAATAACTGTAAGTTTATTTTATTAGCTTGCATTCAGAAACACCTCGGACACCACAGTCCGCTAACCTTGCGAAGTCATTTTGACGTACATCACACCTGTAATTGATGCGAGCACTCTTCATCCAAATAGCGGAATCGATTAAGGCTTTTAACTGGTGGAAACGGCCTGAGGTGAAGCCTCTTCCCACATCACGCTTTCCAATCAGGATAAAAATCGATCAGACTCCGGCAAACAGCTCAGGAACCAATGAATGCAACATGAAGGTGGGCGACAACCATAAAGCAACTGATAGCCCGATTTTTTCGGAAATAGCGGCAACAACCTGTCCATACAATGAAGGAGAGAGGAATAGTTGAGTAAACTGTACGATCAGCTGCAATTGCTTGCTCTGCAATAAACCTGTTTTCAAATCAATTTTATGCCGCTAAAAAAGCAGATATGAAGTAAAAAAGATAAACCGTCCCTTTGGCGAATATACTTGACATGAACGTTGATCGTGAGCGACCTGTAAATTTCAACATGTTCTTTTCGATAAATGGGTTGTTTTAATCATACCATAAAAAGGAGTTACAATGATATTTCATGAAAGTATGGTAATCCCGTCTCTTTATACCAGTGAAGAGCAGGTCGTGATTGAACGCTGGTTGCAGTCTGGCCCGGTATATCCGGGGAGAGATAACCTTGATGACTCAAACAAAGTTGCAGAGATCACTCTTTCTTGCGTTCAGAAGAGACTTCCCCGAATTGTATCAATCAAGAAGGATGGCGGTGTGACCCTGAATCGCAAAACCTGGGAACCCCCTGTTCCGATGCGGAACAAAGTCCTTTTCCCCATTCATCTTTTTGAAGTTGATCGGGATGATTCTCATCTTGAAACTATATTTCCCGAATCTTATTTCGCAACTCTTTTGCCAGGTTATAATGTTTATGTAATCACTATTTCGCAGGCCTCGGACTCATCTTATGGATATTTCGATACGGCTATCGACTTCTTTCAGGCTATTGATGACACGGGTTACATAGCTTCAAATGCAAAATTGATTTTGAAAGCATGGTGGCGATTTCAGCAAAAAGAATTACAGAAACCATGCTGGCACAAGCTGTTAAAATCTGGCCTGATAAAAGGGGATTCAGCATTGAGGCTTCGTGATGAAGTCTGGAATAATGTTGAAAATATTCAAGCGGTTATTATTTGATCATTCAGGGCACCGCTAAAAATATCATGGCCGTTCTTGCATAACACAAACGAAATGCAGGAACAAGAGATTGCCACTTTGGATAGTACTCGAAAATTTCGAATACTATCCAAAGTAGCAATCGAAACGTCTAAAGAGTGTTTTAAACTGCTCTTTATTCATTCTTTTATCACATTGACGAATACACCGTAACAATCGCCTCATGTGTCAAGAAGAACATTTTGAAAGTACTATTTTATATCTATTCCATGCACTAAAAACGCTGCATCTGATCTCAATAGATTAAAAGAAAATTGCCAGAGCCCACCAGTAATCGTTTGGCATATCTTTTCACTTTTTTCAGCGCATTTCATTATTATTTTTTATTGACCTTTTTCAGCTACCAGCCTGAAAGCGTCTCCGCTTTCAGGAGATATTCTGTACCCGGGTGAAAAGAATCTGCAAGGCGCTATGACTTCAAAAAAAGTATCGGCTTCAGTTCAAACAGGCTTGAAAAGTGTATTCTCAATAACCATCACCACCATATTACCGTATTCCTTCAGTCATTTGAACATTTTCCCATTCTCAGAATATCACTGCGAGAGCGCCTTCAGCATGTTCAAAGCTGTTCCGTCAGCAAATCAATGATGAGCTGAATCGATGAAAACCGAAAAATGGAATGAAGGAGTCAACTGCTTCCCTCGTCATGTTTTGCAAACACATGACGAGGGAAGCGACACAATGGCTTCTGTCAATGAGTCAAAGTAAAGCGCTCTATCGTTTCTTTCCTCTAAATACCTAAAAAATAGAACGTTATCACCACTTCCCCCTGTATTCCCCCCCCCCAAAAAAGTTATGGCTTGTAGCAGTTATTTCGAGGTTATAAAAAACGATTAGTATTTTTTATTTGTACCTAATATATTCGCATCATACAGATTCGTATAGCGAGCGAACAAGACCCTGTAAGCACTCTAAAAGCTCACGGCGCCTCTTTTCTTCATTATCACGTCATGGTATGAGCCAAAATTCTTACCGCGACACAAAATGTAACCATGTTTCGTCTATGACAGTAAGTGTAGCACAACTCATCCTCAAGCATATCGAAGAGGATAAATTTCTCGATGCAATCCAGTGTGTGCAGAATGAGATTTTAAAAATTGAAGTGAAACCTGAACTTGCCAGTGCTGACAGGCGGAAGATCAAAAGCCTGACAGCGATCATGGACAAGCTCAGTGAGGCAGCTATGTTCGGTAGCGAGTGGGATGAGGGCCGCCGCGCAAAAAAAGCGGCAATCGTCAAACTGCAGAAGGTCAGCGCCGCCTGACGATCTGCAAAGCGGGACGTTCAATGCCGCAAGTCACGGCAATCAACTCGCTTTCTGGCGAAGTATGTAATATCCGTCTCACGGCATTGATGATGTGGTACAACATTCGTACTGAACATGTTCAGCAAACTTTTCAGCGGTACTGAATTCTTTAAATCTCGTCTTCTCATCTTTTGACCGGATTAAAGGATCCTGTAAACGGTTCAGAATTGATGAAACGTCAGTTCCACTGCCCCATGCCTTTCGTTACACTGTAGCGGCCAGCGCCGAGAAAGAAGATCGCGATGGAGCCGAAAAAGTAGAACGCTTGCAGTTCGAGCGCGTAGCCACCGTGCTGGTCGAGCGAGGTGAGCTGGCCCATGTGGACGAGCCAGACGGCCATGCCCATCAGGAACGCTTCGACAAGCGCGGCTGGCCGGGTGTAGAACCCGAGCACGATGAGCAGCGGCGCGATAACCTCACCCATCGGCACGCCAGCGACAAGCCACTGCGGCAGTCCGGCAGCCTTGAGCTTACCCGCGATGAAACCGTAGCCGTGAATCAGCTTGTGCACGCCGTGAAACAGCATGAGGCCCCCGACGCACAAGCGGATCAGGAGCTTGCCAAGATCGTTGTTATTCATGAACCCTCCGGATGAAGTGTTGACTCTGACGCGACCCTTGCCACTTTTGCTTTTCTTCTTGCCGTCGCTTTTGAATAATCCCGCCATTATGGTATTGGATAGGCTTCGAGAAGGAGGTCTTCGCCAAACCGCTGGATTCCGGCGAAGTTGAGTTTGACGGCGCAGTCGGGATGCACGACGTCAAGCGGGCCGAAGCTCGCCAGGCCGTCGCCACCGAACAGTTTTGGCGCGATGAAAAGGTGATACTTGTCCACGAGGCCCGCCCTGACCAGCGCCGCCGACAACCGGCTGCCTCCCTCGACCATCACCGAGAGCACGCGCCGCCGGTGCAGCTCCCCAAACACCTGCGCGAGATCGAGTCCGCCGCCGGACTCGCCGACTGTCACCACCTCCACGCCACGCGCTTCGAGCTGGCTGACGCGACACGGCTCGGCCTCGCTGCGGAGCGCAAAGACGAGCGTTTTCGCTTCGCTGTTGAAAATCCGCGCCTCGACCGGCACCTGGAGGCGTCGGTCGAGCAGCACGCGCAACGGCTGACGTCCGGCGCAGTGGCGCACGGTCAGCTCGGCATCATCCGACATCACGGTAGAAGCGCCGCACATTACGGCGTCGTAGAAGCAGCGCAGGCGGTGCACCTCGCACCGCGACTCATCGCCGGTGATCCACTTCGACGCGCCGAGCGAAGTGGCGATCCGCCCGTCGAGCGTCTGCGCGGTTTTGAGCGCCACGAACGGGCGGCCCTTGCGATGCGAGGTCATGAACGCCTCGTTGAGCCGCTCCGAATCTGCTTCGAGCACGCCGACCGTCACCTCGATTCCGGCGTCACGGAGCTTCGCAATCCCTTTGCCCGCAACCTTCTCGTGCGGATCGAGGCAGCCGACGACCACCTTCGGGATGCGCTTTTCGACGATCAGATCGGCGCAGGGCGGCGTCTTGCCGTAGTGCGAACACGGCTCCAGATTGACGTAAAGCGTCGATTGCCGGAGCAGCGCCGGATCCTCGACCGACGCTATGGCGTTGACCTCGGCGTGCGGGCCACCGTACTGCCGGTGCCACCCTTCGCCGATGACGCGCCCGTCGTGCACGATCACCGAGCCAACCATCGGATTCGGGCTCACACTCCCCGCGCCGCGCTCAGCCAGTTCGAGGCATCGCCGCATGTAAGTTTCATCCTCTGGACGCACCACCACTATCGGATTCGTCGCCATTCCCGTCTCCCCTCAACAGTTGACGGCGTTGACCTGCACCAGCTTGATGCCCGACAACCGCAGCAGTTCGGCGATGTGCTCGATCTTGTAGGGCTTGTCGTAGTAGATCGTCTTGATGCCCACGTTGATGAGCACCTTCAGGCAGTGGATGCAGGGGCTGGCAGTGATGTAAATATCGGCGTCCTTGATCGAGACGCCATGCTTGGCGGCCTGCGCGATAGCATTGATCTCGGCGTGAATCGTGTTGACGCAGTTCTCCTCGACGGTGCCGTCGGGATGGGTGCTGCGGTAAATCTTGCAGTTGGTCTCGTTGCAGTGCGGCAGGCCGGAGGGCGCGCCGTTGTAGCCGGTCGAGAGAATGTTGTTGTCTCGCACGATCACCGCGCCGATGTGCCCCCGCGTGCAGGTCGCCCGGCGCGAAATGAGGTGCGCGACGCACATGAAATATTCGTGCCACCCGAGCCGCTGCTCCGGCTGACCGCTTGCGCCCGATGCGCCGCAGCAGCACCCGCTATTGCCTTCTTCATGCATAACCACAGAATTGATACATTGAGTCTGATTGCTTCAGGAAAATAGAGGAAAGAAAGCGCCCGCGCAACCACTCACACCCATGCTCCGCAACTACTTCACGCTTTACCACGCCGCTGCCGAGTTGCACGAACTGCTTGCGGGGGGCTACCTCTTCGAAATCCATTCGCAGCAGAAAAACGAAATCACCCTCGCCTTCGTCACGCCGGAAGGTGCTCACCGGCAACTCATCGTTACCGTGCGCTCGCCGCACTTCTCGCTCTACACGCGGGAGGGGGTGAACCGCAAGAGCCGCAACACGGCGGGCATCATGAGCCAGCTCAATGAACGGCAGGTGATGGACGTGGCGATTTCGCCCGCCGACCGGCAGATCAGCTTTGTTCTCGACGACGGACACTCGCTCGTGCTGCGGATGTTCAGCGCCGAGACCAACATGCTGCTCGTGCGCGAAGGCCGGATCGTGGACGCCTTCAAGGATGCACGGAAGCTCGAAAACACGCCGTTCGAGGAGACGACTGCCGACACGCCCTATTTCCGGTCGCTGGAGCAGCTCGCCGCCGACCCGGCGCTGTTCCGAGGGAGACTTGAAAAGCTGAGCGAGGACGAGCCGCTCGACCGGCGACTGCTCTCGATGCTGCCCGGTTTCGACCGCAAGCTCGTCCGGCGACTTCTCGCGATTGCGGAGGGCGAAGCACCGGAACAGCTCCACACGGCGTTCGTCAACATCTTCTACGACCTCGCCTCGCCAACCCCGTGCGTCATCGAAAATCCCGGCAAGCCGCCAGCCTTCTCTCTCTTCGCGCCGGCGGCGGAGGACGAGGCCGTCACGTTCGACACCGTGCTCGACGCGCTGAACCACTACAGCCGCAAGATGTATCGCTATCTGCACTTGCAGGAGCGTGCAGTGACGATGCGGCGGGAACTCAATGCAAAAATCGGCAAGCTCGAAAAGGAGCTGAACGCCAGCGCCGGGCACGATCCCGAAGAGATTTCGCAACGCAACGAACGCTACGGGCACCTGCTCACCGGAGCCATCGGCACGGTCGAGCCATCGGGCGGCACAGTGACGGTGCCGAACCTCTTCGAGCCCGGCTCGCCGGAGGTGATGATTCCTGTCAAAACGGGACTCAACCTTCAGGAAAATGCCGCGTGGTACTTCACGCAGGCAACGAAAAATCGCAAAAAAGCGGAGGCGCAGAAACTCCGCCACGCCGAGCTGCGCACCGAACTCGACGCGCTCTATCGTAAGCTCGCCGGACTCGACGAAGCGGACTCCCCCGACCGCTTGCAGCAAGCGCTCGAAACCGGATCGCCCGCCGGAGGCCGGTCATCCGGCAAGGACAGGAACAAAAAGGAGAAAACGCCGCAGTTCCGGACGATACCGATCAGCGAAAAGATCACGCTCTACATCGGAAAGAACTCGGCCAACAACGAAAAGCTCACCTTCGGCTTCGCCAAACCTGACGATATCTGGCTTCACGCGAGAGGCGCATCGGGATCGCACTGCATCCTCAAAGGCGCAGCCATGCACAACGCCTCGGAGATCCGCCGCGCCGCCGAAATCGCCGCTTGGCACTCGGCAGCCAAGCACTCGGAACTGGTGCCAGTCATCTGCACCCAGAAAAAATACCTGAAAAAAGACCGCAAAACCGACGGCAACGTGATTATAGAACGAGAGCAAGTTCTGATGGTCAAACCGATTAAAGAGTAATCAATTGATAATGGATAGTTGATAATGAAGAATGATTCTTCCATCTTCCATCCTATTCGACCCATAAGTCCTATTCTTCAAAAAAGCTTTAACTCGCCACCATAACAATCGACTATGCAAACACACAAACTCGTGATGCCAGAACACCTCAACCACTACGGCTTCCTGTTCGGCGGCAATCTGCTCAAATGGATCGACGAGGTCAGCTACATCGCCGTGACCCTCGACTACCCCGGCTGCAACTTCGTCACGGTCGGCATGGAGAACATCAAATTCAAGAAAAGCATCCGGCAGGGCACCATTCTCTGCTTCGAGTCGAAGAAGAACCATGTCGGCACCACCTCGGTGGAGTATATCGTGGATGTGACCCGGGAGGAGATCACCACCGGCAGGAAAGAACTGGTGTTCACCACCCGGATAACCTTTGTCAGCGTGGATGAAAATGGCAGGAAAAAACCGATTTCGGCCTGATCAATCGTGGCGTGTCACTCGTTGTGCGTCCATCTGAGCGTGCGGGAAATTGCGCCCTGCATTTTCCGAAACCGCCAGACACCGAAAATACCGGTGACAATGCCGAGCGGAATACACGCCACACCCGCCCACAGAAACCATGCTTTCGTGGCGTAATGAATGATCGTTAGACCGGTGATCATCATGGCTACGGCGGATCGCAGATAGGAGAGCAAGGTGCGTTCATTGGCCAGCAGCGTGCGGTCGATAGCCAGTTCGTCACGAAGAATCAGTTCTTCGGTATCAAACCGCTCGTAAGGCGAAACAACCGGCCCTGAATCTTTCGGGCCATACAAATACTTCTTAATCATGATCAAAAAACCTCGAAGCTAAAAAAAGTATAATAAAAGCAAAATAGCATTTTACCGGCCTGACCCGCTTGCCGAGCTGCTCAGGCGGTGCATCATGAAGAGACCTGCTACGGTCAGTATTACATTGGGCAGCCAAACCGAGATTACCGGTAATAGCAAACCTCTTTCGGCAATCTTCTCCCCTCCGATCATCAGTACCCAATAGAGCACGAAAAAAAAGAGCGAAAGCGCTGCCCCTGCACCGAATCCACCGCGCCGCGCCATAACGCCAAGCGGCGCGCCCACCACGGCGAAGACCAGGCAGGCGAAAGCAAGCGAATATTTCTTGTGGTACTCGACCATATAGTTGTTGAACGATTCCCGGTTATTCTGCATCTGCCCGATGCGCTCCGACAGGTCGCCAAGCATCGTATCAACCGCCTCGATGGCGCGGCCAGTTACAGCAGGCGGCAACTTCATGGATGAGGAACTGGAAGCTGGGGGCCGGTTGCGGATCGTCGCAATTTCTGTTCTCAACGACTCTATCCCCTTGTCGATCGAGCTCTCGGCCACATCGCCTTTCAGATGAAACTCATTTGCCATCGCCAAGAGATCGGAAGCTGAAAGCTCCTTGCCACCCCGACGACGGCTGCGCTCATCGGTGCGCTCGAATCCGTATCCGGTCGCGTCGAAAACGTAACGGTTTTTGGCGAAAACCATTTTTCGGTAACGATCCATCTCCGGTAGTGACAGCTCGTGAATCTGGCCATCTTCGAGGGTCAGAACAAGGCTGTTGTAATCCTGTGAAAACTGGATGCGGCCTCGCGCCGCCATGATCACGGTGCGTACATCAGGCCGGCCACGATCATACAGCACGATATCGCGAAGCTCTCCCGTTTCATTGTCAATATCCCGCACCATGATGGAGTAGCCCTGAATCACATCGGAAAAAGCATTCTTGTCAATGCCGAGACCCGGTTTCATTCGGGTTATATCAGCAAAAAGGGCATTGGCCTTGTAATTGGCCTCGGGCATCAGGACATTGTTGAAGCGCTCCATCAGAAGGGAAAGTCCAAGCGCGGCAAGCAGCGCCGGGGCGACGAGCCGGTAAATCGAGATGCCGCCGGAACGCATCACCGTCAGCTCCGAACTGTTGGTCAGAGTGCTGAACGCCATGACCGTCGAAACCAGTACGGCCATCGGCACGGCCAATCCGACCATCCATGCTGACTGCAACGCAACTACTTCGGCGATGATACTGAAATCAAGCCCTTTACCAATCAGTCGTTCAAGAAACTGGGTGAGAAAGGAGAGGATGAAAACGAACATGATCGTTACAAACGCAAAAAAAAAGGTGCCGAGATGCTCCTTGAGAATGTATCGATCGAGAATTTTCATCGAATGCCCTTTAATCTTTGCACGTTGCAGACTCGTTAACGGAACACGAGCCGTTCACAATATACAGCGTAACACTTTTTCTGCAATAGCTGCTGCCGGTTGCTCCATCCGGTAAAATCCTGCGGGGACAAGCTTTGCACTCTTGTGAGGGTTGAGTAAATTACTCACAAAAATTAACGTATCTATAGACTGGCAGCAGAAAGTCATTTGAAAGATACCGGGATGGTCGCCTCGGAGCTGCGAATTTTCTTTCTTTTTGATTGGGTTGTTGACAAAATTGAACCATACATAAACACAGAGGATAACATGGCACCATTTGATTTCGGACAGAAGGTCGATCCGGCTCTTTTTGACAAGCTCATCGAGGAGGGTTATGAAGTCAATGCTTCGGATTATGTGCAAAAAGGCTGGGAGATGTTCAAGGGGAATATTGGCGAATTTATCGGCTTTACCCTTATCGCTTTCGCGGCTTCGCTTGTAAGCTCAAAAATGGGGGCTTTCGGCTCGCTCCTCTTTTCTGCCGTAGCTGCGCCGCTCTATGCCGGTTACAGCATCGCGGCGTTCAGAATCATCACTGGCCAGTCGCTTCAGTTCAGCGACTTTTTCAAAGGGTTCAACTATTTCCTGCCACTCTTCCTCGCAGGGCTCGCAAGTGGCATCATAGTTTCTATCGGTGTGGTGCTGCTCATCATTCCCGGCATTTATCTGGCCATCTGTTACATGCTGACCACCTTTCTTGTCATCGACCACGGCATGGAGTTCTGGCAGGCAATGGAGACAAGCCGGAAAATCGTTACAAAAAACTGGTTCGCCTTTTTCGTCTTCGCACTGGTACTGTTCCTTGTCAACCTGCTGGGCGCTCTCGCCCTCGGCGTTGGAATGCTGGTCACAATCCCCGTAACCTCCTGCGCCGCCGCAGTTGCATACAAGGAGATCGTCGGCCTGCACTCGGCGGAATGGTAAGTAGAAGAACATGCTATGATGTAACAGATGTCTGGCATGCAAAGAACATGAGCCTGGTGCAATGCCAGGCTTTTGGTTACTCGTCACCATTTCACTATTTGAGCACCATTCTGTACATTTAGAGCAGTAGACACGATATTTATACAGTTTAGCGACGTACTGAGGCAGAACCTCGATTATTGCGCAGATAGCCGTCAACCAAATACAACCACGTGTAAAATGAAGAAATATGCGTTTGCCATTATGACTGCTGCTGCCCTGTCGACTCCAGCCATAACAGCTACAGCAGAGCCCCTTTATGTTGGCTTTTCAGCCGGCTTAAGCCTTGTAAATAACAGCAATATAGAGGTTGATTCGGCGGCGTCCATTACGACAAAGTGGAACGACGCCCTCGAATACAAAAATGGGTATGCTCTTGAAGGTGCTGTTGGCACAAGTGAAGGTATGCTTCGTGGGGAAATCGCCGTAGGATACCAATCCAATGATGTCGACAAGATGCTGGGTTCAGATATGGCTACCCTTGAGAACGTAACGCAAGATGTCCTTGAACAATGGGGTTTAAGCGCCGATATTGACAACCTTGCAATGAAGGCATCAGCAATTACCGTCATGTATAATCTGTACGCCGATTATGAAATGAACGGGCTATTCACTCCTTACCTTATGGGAGGTCTTGGAGCAGCATTTTTGGATATGGAAGTTTCGTTCACAGATAATGGCGTAAAATATGAAAGTTCATACGACAAAACTGCGTTTGCCTGGCAACTTGGAGCCGGAGTAGGTATAAAGGTGACGAATAATGTGGATATTGATTTAGGCTACCGTTATTTCAACACGGGAAATGTTGAGTTGGGAGACGATGCAAAGCTTTCATTTGGAGGAAGTAAAGTCATGCTTGGAATGCGGTACAATTTCTTCTAACCCCGAGTCGTTATTTCAATAGATGGGATCACGGATAAATGATATTTGATTAGGACGTGCCCCCGTCTATAAGCCCACTTATTCTTGGCAAAATCCGTTTGCTGAACCAGAAATGCTTCCGGTGTCAACCGTCCTAACGAACTGTACCGCCGGATGGAATTGTAATCCTCCTGCCATTGCCCGATAACCTCCCGGGCATGATCCAGACTCATAAACCAGTTCACGTTCAGGCATTCATCCCGAAGCCTGCCGTTGAAGCTCTCAATGTAGGTATTGTCGACGGGTTTGCCCGGTCGGTTGAACACCAGTTTCACTCCGTGACGATGCGCCCAGGCATCGAGTGCCTTGCCGATGAATTCAGGGCCATTATCGACCGTGATCATTTCCGGCATACCTTTGAACCAGGCAATGCTTTCCAGTACGCTGCATACCCGATTACCGTTGATTGACGTATCGACCTCGAATCCCAGATAGTTCCTGCTGTAGCTGTCCAGCACATTGAGCACCCGAAAACGGCGACCGTTATACAAGTTGTCGCTCATGAAGTCCATGGCCGCCCCACAATGATTCCAGCGTTCCGGCGGTGGTGGCGCCACCCGGCTTTCTGCAGCCATCTTCCGACGACGTTTGACACGAAGCATCAGATGTTCTTCCCGATACAGTCGTTCCGTTCGCTTGTGATTGATCTGGGAGCCCACTCGTCGCAACAGGTAATGCAGCCGTCGATAGCCCCAACGTTTTCGTTCGTCGGCCAACTCCCGCAATCGCTTCCTGATCGGCTCATTTGTATTCTAAAGCATCTTACTGGACAGATTTTTTGAAATCGAGGATTCGT
>CAYZCF010000015.1:0-25165 GCA_964476855.1 uncultured Chlorobiaceae bacterium
GTGTTATCGCTTCTTTGTAAGATAACTGTTCGCCAAGATACTTATGAATACATATCAAGGGATTCTTTGCCGCTAAAAAAAGAGTAATTAGAAAGATCGCTATTCCAGAAAATATCTACAAAATGCAAAAGACCTGTCAAAAATGTTCTTCTATGTCATGGCGCAGAAAAAAGTATTTCAGCAATGATTGGGTGTTGTTATCCTCATATTAATTTTCGTTGAGCTACGCTCAACGCATCAGATTATGGGTTAGGTTAGTCAAACTAATATTGGCTTTCGTCTGGACATAAGAGATTGTTCTCCCATCCATTGGCACTTCTTTAGAAGCGAGATATGTATTAATACTTCGGGAAAAAATAGATTCTTAATTTCGCTTCATTTAATCTCTACCGTTCGAATTCCCCGAAGCTTGCTTCGAGAAAGTAACGATCCAAGATGAATTCATTCCACTTAGCTTGCTGCGGGGTAGTTGATTTCAAAGTGGCAGAGCATGTGACAGCATATTATTACATTTTATCGTAGCAGAAGTCATAGCACGTAGGACGGTGTTCAGAGTACATGATTTCGATAAATCTTTTCAGTAAGATACTTTATACATACAAATGATAACTTGTTTGATTTTCAGATATGCCCCATCTTACAGAATGCCCATTTATAAGCTTTTAGAAAAGGAACTTGATGTAAGATTTATCTTCCCATGCGAAACTTCGATAAACCTAAAAAAAGCTGATTATTCGCTATTACGAAACTGTACTTTTTTTGGGAAAGAAAAAAGTATTTTTTGGGGGATGTACTATTTTTCGAATACTGACAAAAAAAAGTTATTTAGCTTCGACAACCTTATTTTTGCTGGAGATGTCAGAGATTTAACAAGTTGGTATATTCTTTTAATGTGTCGGTTTAGGAAAAAAAAAACTAAAACTATTCTTTGGACTCATGGGTATTATGGGAAAGAGAGTTTTTTAGAAGATTTCGTGAAAAAAATATATTATGGGTTGTCTGATAATGTTTTACTTTATGGGAACTATGCCAAAAAATTAATGATAGCAAATAAAATAGCTAATCCAGACAAGCTCCATGTTATTTACAATTCACTTGACTACGAGAAGCATCTAAAACACAGACAGACGAATTTATTTTCGGTATGTTATACCCAGCATTTTAAAAATCAAAACAAAAATATAGTCTTTGTAGGAAGATTGACAAAAGAAAAAAGATTAGATATGTTGATTCTTGCAATGCAACTTCTCAAAAAAAAATCGTTTAATATAAATGCGACTTTTATAGGTGATGGAGAAGTAAAGCAAGAATTATTAGAATTAACTGAAGCATGCGATTTGAAGGACAATATTTGGTTTTTTGGTGAGTCTTTTGATGAGACGACCTTGGCAAATATGATTTACAACGCTGACTTGTGCGTTTCGCCAGGAAATGTTGGATTAACAGCTATCCATTCTCTTTCATTCGGGACACCGGTTATAACGCATGATAATTTCTCTTATCAAATGCCAGAATTTGAAGCTATAGAGCTTGGTAAAACAGGTTTGTTTTTTAAGCACAATAATGTTGATTCATTGGCGCAAACAATATTTGAATGGTTTAAGGATGATATCGAAAGAGAAGTTATTAGAAAAAAATGCTACTGGATTATTGATGAAAAATACAATCCTAAATATCAATTGAAAGTATTAAAATCTTTATTGGATTAGCTTTGAAGTACCTTTTTTTGAAAATGTTTAATAAGGGTATAAATCTATTTTATGCCTTCATTCAGAATTTTCATCCTAAAAGGATAAAAATTCTGATGTTACATGAAATTGTTTCAGACAGTGTAATGCCTGAGCTGCTGCAATTAACATCAAGTAATTTTAATTTCCTGTTAGATAAGATAAAAATAAATGGAAATGTCATTGGGATAGAGGAATTTTGCGCCTGCTTTAAAAATAATAACTTTAATGGGGAATATGTGATAACCTTTGATGATGTTTATGATTCTGTTTATCATTGGGCTTTTCCATTATTGATTGCTAATAACATTCCATTTACTTTATTTGTTAACGTCAGTTTATTAGATACACCTGGATATATTACCAAAAAGCAGTTGTTGGAAATGTCTCAAAATAAATTATGCACAGTTGGCTCGCATGGAGTGCATCATATGTTTTTTCGAAATCTGACAAAAAAGGAATGTGCCAAAGAGCTGCTTGATTCTAAGCTTGCATTGGAAAAAATAATTAAAATGCCGGTTGAGTTCTTTGCATTTCCTTATGGTTCACTTGTCGCTGTTTCATTCAGTAACGTCAAAGAAGTAACAAAATACGGTTATAGAATGTCATTCTCAACAATTCCTTCAGGAGTATGGCATTCTTTTTTTATAAACTACTGGTTTATTCCCAGAATTAATGTTACTCAAAAAATGATCCAAAAAATATAGTATGAGCATAAAAGATCAACCATTTATATCTGTAATTATGCCAGTGTATAATACAGAAAAATATATCTCGAACACTATATTATCATTGGCTCAGCAAACATTTCAAGACTTTGAAGTTATTTTAGTTGATGACGAAACAAGAGACAATGCTGTCGATATAGCTCAAAATTTATTACGTAGAAAATCAATTAGCTATAGAATCGTACATCAAAAAAATTGCGGGCAAGGGGAGAGTCGAAACAATGGCGTAAAAAGGGCGAGTGGTAAATGGTTGCTTTTTTTAGATAGCGATGACACTTTACAGCCAGATACATTCGAGTTGATGAATAGGGTCGTTGTGCAGAATAACGATATCAATTTTGTTTTTACAGATTATCAGATTGTGACGATTGGAAATGAATTTAAAGAAGCATCATACAATAACGGATTTCAATATTTATCAAGAAGTGAAATTCAGGATGGTTTTTTAATTCGTAAAAAAGTCATTTTAGCTCCGGGTACTTTATACAATGCCGAGTGGTATAAGAGGAATAATTTATATTTTAAAAAGATACCCTTTTCTGAAGATCAATTGTTTATATGGGAAATGTTGCTAAGTGTTGAAAAGGTAGTGAATATCCGTAAGCCTTTATATAATTATCTTAAACGTTCAGGCTCAATAATGAGCTCCACAAAGCTAAATGCCGTCGTTAAAGGGTATTCAGAGTTTAAAAAAATACAGGAAAATTATTTTCAAAGTACTGCGTCGACTGAGCTTACTAAAAGATATTTATTGTCTCGATGGGTATTGGGTGTTTTTCACTCTGGTGCCAAATTGATCGACAAAAATGAGTACAAATATTTACTTAAATGCTTTGACGCTAAAACACATTGTTTCAAGATGCTAAAATTTCCATCTTATAAAGTGAAACTAATTGCTATTATGATTTTACTTTTCCCAAATATTAGCTACCTGATTTTGAAAAGGATTTAGTTAATTAATAATTATTTCAAAGACGCTTTTAGATGCTGAGTAAACAGACGCAAAGATGACGTAACTATAAGAGGTGAATGCGGATAAAATCACTATAATCCGTGTTCCTTGATTTACAAAGTCAAACAAAATTAAAGACATCAAAGTAAAACAAGAAGACATGTTCAAAAACAAAACACTTCTTATAACCGGTGGTACTGGTACATTCGGTAACGCGGTACTTCGTCGATTTCTTGAAACTGACATAGCAGAAATTCGTGTTTTCAGCCGTGACGAGAAAAAACAGGATGACATGCGTAAAGAGTATGCCAATCCAAAGCTGAAATTCTATATCGGAGACGTGCGCAACGCCGATAGTGTTCGAGACGCAATGGGAGGCGTTGATTATGTTTTCCATGCGGCGGCTTTGAAGCAGGTTCCGTCATGCGAATTCTTTCCGGTTGAAGCGTTACGTACGAACGCTCTTGGCACGCATAATGTTCTTACCCAGGCAACAGCAGCTGGAGTCAGTCGAGTCATAGTGCTCAGTACCGACAAGGCGGTTTACCCCATTAACGCCATGGGTATTTCAAAAGCGATGATGGAAAAGGTTGCAGTTGCACAGTCTCGCGTGTCTGGGGAGCGCACCGTGATTAATGTGACTCGTTATGGCAATGTCATGGCCAGCAGGGGTTCGGTTATTCCTCTGTTCCTCAAGTACCTTCAGGATGGCCGTCCATTGACGGTTACTGATCCAAACATGACCCGTTTCATGATGAGCATCGACGATGCCGTCGATCTTGTGCTCTATGCTTTTACCAACGGTAATCCCGGTGACACGTTTGTGCAAAAGGCACCGAGCGCTACCATTGAAACCCTTGCTCTTGCGCTCAAGCAGCTCATGAAAAGCGATGTTCCTGTTACTATCATAGGAACAAGACATGGTGAAAAACTCTACGAAAGCCTTCTGACTCGTGAAGAACTTGCTGTTGCCGAGGATCTTGGCGGTTATTACCGTGTTCCCGCAGACAACCGCGATCTGAATTACGAGGCGTACTTCAGCGAAGGACGCGAAGAGGTATCGCTGAAAGAGGATTATAATTCCCACAATATACCGTTGCTCGATGTCGATAGCATGTGCGAACTCTTGGTGACGCTTGAGTGCGTTCAAAAGGCAATGAACGGGGAGCGGGTTGAGCTATGAGGTGAAGAAAAGAGATTTTGAATTTTGGATTCTTGATTTTGAATTATTAGGCAGGAAGACTTCGGAATGCTATGAAAGAGAATTTGATTAAAGATAAAAGTTATCGGTTTGCATTGAGCATTATCGATCTTTATAAGATACTTGTGGCAGAGAAAGAGTATGTGATGTCAAAGCAGCTGCTTAAAGCTGGAACGAGTATCGGCGCAAATGTTGAAGAAGCACTTGCAGGTCAAAGCAGAGCTGATTTTCTTTCAAAAATGTCCATTGCATCCAAAGAGGCACGGGAAGCACGTTACTGGCTACATCTGCTTCGTGATAGCAATACTCTTGATACTGAACACCTCATCCATCTGATTCAGGAATCTGAATGCCTGATTAATATCCTTACTTCAATAGTGAAAACAACATCCGTAAAAACAGCCTAAAGCTTTATTTATGAAAATTGATTTTGGATTCTGAATTGTGAATTGTTGAAAAAATAACCAATTAGTGCTCTGGAAGTTAGAGTAATTCAAGTTCCATAATATAGAATTTTAAATCTTCTTTTAAATGTCTGTAATCCCTGAATCCAAAACTCAAAATTCAGAATCCAAAATCATCAAAGTTTTAGTAACAGGCTCGAACGGGTTTGTAGGTAAAAATCTGTGTTCGGTTTTGCGGTCGATGGAGAGTGTTCAGCTCCATGAGTTCGATATTGCCAATTCTCTTGCCGATCTCGAACGGATGCTGAGCGATGTCGATGTTGTTGTGCACCTCGCTGGCGTCAATCGGCCAAAGAACGAACAGGAGTTCATGACCGGCAATGCCGGGTTGACGGAAAGCATCTGTTCATTGTTGGCTCGATCAGGCAAGCTCGCAAAGATCGTACTCGCTTCGTCGATACAGGCCGA
This sequence comes from uncultured Chlorobiaceae bacterium, assembly GCA_964476855.1. Taxonomy (GTDB): domain Bacteria; phylum Bacteroidota; class Chlorobiia; order Chlorobiales; family Chlorobiaceae; genus Chlorobaculum. The sequence continues at coordinate 5,481 of CAYZCF010000015.1, forward strand.
GAGCGACAATCCTTACGGACAGAGCAAGCTTCAGGCCGAAGAGACTATCCGCGAGTATGCCGAAAACAGTGGAGCGAAAGCCGTTGTTTATCGGTTCAAAAACCTGTTCGGTAAATGGTGCAGGCCGAACTACAATTCTGTGACCGCAACATTTTGTCACAACATCGCTCACGGCTTGCCGATTTCCATCTCTGACCCCTCAAAGGTGATCGAGCTTACCTACATCGATGATGTGGTCAATGCGCTGGTTCGTGAGATTATGGACGACGACACAAAAGCTCAGCAAGGCTTCTCTTTCGCTCCGGAACTCACGGGGTATCCCATATCGCTGGGAGAACTTGCCGATCTGATAACCTCCTTCCGAAAATCGCGAGAAACTCTTGAAATGCCAGGATTCGAGAGTGTTTTCGTAAAGTCTCTTTATGCAACCTATCTCTCGTATCTGGATGGAGAGGAATTTGCGTATCCACTTACGATAAGGTCTGATGAGCGCGGTTGTCTCGCGGAGATGATGAAAAGCCGCACATTCGGCCAGATTTTCGTTTCACGAACAAAGCCGGGGATAACGCGCGGCAACCACTATCATCATACGAAAACGGAAAAGTTCATGGTGGTGGAGGGAGAGGCGGTCATCCGGTTCCGCCGTATCGATAGTGACGAAATTATCGAGCATCGCGTTTCAGGAAAGAAATTCAGTGTTGTGGATATACCGCCAGGCTATACGCATCATATCACCAACACTGGCCAGGGTGAATTGGTTACGCTCTTTTGGGCATCGGAAATGTTCAATCCCGAGCAGCCCGATACCTTCTTTCTCAAAGTTTTTGAGAATTCTGAATTCTGAATTCTTGATTTTGGATTGTTTTATAAAACCTTTACTAAGGTAGTAGAATTCAAAATCCATGATCTCTTCAAATCCATAATTCATAATTTAAAATTCAAAATTGCAAAAGCTTAAAGTAATGACCATTGTCGGTACCCGTCCGGAGATCATCCGGCTTTCGCGGGTGCTGGCAAAGCTCGATGAGCATACCGATCATGTTCTGGTGCATACCGGCCAGAATTACGATTACGAACTGAACCAGATATTTTTCGACGATCTCGATATTCGCAAGCCCGACCATTTTCTCGAAGCGGCAGGCTCTACAGCAGCGGAAACCGTCGGACTGATCATTGCGAAAGCCGACAGTGTGATGGCGCTGGAAAAACCGGATGCGCTGTTGATTCTCGGTGATACGAACTCCTGTCTCGCTGCTTACCCGGCAAAGCGCAGGAAGATACCGGTATTCCATATGGAGGCTGGCAATCGTTGTTTCGATCAGCGGGTTCCCGAGGAGATCAACCGCCGGATTGTCGATCATACGGCAGACATCAACCTGACCTACAGCGATATTGCTCGCGAGTATCTTCTTGCCGAAGGACTGCCTGCCGACCGGATTATCAAGACCGGAAGCCCCATGTTTGAGGTGCTTACGCATTATCGCGACAAGATCGACCGTTCAGATGTGCTTCAGCGTCTCGCTTTGGAGCATGGGGAGTACTTCGTCGTGAGCGCGCATCGTGAGGAGAATATCGAGTCGAGCCGCAACTTCTTGCGCCTCGTTGAAATCCTGAACACGCTTGCAGAGAAGACGGGCAAGAGGGTGATCGTATCGACCCATCCGCGTACGCGAAAACGGGTAGAAGCAGAAGGCGTTACGTTTGACGAGCGGGTCGAACTGCTCAAGCCGCTCGGTTTTTCTGATTATGTGCATCTGCAGATGCATGCCAGGGCCGTGCTGTCGGATAGTGGCACCATTACGGAGGAGTCCTCGATTCTGAATTTTCCCGCACTCAATATCCGGGAGGCGCACGAGAGGCCAGAAGGTATGGAAGAGGCGAGCGTGATGATGGTCGGGCTTGATGTTGATCTCGTCATGCAAGCCTTGTCGATTCTTGATACACAGCCACGCGGTGAAAAGCGCGGATTGCGACAGGTCGCCGATTATTCAATGCCGAATGTTTCGGACAAGGTGCTCAGGATTATACTGAGCTATACCGGTTATGTGAACCGGGTGGTGTGGAAAAAGTATTAAGTGTATTCATGTGCGTGTTTTATTGTTGACTCAGTGGTTTGAACCTGAGCCTACGTTCAAAGGTCTGGTTTTTGCCAGAGAACTGCTCGGGCAGGGTTTTGAGGTCGAGGTCGTTACCGGGTTTCCGAATTATCCGGGTGGAAAGCTATATCCCGGTTACAGAATACGATGGCTCCAGCGAGAAGTCATTGACGGAGTTCAGGTAACCCGTCTACCGCTTTACCCGAGCCATAGTCAGAATGCTCTGGGGCGCATCGTGAATTATGTAAGTTTTTCGGCTTCAGCCCTTTTTTATGGAGTTTTTAGGGCAAAGAGGCCGGATGTGATTTATGCCTATCATCCACCACTGACGGTCGGCATTGCGGCATCTCTCATTCGTTTGTTCAGGAGGGTTCCTGTTGTCTACGATATTCAGGACATGTGGCCCGATACTTTGCGTGCTACCGGAATGGTCTCAAACTCGCGTGTGCTGGAGGTTGTCGCAGGAATCTGCCAGGCGGTTTACCGTTCTGTCGATCATATTGTCGTGCTTTCTCCGGGGTTCCGGCGGCTGCTCGTTGAGCGCGGCGTTCCTGAGCGTAAGGTAGAGGTGATTTACAATTGGTGCGATGAAGCATCGATAGGTAATCCGGATGGTGAGGCTCCGATCGGTTTTCCAGCTTCAGACAGGTTTTCCATTGTTTTCGCCGGTAATATGGGGAAAGCCCAGGCTCTGGATGCCGTGCTTGCTGCGGCAGAGATCGTTCAGAAAAAGGTTCCGGAGATTTGCTTTGTGTTCATTGGCGGAGGCGTTGAGGTCGATAACCTGAAAACGGTTGCCCAAGAAAAGCGTCTGGATAATGTGCGTTTTCTTAAGGCAGTGCCGATGGCTGAAGTTGGAGCTGTTCTCAGTAAGGCCAATGCTCTTCTGGTTCATCTCAGGAAAGACCCATTGTTTACTATAACTATACCTTCCAAAACGCAAGCTTATATGGCGGTTGGAAAGCCGCTGCTTATGGCCGTTGAGGGAGATGTAGCCGATCTGGTGAACGCTGCCGGCTGCGGCGTTATTGCTGAGCCGGAGAATCCTGAATCGATTGCTGATGCGGCAGTGACGCTCTGTTCGCTAAGCTCTTTGGAGCGAAATGCCATGGCGGAACGGAGTAAACAGTATTACCAGTCGCAGTTATCGCTGAAGGTAGGGGTTCAGAAGTTTGCCGCTATTTTCAGACAGTTAGCAAAATAAGTTGTTGTATGGCCAAACGTTTTTTCGATCTGCTGCTCACGATTCCTGGTACTCTCGTTATTCTGCCGTTTTTGCTGGTTCTTGCTTTGCTGGTCAGGATTTTTCATGGCAGTCCGCTGTTTTTTACGCAGATCAGGCCGGGAAAGCATGGCAAGCCGTTCAGAATGTACAAGTTTCGTACAATGACGAATGACCGGGATTCTGCTGGCAATCTGTTGCCAGATCATGAACGCCTGACCCCGCTCGGCAGGTTTCTTCGTGCGACCAGCCTCGACGAGTTTCCGGAGTTGATCAATGTGCTGAAAGGCGATATGAGTCTTATCGGTCCGCGTCCTCTTCTGATGGAGTACCTGCCGCGGTATTCTCCTGAACAGAACCGTCGGCATGAGGTGAAACCGGGGATGACCGGATGGGCACAGATAAATGGCCGTAATGCCATCGGCTGGGAAGAGAAGTTCAGGTATGATGTCTGGTATGTCGATAACTGGTCGCTGTGGGTGGATATAAAGATACTCGCGATGACCATGTTGAATGTCGTGTTGCGTAAAGGGATTAATCATAACGAAACAGAGACCATGCCTTTTTTTGAAGGAAACAAGAACTGATTTTATGCGAAATGTACTCATTTTATCGGCAGGGAGACGGGTGGAGCTTGTTCAGGCTTTTTCTCGGGAGTTAAAATGCCGCTTTCCACAGGGGCGTATTTTTGCTGCTGATATGAATCCTGATTTATCAGCTGCTTGTAATATTGCTGATGCTGGTTTTCTTGTGCCGAGAGTAACAGCAGTTGATTATGCTGAAACATTGATCGATTTGTGTTTGACTAATAATATTGGTCTTGTTGTTCCAACAATCGACACAGAACTGCTTCCTCTTGCAATGGTTAAGCAGCGATTCGCTGAAAACGGCATTCATTTGATTCTCTCTTCATCAGAGCTTATTGGGTTTTGCAGGGATAAACGAAAAACTGCTCATTTATTCGACAATATCGGGTTGTCGTACCCGGAAATGTATACTCGTGATGCAATTCGCTTTCCGTGTTTTGCAAAACCATTTAATGGCAGTTGCAGCATCGGGGTGTCTGCTGTTTATTCTTCTGATCAGTTGACGCAATCCATGCTTGATGACGAAAGCCTGATATTTCAACAACTCATAGACCGTTCATTTACTGAGTTTACTGTTGATGCCTACTATAACCGCTCAGGAGAACTCTGTTGTCTTGTGCCTCGTGAGCGTTTGGAAGTACGTGCAGGAGAAGTGAGTAAAGGGGTGACCAGAAGGCATCAGGTTTATGAGTACCTTTTGCCACGTTTATCATTGCTTCAGGGAGCTCGAGGTTGTATAACCTTTCAGTTATTTGCTAAGCCTGATGACGAGCAGTTTTATGCGCTCGAAATGAACCCTCGATTTGGTGGCGGATATCCTCTCTCATATAGCGCTGGAGCTAACTATCCGGGTTGGTTAATCGATGAATATTTATTGGATAGAGAAATTTGTTTTTTTGATGATTGGGTGCCGAATTTGATGATGCTTCGTTATGACGCAAAAGTAATTGTTCGTGCTTGAGTTGAAAAAAATAAATTCTGTTGTTGTTTTCGACCTTGATGATACTCTTTATCAGGAATTTGATTATCAAACATCAGGAATAAGAGCAGTAGCCAAAGAACTTGACCATCTCTATGGAAAGGATTTATTGGAAATGCTCTTGCAGTGGCGCAATCAAGGGGTGAATGATATTTTTGGAGAAGCCTGCAAGTTATTGCGTCTCCCGCCTGAGGTAAAAAATTCTCTTCTATGGGTGTATCGTTTACATGACCCGGATATTGTGCTGGATGGTGATGCCGAGGAAGCACTTGGTATAATTAAGGCGATGGTAAAAAGTGTTGTGATCTTGACGGATGGGCGCGCCATATCACAGAGGAAAAAACTCAAAGCTCTAGGCCTGAACGGCTTAGATTTTTATATTTCAGAAGAATATCAATCGGAAAAGCCTGGCGCTGAACGATTTCATATTATTATGAAGAATTATTCTGCGGATACTTACTATTATATAGGTGATAATCCGCAAAAAGACTTTATTGCTCCAAACGCTTTGGGGTGGGTTACAGTAGGTATACGAGGTGATAATACTATTCACGATCAGAGCGGAATGGGTTTGCCTCCAATAGCTGCCCCATCAATATGGATCAATTCGATTCGTGAGCTTGTAGGGCTTTTAAAGTTCTATCATAGATAAAGGGCTAAAGGGCAAACAAGGAAGGAAGAAGGTCAAGCGCCTTGTCATTGGCCAGATTTTTTTCATTCGCTGGTTTTTTACAGTTCTTTCAGTTACTGGGCTTCGTTGATGGCCATACCGTTGAACTTTGATCGAGATGCCACTGTTCGCCTCCTTTAGAACGTCGATGATCTATTCGGTAGTGAATCCCTTCGTTTTCATTTCGTATAGTTTTCTTGGTTGAGTTGAGGATTCAAGAACTCAAAATCCCGGTGCGATACACTGCTGGATCAAGTTGCAGAAAAAATCGCATTTATTTTCTTGATAGATTTATTTATCAAGAAAAAACTTTATTTTATGAAATTTTTGATAAAAAACAAGTGGCGGTATAAATCTTATTGAGAGTATCATAAGGCGAAGAGTTAATATTGGTTATAGAGCGTATTTCTGATTTTTTTCACGCTTAGAAAAATCTACGCAGAGTCTGTTTATGAAATATCGCGTTCAGGTTACTTGGTTACCTTGGTTGCTTTATGCATTAATGGCGGTACAGTCTGTAGTGGTGTACATATTTTTTAATCAAAATTTTGGTAAAAGCGATGATGTGCTGTTATATGCTATGATTGCAGCGGTATTGTGGATTGAGAGAAATAGTATCATGGCATCAATCCGGGGTGAAGGTATAGGGCATCTAGGGTATGGGTTTGCAATATTTTGTTTCGGATTATTCATTTATGTTTTAGGCCAGCTTTTTCCGGTTATGATTCTTGAGGTATGGGGACTTTTCATCATGGCATCAGCCCTGGTGATGGCACTCTCGCCACCTGAATATTTACGGTCGGCATCGTTTATTGGTCTTTCTGGTACGGTTCTTGTCGTTTTGGGGCGACTTGCAGCCGAAACCTTGTCTTCAGGTTTGGCTGTTAACATTGCATCAGTAACGGCAGTGCTGTTAAATTTCACTCTGATGCCGATAGCGGCTCATGGCGTTATTCTCTATTTTGGACCTTACTCTGCAGAAGTGGCACACGCCTGCTCGGGCATGAATTCTATTTTTTCACTTTTTGCCTTGTCGCTTCTTTACTTGCGAGAAGGGGTTCAGAGAAAACCGTGGCATATCGCCTTACTCGTGGCATTGGTTATTCCGATTGCCGTGGTTACCAATACGATAAGAGTAATCATGCTTGTATTGGCTACCTGGTATATTGGTGAAACATTTGCTCAAGGTTTGTTTCATGATTTTGCTGGTATTTTTGTCTTTGTGCTTGCTCTCGCCTTGTTTGCATTGATAGATTTTTTATTGTTTTCAGTTGCCGGAAATATCTCTAAAAAAATCTGAATGAAAGCGTGTGCATGAAATTAAACCGATACCATCTCATGTCATTGCTGTTCGGTATGTTGCTTGTGATGGCACAGTTGTTGATTTTTTGGGGACAACATAAGAAAATATATGCGGAACGGCCTGACCTTGAGCGATTGATCAGTATTCATCCGGCTCATTGGCATTCTGTAGATAGCTTTGTTAGCAATCCAGCCTGGAAAAAATCAGCTGAGCGGGATTATGATCTCATTACAGCAAGGAGCTATCAGCATGATAATGGTCAAACGGTGACTATCGTTATGACATGGAGCCGGGATGGCATCAGGCGGGCTGGCCATATTCAGCAGTTGTGTTATTCTTCTCAAGGAGCTACTGTGAATGTCTCGTCAGACAGAACTCTTATGATCAGAGGCAGAAAGCTTGACTTGACAAGCTTCGAGGCCAGTGATCCAAGGCGTAGCAGTGTAGAAGATGTATATTATTGGCGTTTGTCTGGCGGGCAACCGGAACAAAACAGAACAGGTTTTGATCAAATAGATCATCGTCTTTCTCATAGAATATTGAAAATGGTGCGGATGATTCATCTTTTATTCGGAAAAATACCGGATAATGTGATGGTTCGTGTATCCAGTATGCGCTCAGTGGCTGATCGGTCATCCGATGCGCCAGTACAATATCTCGTTGAGTATCTGCAAATGCTTTCGCCTGCGGATCTCAAATTACTTACAGGATTATGACGTGTTGTTTAGCTTGATTTTTGGGTGATGAGTATACTGTTGCTGAAAAAAAATATTGAGATTGGAGAGGTTTTCTTTCGTTAAGAAAAAATTAAAAATTCTTTTCAAGATCATCTTATGAAATATATATCATCTGTTTTTCTTCTGTTCTTGCTTGCAGGAATTTCGGGATGTTCCCGTGGAAGTATTGATGATGGCAATGGACGTATTGCAGCTGTTGTTAATGGTGTCGAGATTACTCAGGCTGAAGTTGATTACCTTTATAAAATATCAGGAGGTGTTGCTGCAAATGAACAGCTTGACGAGAATCAGCGTCGTCTGATTCTGGGGAATATTGTTCGTACTGAATTGCTTGCTCAAAAAGCTCGTGAGATGCAGCTCGACAAATCTCCGGATTTTTCCTTGGCAATGCATGATGCTCGTCGCAGAGTTTTGGCAGAATTTGCCAAGAGAGAGATTGGCGGAAAAGTACCAACGGTATCTCCTGAAGCCGCCAGGGAGGTCGTGGCTAATAATCCTAATCTGTTTGTCAATCGGAAGTTTCTGGTATATGATGAAGTGATTATTCCGGATGTTAACGAGCCACTACTGAAAGCTCTTGATGAAAAGGCTGATAAAGGTTTTTCGCTAAATCAGCTTCTTGATGAATTAAGAGCAAAAAACGTACAGTTTCAACACAAACAGAAAGCCCTAACCTCTGATCAGATCCAGCCTGCAATCCTTGGGATTTTGATAAAATTGAGCTCTGAAAAACCTCAGGTGGTGCGTGTAGGAAACAAGTATTCAATGATTTTGATGCTCGAATCCACGGTGCCGTTACCACTTGTCGGCGATGCAGCAGTGCAGACAGCGGGTATGGCATTAACGGCACAGAACCGTAATGCAGCTATAAAAAGATCAATGGCTGACATGGTCAATAGGTCAAAAATCAGCTATTTTGGTGAGTATGCAAAGCCAGTTGTTGGGGAAAACGCGCTTGCTTCATTACCGCTACCCGATAAAGAAGATGTGAAAAAAACGCTTTATAGACGAATAGGTTTGAGTGGACTGCTCTCGCTTTCTATTGTGGCCGCCATGCTGATACTAACGGCGGCAATGCGAGTGATCAATGGTAAATTATGGATCCCCAGGTTAGTGCCCCAGTTAAAAAAGAATGGAGTCCAGATAGACCCATATGAAAGCCCTTATCAGCCTTATCTGTTAGAGAAACTCTATATATTTTCAATGGCAGCTCTCATTTTTGGTTTATTGTTTTTTGAGAACTATTTGCTTTGGAATATTTTGCCGACCTGGGCGATTATTATTGCATTGCTTGTAGGATATGTATTGGGAGTTTATTCAGGGCGACTTTATAAGTTGGATTTTTTGCGTCGTTTGTCGAGCAAAATTTATTTGTTTTTTATGGCTTTATTTTCTCTTCCGATTATCATTAGTATTTTTTTGATATTACGATATGCGCGACTATGAAAATGAATACGCTACATATAAAATTTTTATTTTATCCGTTCAAAAGCTGAAAGATAAAATGTTCGTCTGATAAACAGTGCTGTTTTAACATCACATCGAAATCATACAGGCGGCTGTTTTTTCGATAAGGGTTGAAATTTGCTGCTGTCTGATAATTTATTGGATAAACACTTGTGCGGCAAAAGCTTATTAAGCTGCAACAGCAGGTCAATGACCGTTGGTTGTGACTTCAAAGATTTTTTCAAGGATTTCGGGTGAATGAGCATCAGTGCCGTAGTGCGTGCAGATTCCCTGGGCTCTGAGACGCATGGCGGTTTCTTGGATTGTTTTGCCGTAGGCTCCTATGAAACTGCCAAGGTTGCATTGAAAAGCACAGTTTATGCTGGAAAGGTGCTCGAGCAATTCAGTCTGTTTGCAAATGTTATCGGGTTTGATTCTTTCACTTCGATGCTTTCGGTGAAAAATGCCAAAAGTCTTTTTTTTCTGATAGTCGTTCAAAGAGCAGTAACGCTCGGGATGGGCAACCATAGGAATAAGGCCTTTTCGCAGGATTGCTGAGAAGGTGTCCTGAATCATTCCCGGATAGGTGTCGGGCGGGAACTCGATAAGCAGATAGTTTGTGCCTTCAAGAGGCATGAGGTCTTCCAGAAACTCGTGAAAATGGTTGTCGAGGTAGTATTCCCGGCCGCTGAGCAGATGAAGAGGAATGCCTTCCTCGTCCAGTTTCTGCTGTAACGCTTTGATGGCGTGCCTTACGGTGTGGTTATCGGCATCATAAAGAGTTTTTATCAAATGCGGGGTGCAGTGTACAGCGGCGTATCCCGCATTGCTGAGCAGTTTTGACATCCGGATTGATTCATCGATGGTTTGCGGTCCATCATCGATTCCTGGAAGCAAGTGGCAGTGATAGTCAGTCTTGTTGTTCATTTGGTTTTTCGTCATGCTTCGGAGTTTTCAGTGCCGGTTCTGGCAACTTTTTGAGCATTCATGAACGAGGCAACGGGAAATATGACAAAAGGAAGCCCTGCAAACGGCCGGTATCTGATTACCAGTGAGTTTACAGGGCATAATAGCTGATTGTCAAAAGCGGGTCAACCTGAAGCGTGCTTATTTCTCGAACCTGAAGCTGTCGAGGAAGCTCGTGTCGAACTCTCCGCTTCTGAAAACCGGGTCATGCATGACCTGTTTGTGGAAGGGGATGGTGGTCTTGATACCCATGACGATGAATTCGTCCAGCGCTCTCGACATGCGGGCTATAGCCTCGTCGCGGTTATGCGCCGTGACGATGAGCTTGCCGATCATCGAGTCATAGTTCGATGGCACGACGTAGCTCGTATAGCAGTGCGAGTCGACCCGGACTCCGGGGCCTCCGGGTGTGTGGAACACCTGGATTTCACCTGGTGACGGCCTGAACATGTGTTCGGGGTCTTCGGCGTTGATGCGGCATTCGATGGAGTGACCTCGTGGCTCGAAGGTTTTTCCTTCCAGGCTGCCGCCTGCGGCGATGTGGATCTGCTCGCGGACGAGATCGACGTCGTAGCGCTGCTCGGTGACCGGATGCTCCACCTGGATGCGGGTGTTCATCTCCATGAAGTAGAACTTCTTGTGCTTGTCGAGCAGGAACTCGATGGTGCCGGCGCCTTCGTAGTTGATCGCCTTGGCCGCCGCTATGGCTGCCGCGCCCATCTCCGCGCGAAGTTCGTCGCTGACCACTGGTGACGGGGTCTCCTCGATCAGCTTCTGGTGGCGGCGCTGCACGGTGCAGTCACGCTCGCCGAGGTGCAGGACGTTGCCGTGCTGGTCGGCCAGAATCTGGATTTCGATGTGACGCGGGTTTTCGAGGAACTTCTCGATGTAGACGCCGCTGTTGCCGAAGGCCATGCCGGCTTCGCTCTGCGCGGTTTTGAGGTTCTTTTCGAGCTGGGCCTCTTCATAGACCACCCTCATGCCTTTGCCGCCGCCGCCAGCCGTCGGCTTGATGATGACCGGATAGCCGATCTTTTTGGCGGTTTCGATGGCGTGGGCCACATCCTCGACCAATCCCTCGCTTCCGGGCACGACCGGCACTCCCGCTGCGATCATGGTCGATTTGGCGGTGTTCTTGTCGCCCATCTTGTTGATCATCTCAGCCGATGGGCCGATGAACTTGATGTTCGAGGAGTGGCAAACTTCCGAGAAATCGGCGTTTTCGGCCAGGAAGCCGTAGCCGGGATGGATCGCGTCGGCGTTGGTGACTTCGGCGGCGGCGATGATCCGCGGAATATTCAGGTAGCTCTCTCTCGAAAGCGGCGGCCCGATGCAGACCGCCTCGTCGGCATACCTCACATGAAGGGAGTCGGCGTCGGCGGTCGAATAGACGGCCACCGTGCAGATACCCATCTCGCGGCAGGTATGCATGACCCGCAAGGCGATCTCCCCACGGTTGGCTATGAGTATTTTCTTGAACAAGGTGCAGTGCGATTGACGTTATGGCTTGACTCGGAACAGTACCTGATCGTATTCGACAGGCTGTCCGTTTTCGACGAGAACATCGACAATGGTTCCCGAAACTTCTGACTCGATCTCGTTCATCAGCTTCATGGCTTCGATGATGCAGAGCACATCGCCGGCTTTGACTTTGTCGCCTTCGTTGACGAAGGGAAGCGAATCCGGAGAGGGTGAGCGGTAGAAGGTGCCCACGATGGGTGAATGGATTTCGATCAGATCACTCGCGGCAGGTTCGGCGGCAGCCGGGGCAGGGAGCTCCTGCGCGGCCTGACGCATGGCAGGCTGAGGTGCCTGAACGGGTTGCGCGACGACAGGAGCGGTCGGCAAGACAGCCTGTGCTTTCGAGTTGTTTCGTCTCAGCGTGATTTCGGACTGCCCATCCCTGATGATCACTTCATCAAGAGAGGAAACGTTGACGATCTCGATAAGCTGCTGAATTTCCTTGAGGTTCATGATTGTGGTCTTAAGATTTTACGCGCGATTCGGTAATAACAGTCAAAACAGTCACTTTTTAACCCTGTCCATGTACTCGCCGCTCCTGGTGTCGATGCGGATGATGCTGCCGGTCTGGATGAACATCGGCACGTTTACCTCGGCGCCGGTTTCGACGATGGCCGGTTTGGTGCCGCTGGTGGCGCGGTCGTCCTTGCTGGCCGGGCTGGTTTCGGTGACTTCGAGTTCGACGAAGGTTGGCAACTCCACTTCGAGGATCGAGTTGTCATCGGCGAAGACGATATCGACCATCACGGAGTCCTTGAGAAAACGGGAGGCAGAGCCGATGGCAACTTCAGGCACGTGGATCTGGTCGTAGGTTTCAGTGTCCATCATGACGTAATCGGCACCGTCACGATAGAGGTACTGGTATTTTTTTCTCTCGGTGACGATGACATCGACCTGTTCGGAGGAGCTGAAGCGGTACTCGACGTTGCGGCCAGTTTTGAGATTTTTCATGCTGGCCTGGTAGAAGGCGCGAAGGTTGCCGGGCGTGCGGTGCACGAGACTTTCGATACTGTGTGGAACCCCATTCCATCGAATGATGGCGCCTCTTGAGACGTTACTGATAGAAACCATGATTTGACTTGCAGATAGGCGATACAGTGCTGAGCCTGAATATCGAAGTTGAAAAGTTAAAGACGCATAATATAACACAGCCGGGATTGAATAACAATGACAAGCCAAGACCCGCTTGGCACAAGGGATAAAAACAAATTGGATGTTTGTCGGTCAGTCTTTAAATTGAATTTATAGTAGTAATTGGAACCAGGTAAGCTGATTTTCCTCCAACGTAAATGGTAAACTTCTTATGTCGAAAGCCGAGTTAGTAGAACAAATTGCAGAGCAGACCGGTTTGACCAAGGCTGATGCTGAAAGAGCGGTCAATGCGTTCATCAATGTAGTGACTTCAACCCTCAAGGGCGGTGACGATGTGACTCTCGTTGGTTTCGGTACGTTCACCACCGGTGACAGGGCAGAGCGTCAGGGTCGCAATCCCCAGACTGGCGAGTCCATCACCATCTCTGCGAAGAAAGTGGTCAAGTTCAAGCCTGGCAAAGCCCTGAAGGATGAGGTTGGTGGCTGAGCCATTACCGGAGCGCAAGATACCATCATTCGAGTTTTCAAGGTCCATCATTCGCATGTGCAGTGATGGACTTTTTTTTAAGGAGCAAGCAGACTATGGCCGGCAAAGTAGTTCTCGATTTTGAAAAACCTCTCTATGAGCTCGAAGAGAAGCTCAATGAAATGAGGGTTTATCTGAAAAGCGGCGAGGTCGATTCCATGTCGGAGGGCCGCCAGGGTCTGAAGCGCGAGATCGAAGCGCTCGAAGCGAAGGTCGAGTCGCTTCGCAAGACGATCTACAAGAACCTGACCCGATGGCAAAAGGTGCAGTTGGCCCGTCACCCGGAACGCCCCTATACGCTCGATTACATCTACATGATGACGAAGGATTTCGTCGAGCTGTCGGGAGACCGGAATTTCGGTGATGACAAGGCGATCATCGGTGGCTTTGCCCGCATTGAGGATGAAGCGACCGGCTTTTCGCAAAGCGTGATGGTCATCGGCCACCAGAAGGGGCGCGACACCAAATCGAATCTTTACCGGAATTTCGGCATGGCTCAGCCCGAAGGATACCGCAAGGCGCTCCGGCTCATGAAAATGGCCGAGAAGTTCCGCAAGCCGGTCATCACGCTCATCGACACGCCCGGCGCGTTTCCCGGCATCGAAGCCGAGGAGCGTGGGCAGGCCGAGGCGATCGCGCGGAATCTCTATGAAATGGCCGCGCTGAAAGTGCCGGTCATCTGCGTCATCATCGGTGAAGGGGCCAGCGGCGGCGCGATTGGCATCGGCGTCGGCGACCGCATCCTTATGGCCGAAAACGCCTGGTACTCGGTCATCTCTCCGGAAAGCTGCTCGTCGATTCTCTGGCGGAGCTGGAACTTCAAGGAGCAGGCCGCCGAAGCGCTCAAGCTCACCGCTGACGATCTGCTCTCGCAGGGTATCATCGACCGGATCGTCACCGAACCGCTCGGTGGCGCACACCACAACCCCGAAGCCATGGCCGCAACGCTCAAGGCAGTCCTGATCGAGGAGTTGAAGGGCTTGATGCCAAAAACCCCGGCAACGCTGGTAGAAGAGCGAATCGCGAAGTTCTCCTCAATGGGCGTGTGGGAAGAGAGTTGACAAGACCGTTTTTCACCGCGAAAGCAAAAAAGCCGTTCCGACTTGTCGGGACGGCTTTTTTTACGCCTTTTGCTTTTCATTCCTTGTCCATTTCGTCCACTTCGTCTACACTGTTGGCCTCACGCCAGTCAGTGCTCAACAAAAATGTCCCGACAAGTCGGGACGTTTTTGTCGCTGGTATTTCGAAGTGCGATCAGTTGATCGTCCAGGTGCTGTTGCCGGCGAGCAGCTCTTCGAACGTGCCTTCGCCTTTTTCCTGCGCCTTGTCGATCTGTGCGTCCAGAGCCTGTTCGTAGGTGAAGCGGTCTTCGACGTAAAAGATGCCGAAAGGTCTCGGAAGAAACTCTTCTGTGCTGTTCGGATCGTCGAAAAAGCGTGACAGGATGTTGGCCTTGATGAGGTTGTTCTCGTCGTGAATCCAGAGATCGTCTTTCGAAACTCCCGACGCTTCGAGGTCGATGACCGTCGGTTTGAAGCCGTCGAGGCGGATGCCCTTCGAGCCGTTCGCGCCGAAAACCAGCGGCTTGCCCTGTTCGAGGTAGAGGGTCGTATCGTCCTTGCGCTCCTTGTCGCTGAATGCACCGAATGCGCCGTCGTTGAAGATCGGGCAGTTCTGGTAAATCTCGACGATCGAGGTGCCTTTGTGAGCGTGGGCGCGCTTGAAGATCTCCTTCATCAGCTTGCCGTCGCGATCCATGACGCGGGCCACGAAGGTGCCGCCAGCGCCGAGGGTCAGGGCGATGGTGTTGATCGGGTGATCGACCACGCCGCTCGGAGAGGTGACAGTTCTCAGGCCGACCTTCGAGGTGGGCGAGTACTGCCCCTTGGTCAGGCCGTAAATCTCGTTGTTGAACAGCACGACGTTCATGTCGAGGTTGCGGCGAACGGTATGAATATAGTGGTTGCCGCCGATGGAGAGCGCGTCGCCGTCGCCGGTGCCGACCCAGACGCTGAGGTCAGGGCGGGCCGCCTTCAGGCCGGAGGCCATCGCCATGGCGCGGCCGTGGATGCCGTGTACGCCATAGGTGTTCACGTAATAGGGCAGCCTCGACGAGCAGCCGATGCCGGAGACCACGACAACCTCTTCGGTTTTCAGCCCGAGTTCGGCCATCGCGCTCTTGAGCTGCTGGAGAACCATGAAGTCACCGCAACCGGGGCACCATTTCGGTTCCTGGCTCGAAGTGAAATCCTTGGCGGTCAGACAGGTATGTGTATCGGTCATGATTCAGAGCTCCTTTAAGATATCGGTGATTTTTGCTTCGATTTCCATCTCGTTGAACGGCAGGCCCTGAACCTTGCTGAAGCCGACCGGCTCGATGAGGAACTTGTCCCTGATAATGCTGAGCAGCTGGCCGCAGTTGTTTTCAGGAATCAGCACCTTCTTGTAGTTGCCGAGCATCGCGCCGAGATTTTTCGGGAACGGGTTGATATAGCGGAGATGTGCGTGAGCGACATCCAGTCCGTTTTCGCGAGCCTGTTCGACGGCTTTCTTGATGGCGCCGTAGGTCGATCCCCAGCCGAGCACGAGCAGATCGCCCGATTCCGGGCCGTTGTCGATGGTGAGATCGGGAATGATGTCCGCAACCTTCGCAACCTTTTCGGCGCGCAACCGGGTCATGAGCGCATGGTTTTCCGGATCGTGGGAGACGTGGCCGGTCTCATGCTGCTTTTCGAGACCGCCGATGCGGTGCTCCAAGCCAGGTGTACCGGGAATGCCCCACGGTCTGACGCCGCGCTCGTCGCGCTTGTAGGGCAGGTACGGCGGATCGTCGGCCTTGCGTTCCGGCGAGAAGACGGGAGTGATCGAGGCCAGATCGCCAGGCGCGGGCACGAGCATCGGCTCGGAGCTGAGCGCGAGGTAGCCGTCGGTGAGGCAAAGGACGGGGGTCATGTACTCGACGGCGATCTTGGCGGCTTCGTAGGCTGCGTAGAAACAGTCAACCGGCGACATGGCCGCGATGACCGGCATCGGAGCTTCGCCGTGGCGTCCGTACATGGCCATGAGCAGATCGGACTGCTCCGGCTTGGTCGGCAAGCCGGTGGACGGGCCACCACGCATCACGTTGATGATTACGAGAGGAATTTCGAGAATGACCGCGAGGCCGAGACCTTCGGTCTTGAGGGCGAGGCCGGGGCCGGAGGTGTTGGTGGCCGCAAGCGCACCGCCATAAGCCGCGCCGATGCTGGTCAGGACGCCGGCGATTTCATCTTCGGCCTGGAAGGTCTTGACGCCCCATTTCTTCAGGCCGGCAAGGGTCTGGAGAATTTCGGAGGCCGGGGTGATCGGATAGGAACCGAGGAAGAGTTTCAGCCCGGCCTTTTTGGCAGCAGCTGCCAGACCGATAGCCGATGCCTCGTTGCCGGTCACGCGGCGATAGAGGCCAGCCTTTTTCTGTGCCGGAGCGACGCAGAAGCGACCGTGTTGCGAGAACATTTCGGTTTCATCGCCGAAGTTGTAACCCGCCTGAACGGCCTTGATGTTGGCGTTGGCGATGTCCTGCTTGTTCCTGAACTTCGACTGCAAGGTCTCGATCGTGGTTTCGAGCGGCAGGCTGTAGAGCCAGTAGAGCACGCCGAGCACGAACATGTTTTTGCAGCGATCGATCATCTTGATGCTCAGGCCGGTATCGGCAAGCGCCTGGCGGGTAAGGCTGATCACCGGGATCTTGAAGACGGTATAATCGTTCAGCGTGCCGTCCTCGAGCGGATTGTTGGCTTCACCATAACCGGAGAGGTTCAGGTTTTTTGCGTCGAATCCGTCGCTGTCGGCGATGATGATGCCGCCGTGGTGCAGATTCTTCAGGTTCGCCTTCAGCGCCGCGGCGTTCATGGCGATCATGACGTCGAACTTCGCGCCCGGAGTGTAGACGCCGGTCGTTCCGAACTGTAACTGAAATCCCGATACGCCTGAAACTGTCCCTGCGGGAGGTCTGATTTCCGACGGAAAGTTCGGAAATGTGTTCAGATCCGAGCCGTACACGGCCACCGTGTTGGCGAACTGGGTGCCGGTAAGCTGCATGCCGTCACCGGAGTCGCCGGCAAAAAGCACTGACACGCTGGTTTTTGATATTACCATGTCGTTGTTGTTTAAGATTGCGGTGTCACTCATGGGTATCCCCTCTTCCTTTTTTTCAGAAAAAAGTTCTGGACGACAAAAAAACTCCTGCAAATGACGTGGTCATTGCAAAGAGACTATGTCGAAGTTGTATGGAGAAATTCACTCAACGGGGGGTTCGGGCAGACAATACTACACCCGAGGCAAATTTTTGCCTATCCAAACAATATACGGCATGATGGTTGTCGATGCAAGAGTATCCGAGGGTTAGTCAGATTTTTTCTTCTCTACGACCATATTGTGTTCCTTCAGCCATGCCTGCCACTCTTCCTCCTCTCGAACCGGACACTGCTGGTTAAGGTCGCAGATGTCGCAGCGCATCAGGCCGTAAATCTGTTCCATCCAGCAGCCGTTGGCGCTTTTCTGCACTTCATTGACGTAGTTCGGATTGGCCATCGTCTTCCTGACGCCAATATCCATCAGGTCGAGGATGTCTTTTCTCTTTTTCGAATCTTCGATTCCCCAGCTCATGGTACTCTTGCGCTTTACGGTTGAGAGAAGAGTTTCTTGCAGGAAGAACAAGTCCTACAGGACGTATAGATCTTATAAGACTTATAGGATATTAAACACACAAGCGCTCGACTGAACGCTAATGCAACCTTACGGCAATATAGTCTCTTTATTCATTAAGACCAGTTGTTGTGGCCAATATTCTTGGGGTTTGCATCCGGAAAGGGGGCGGAAAAATCCGTTGGTAACGGGAGTTGAAAAGCGTAAATTTCCGCCCGAAAACCGCTGTTGCTGGGGATTTTCCGCCAGTGGCAGTTCAACCCACAAGGGTGTCGCCGGATTGCTTTTGCCGATTTTCCCGATGCCCGCAAGCTACAGATACCTATGAATTCACGAGAGATACGGCAGTCGTTCCTCGATTTTTTTGCCAGCAAGGAGCACCGCATCGTGCGTTCCGCGCCGGTCATTCCCGCCGAAGATCCGACCCTTCTTTTCACCAACGCGGGCATGAACCAGTTCAAGGATGTGTTCCTCGGCAAGGGCGCGAGGGAGTACGTTCGCGCGGCGGACACGCAGAAGTGCATCCGCGCATCCGGCAAGCACAACGACCTCGAAGATGTCGGGCGCGATACCTATCACCACACCTTTTTCGAGATGCTCGGCAACTGGTCGTTCGGCGACTATTATAAAAAGGAAGCGATCGGCTGGGCGTGGGAACTGATGACCGAGGTCTGGAAGCTTCCCAAAGAGCGTTTGTACGCCACGGTCTATCAGGACGACGACGAGAGCCTCGAACTCTGGAAAAGCGAGACCGACATCGATCCGTCGCACATCCTGAAGTTCGGCAACAAGGACAACTTCTGGGAGATGGGCGAGACTGGCCCGTGCGGCCCCTGCTCGGAAATTCATATCGATCTCACCCCCGACGGTTCGGGCGGCCCGCTCGTCAACGTCGGTGATTATCGGGTCATCGAACTCTGGAACCTCGTGTTCATCCAGTATGACCGTCAGGCCGACGGCACTCTTCAGCCGCTGCCGCAGAAGCATGTCGATACCGGCATGGGCTTCGAGCGCGTGGCCGCCGTATTGCAGGGGAAATCCTCGAACTACGATAGTGACGTCTTCGCGCCGCTCTTCGACCGCATCACGGAGCTGACCGGCGTCGTCTACACCGCCTCACTCGATAGCCCGTCCGACATCGCCATGCGCGTGATTGCCGACCACTGCCGCACGCTCACCTTCGCGCTCTCCGACGGCGCGATGCCGGGCAACGAGGGACGCGGTTACGTGCTGCGCCGCATCCTGCGCCGCGCGGTGCGCTATGCGGGCACGCTCGGCTGCCACGAGCCGATCATGTACAAAATGGTCGAGGTGCTGGCGGGCACGATGGGTGACGTATTCCCGGAGCTGGAAAAGCAGCGGGCGACGGTCGAAAAGATCATCCGCGCCGAAGAGGAGAGCTTCCTCGTCACCCTCGGACGCGGCACCGAAATCTTCAACGAGGTGGTCGCAGGCATGAAAACCGCCGGAAGCACCACCATCTCCGGCGCGGACGCCTTCAAGCTGTACGACACCTTCGGCTTCCCGCTCGACCTGACCCGCCTGATGGCTGCCGAAGTCGGCCTCGGCATCGACGAGGAGGGTTTCGAGCACTGCATGACGGAGCAGAAAACCCGCGCCCGCATGGATCGCAAGGACAAGATGCAGATGCAGGATGACGGCGGCGAGTGGCAGCGGTTCGCGCCCGAAGCGCCGACCGTGTTCGTCGGCTACGAAACGCTCGAAACGGCGGCATCGCTCGTTGCCGTCCGGGTCAGCGGCGACAAGCTTCTCGCGGTGCTCGACCGGACGCCCTTCTATGCCGAAAGCGGCGGCCAGTCCGGCGACCGGGGATGGATAGAAACCGCGGAGTAC
>CAYZCF010000015.1:25175-26933 GCA_964476855.1 uncultured Chlorobiaceae bacterium
TGGCGACCACGGCACGCTTGAAACCGCCGGATACCGCCTCGACGTCACCGACACGCGCAAGGATGGCGAGCAGATCGTCCACGTCGTCACCTCGGCGCACGACAAGGTGCGCGACTGTGCGACCACGCCAGCCGACGTACGCTTCGATGGCTTGGTTGCCGTCGAAGCCGCAGTTGACCGTGAGCGCCGCGTCGCCACCGAGCGCAACCACACGGCGACGCACCTGCTTCACGCCGCCCTGCGCAAGGTGCTCGGTGAGCATGTGCAGCAGAAAGGCTCGCTGGTTACGCCGGAGCGGCTCCGTTTCGACTTCAGCCACTTCTCGAAGGTGAGCGCCGAGGAGATCGAGCAGGTCGAGCACGAGGTCAACGCGGAGATTCGCAAAGCGGCGGGCGTCACCAAACACGCCGACGTGCCCTACGAAGAGGCGCTCGCCCTTGGCGCGCTCGCCTTCTTCGGCGACAAATACGCCGACCGCGTTCGCGTCGTCGAAGTATCGGGCATCTCCATCGAGCTGTGCGGCGGCACTCACGTGGGCAACATCGGCCAGATCGGCCTTGTCAAGATTGTCAGCGAATCGTCGGTCGCCGCCGGTATCCGGCGCATCGAGGCAGTCACCGGCGCGGCAGCCGAAGCGCTGCTCTGGCAGGAGTATCGCAACCTTCAGGAGATCAAAAATCTGTTGAAGCTCAAGGCGGACGAAGAGGCCGGGCCGAAAATCCGCGAATTGCTCGACGAGAAAAAATCGCTCGACAAGCAGCTTCAGGAGAGTCGCCTCGCCGGATTGCTCGACCGTCTGTCGGCGTCGCTCGCCGGAGGCGAGGAGATCGCCGGATGCCGCGTCATGACCGAGCAGCTCGACGGCGTCGGTGGCGACGAACTTCGCCAGGCGGCGGTAGCGCTGCGAGAGCGCGTACCCGTCGCGGTCGGACTGCTGTGCAGCGTGGCCGATGGTAAGGTGTCGCTGGTCGCTTTCGCGTCGGACGAGGCGGTCAAATCGCTGAAGCTCGATGCGGGCAAGCTGGTGCGTGAAGCCGCAGCGTGCGTCAAGGGCGGCGGCGGCGGAAAGCCGGAGCTGGCGACGGCGGGCGGAAAAGAGCCTGCCGGAATCGACAAGGCCATCGAGACTTTCGTTGCTTCGGTCAAGTCCGCGTTACAGTGAGGAACGATTTGAAACTGAATGAGTTATGCTGATTTTTGACTGTTTTTTCGGACGATGTGAAAAGCCCTCGTGCGATGGATGCGGCCTGGTGCCCGTCCGCAATCTGCGGCGTGCGCTCAAGTCGCGCTCGATGAACAAGAGCGAAGAGTTGTGCGTCGATCCGGGCGAGTCATGGAAAAAAGCGGTGGACGCGACGCTTGCCGGAAAGTCACCGGCGGCGAGCAAGGCATCGGCGAAGCGCAAAAAGCGGTTGCTCGTGCCGCGCGAAGAGATTCCGTGGTTTCCGATCATCAAGCCGGAGCTTTGCAACGGCTGCGGCGACTGCAAGGTGCTCTGCAAGCCCGGCGTCTTCGAGCTGGGCGAACCCGACCCGACCGGCATCCACCGCCCGAAGCTCGTCGTCGCCCACCCCATGAACTGCCTCGTCCTCTGCGACCGCTGCGTGCCCATCTGCACCTCGGGCGCGATCGTGTTGCCGAAGAAAGAGGAGTTCGAGAAGTACGTGGAGTATCTGGATTAGTGGCCGCCGATAATTAATAATTAAGGCTCTTCGCAGAATTTAATGGTCTGGTAGTAAAAATGAGTGGCTTGGTGTA
>CAYZCF010000016.1:0-19508 GCA_964476855.1 uncultured Chlorobiaceae bacterium
GCAACTCCATGATGTTAGCCAGAGAACGCCCGCGAGCAGCCCGTCCGGCTTCGGGGATTTCATAAACCTTGAGCCAGTAACACCGTCCGGTATTGGTGAAGAAAAGAATGTAGTTGTGCGTCGAGGCGATGAACATGTGCTCGATGAAATCCTCGTTCTTCGCCTGCGCACCGGCCACGCCGCGCCCGCCGCGATGCTGGCGGCGATAGCCCGACACAGGGAAGCGCTTGATGAAGCCGTCGTGCGTGATGGTAATGACCACATCCTCCTGGGCGATCATGTCCTCGATGGAGAAGTCGCCCTCTTGCGGGCGAAGCTCGGTGCGACGGGCGTCGCCGTACACCTCGCTGACCTTCAGCAGCTCGGTGCGGATGATCTCCATCTGCCTGGCGGGACTTTCGAGAATCGATTTCAGCTCCTCGATGAGGGCGAGGGTCTCGCGGTACTCGTCGTCGATCTTCTGGCGCTCCATGCCGGTCAGACGCTGCAAGCGCATTTCGAGAATCGCCTTGGCCTGCACTTCGGACAGACCGAAACGCTCGATCAGGCGGCTCTGCGCGGTTGGCGTGTCGGGCGACTGGCGGATGGTGGTGATGACTTCGTCGAGATTGTCGAGGCAGATTTTGAGACCTTCAAGGATGTGCGCGCGCTTCTCGGCAGCGTTGAGGTCATACTGCGTGCGGCGCAGGACGATCTCGTTGCGGTGCCGGATGTAGTACTGCATCATCTCCTTGAGGTTGAGGATGCGCGGCACGCCATCAACGAGCGCCAGCATGATCACCCCGAAGGTGTCCTGCATCGGGGTGTGCTTGTAGAGATTGTTCAGCACTACCTTGGCCACGGCGTCGCGCTTCAGCTCGATGACGAGGCGCATACCCTCCCGGTCGGACTCGTCGCGGATGTCAGCGATTCCCTCGACCTTCTTGTCGTGCACCAGCTCGACGATCTTCTCGATCAGTCGAACCTTGTTGACCTGGTAGGGAAGCTCGGTGACGATGATCGACTCGCGGCCATTCTTCTGCGTCACTTCGACCACGGCTCTGGCGCGGATCACCACCTTGCCACGACCAGTAAGGTAGGCCTGCTTCACCCCTTCGTAGCCGTAGATGATGCCGCCGGTGGGGAAGTCGGGCGCGGTGACGTGCTTCATCAGGTCGCCGATCTCAATCTCGGGATTCTCGATGAGCGCAATCAGGCCGATGACCACCTCACGCATGTTGTGCGGCGGGATGTTGGTCGCCATGCCGACCGCGATGCCCGACGCGCCGTTGACGAGGAGGTTCGGAATCGCCGCCGGAAGCACCGTTGGCTCTTCGAGCGAATCGTCGAAGTTGAGGGAGAAATCGACCGTCTCCTTGTCGAGGTCCTTGAGCATCTCGCCAGCGATCGCCTTCATGCGCACCTCGGTGTAACGCATGGCCGCCGGGGAGTCGCCGTCCACCGAACCGAAGTTGCCCTGGCCGTCGATCAGGGGATAGCGCAGCGAAAAGTCCTGCACCATGCGCACGAGGCTGTCGTACACCGCCGTGTCGCCGTGCGGATGGTACTTACCGAGCACTTCACCGACGATACGGGCCGATTTCTTGTGCGGTTTGCCCGCCTGCAAGCCCAGCTCGTGCATGCCGTAGAGCACGCGACGGTGCACCGGCTTCAGGCCGTCACGGACATCGGGAAGCGCTCGACTGACAATGACCGACATTGAATAATCGAGATAGGAGCCCCGCATTTCCTCCTCGATGCTGATCGGCAATATCTTCTCGCGCTGCATAATCGATACCCTGACTTTGATTTACCCTGAAAAACGATGGCCTAATGTATGAAATAGCTTGTAAAACCTGAAACGCCGGAGCGCCCACGGACGATAACCGTCAGCTTTCCGGCGTCTCCTGCTCATCAGGCGGCTCCGGCGCGATGACGACCGTAACGGGCGCATCCGACCAGAGCGATTCGAGGTCATAGAATTTACGCTCATCAGGCTGGAAAATGTGCACCACCACATCGACGTAATCGATCAGCACCCAGTGCAGTGTATCGAGACCTTCGATGTGCATCGGGCGCTCGCCCTCCTCCTTGATTTCATCGACGATATAATCGGTTACCGCCTTGGCTTTACGCTCCGAGTCGGCGGTGATAATCACAAAAAAATCGGTCACGCTCGTCAAGCCGCGGAGATCGAGAATCTTCACATCTTCACCCTTCTTTTCAAGCGACAACTCTGCAACTCTCCTGGCAAGTAACTCACTCATCGCCACTTCGCGGGCTTCGACGCCTGAAGCAGCTACATGTTCCGTACGGGACATAGATAACCGTTTTAATGATAAAAAATCGTTCATGCGGAATGCGTTCCCGCGATTCAATATAGTAATAATGGACTCGTTCGAACACCTTTATTTCCGGGAAAAACAAAATGAAAGGCGCGTTTTTACAAAACAGTTACATCGCATCAAATTCTCTGTTTCTGCGAAGGAGAGCAGCGAAAGCGACGGGCTTCATGAGTGCGCCTGTTTGGGCGCGAAGGCCTGCCGGTAATCGGGAACCGTCGCGGCGGCGGTTCCGGCAGCCCCCTCAGCGAGCGCTTTTTCCGCTTGACCGAGGAGCGAGGCGGCGCTGAAAAACGATGCGTCGACCAGATGCGGTGCTAACGCGGGAGCCTCTCCGGCAAGCGTTTCCGCCGAGCGGCTCATAATGGCGAGGCTACCGTCGATGGAAGCAAGACGTTCGGCGAGTTCGGAGACCATGCAACGTGAGCTTTCGATCTCCAAAAGCACTCCGGCTTCTGCCGCGAAAATAGAATAGAAATACTCGCCCGCCCTCGACGGAATCACCGGCGCGATTTGCTTTGCCGCAACGTGCGCCGTGGCGGCTTCGGCCATCGCTCGCATGGTCGGCACCGGCACGAGCGGGCAGTTCGCGCCGAAAGCGATCCCCTTGGCGACGGACATGCCGATGCGTAGCGCGGTAAAGGAACCTGGGCCGGAGGAGACAGCGACGCCATCGAGTTCCGTCGGCGGCAATCCCGCTTCCGCCATCACCTGCATGACGAGCGGCACGAGCGATTCGGCAGTCTTCTGCCACTCCACGAGACGGCGCTCGAGCACTCGCTCGCCGTTGCTGACCGCCGCGCTGGCGAAACCGTGAGTACACTCGATGGCAAGAATCTTCATGAAACCGCTTCAGGTTATGACAATTTTCCGCTGACTCTCCCCGGCAACAAGCAGCTCTACGCGCCGCGTATAGCGCCGCTCCAGCGAGGCGAAGCGCTCGCCCCACTCGACCACCGAGAGATATGGCCCCGAAAGATAGTCGTCGAACCCGGCGGAATCAAGCTCCTTTTCCGATTCGAGCCGGTAGAGATCGAAGTGGTGCAGCTCGAACGGCTGGCCGCGAAGCGATCCCTCGTAGATATTCATCAGGGAAAAGGTGGGGCTGGAAAGCTGCTCGTCGCAGCCGAACACCTCGGTGATGCCGCGCATGAACTCGGTCTTGCCCGCGCCGAGCGGGCCGGTGAGGCACACCACGTCGCCCGGCCTCAGCCCGGAAGCAAACCTCCGGGCGTACTCGCGGGTTTCGTCCGCGGATTTGGACAGGAACTCTCCCCTCATGCCTCCTTCTCCAGCGAATGAAACACCATACCGGTCATCGCCTTCGGATAGAACCAGGTGGACTTCTGCGGCATGACCTCGCCGGAAGCGGCGACATCGATCACCTGGCTGACCTGCGTGGGCTTCATCACGACCCCCATCTGGGCCTTGCCGCTGGCCACCTCGTCGAACACCTCCTGCTCGTTCTTCACATAGACGAGATTGCTCTCCTTGCTGGTCGCCTCCGCCGAAATGCCGAGAATCTGACCGAACACCAGATCGTGCAGCAGGACGACGCCGAGCTGCCGCAATGCCTCGGGCACCGGCGTGGAGAGCGCCTCTTCCGGCTTGCAGTCGAGCGTGATACCAAGCGTCATGCCGGACAAAACGATGCCGTAGGAGATGCACTTCGCGCATCCCGCCAGAAACTCGTCGAGCGCCTTGCGGCCCGGCAACTCCCATACGGTGAAATGCTTGTCGAGGCGCTTGATGAAGCACTCGGCGTCAAATGACGGCAAGCCATGCACGAGGCGGTGGATCGGCAGAACCAGGAGACCTTCGTCGTAGATGTTGGTCAGATAGGCCATGATATAGTTATACGGCTCGCGCCCGGTGTGCGCGGGATTGGCTGCCGCCCGCTCGTTGCGGTAGGCCAAGCCGGTTTCGTAACGGTGGTGGCCGTCGGCGATATAGACCTTCAGCCCGGCCAGCACCGACTGCGCAGCGGCGACGAGGTCGGGATCGGTCACGCGCCACAAGCGGTTGCGCACCCCCTGGAAGGTGGCATCAATCAGTGGCTCGTGCGTTTCGGCAAACTCGCTGATCGCGTCGTCAACCTGGCAGGCAGGATCGGCATACAGGCCGAAGATGCTGCTGATATTCGCCCCGGTCTCGCGGAACATCTTCAGCCGGTCCGCCTTCGGTCCCGACAGCGTGCGTTCGTGCGGCAGCACCTGCTGTTCGGCAAAATCGTACAGCCGGAGCGCGGCGAAAAGCCCTTTGCGCGTGCGCATCACGCCATGCTCGTCCTCGAAACTCTGGAAGCAGGGATAGAGCGCGGGTTCTCCGTCACGGACGAGAATGCCGGACTCCAGCCACTCGCGAAGCCGTGATGCGGCGACGGCATAGGGATCCGGCTCGGCGGGCAACTCCAGCCGGACGGCGTTGTACTCGGAGCTCTCGTACAGCTCCTGCTGCATGGCGGGAGGAATGGCGTCGTACGGCGGGCAAATCAGCCGGGCGGCATCTCCGGCGAGATCGGGGCCGTAAACAATCCCCTTGAACGGCGCGATTTCAGGCATGGCTTATGAAGTTATGAGGTTAATCGGCATGGTCTCGCTGCGAAATCCAGAAATCGTTGACTCCATCCTTGACGATGACGGAAATTTTCCGGTTACGGCACAGCTCGAGCACGGCCAGAAAGGTCACGACGATCACGATCGCTTCGCGGAGTTCACTGAAAAGCGAGGTAAACGACACCTGCACCCGCTCCCCGAGACGCGCCATGATGAGGGCGCTCTGCTCCTCGACCGTCACCGGAGCGTCGGTCACGTTCTGCGTGCGCTCCTTCGGCATGTTGTCGAGCACCGACTGGTAGGCCAGCATGAGATGATAGAGCGTCGGGCGATTGACCGGCTCGTCCAGCTCGTCGATCACCGCAGGCTCCAGCTCCTCGAAATAGCCCCGGGGAAACATCCGCTCCCGGTCGAGCGCCATCAACTCCAGTTCGGACGCCCCCTCCTTGATCCGTTTGTATTCGAGAAGGCGCTGCACCAGCTCGGTTCGGGGGTCGAACTCGTCCGCATCGCCAGACTCGGGTTCGGCGCGAGGCAGCAGCCTCCGCGCCTTGATGCTCATGAGCATCGACGCCATGTAGATAAACTCGGCGGCCACTTCGAGATTGAGCCTCCGCATGGCGTGAATGTAGGCGATAAAATCGCCGGTGATTTTCGAAACAGGAATATTGTAGATGTCAAGCTCGTCGCGCTTGATGAAAAACAGCAGAAGGTCGAGGGGGCCTTCGAACTCTTCAAGACTGATGCGAAACATGCAAGCCCTGTTGATTTCGGATTGAGCGGGCGGCATTCAGGCTGCTCCTGCGAAAAAGCGGCAAAACCAAACCACCGTCAGTAGTCTCTTGGTTCAAGGTACTGACTTTCTGTTGAATTTTTTGAGCCGTGATCGGTATTTTTATAGAGTAGCCTGCTGTTCGCTGCAAAAACCGCACGAATCCAATTTCACCCGATTCAAAACCCCATGAAGCGTCTTTCGACCTTGCTCGTGTTTGCCTCCGTGTCGATGTTCCTGCCTGGAGTTCCATGCGCGGCAAAGTCCTCTGAAAGCTACTACAACGAGGCGCTTTCGATGCACCGCACAGGAAATCTCAATGAGGCTGTCCGGCTGTACTCACTGGCCATAGAAAGCGATAACCGTTACATCATGGCCTACCAGATGCGCGCTGCGGCATGGCAGAAGCTTCACCAGTTCCAGAGGGCAATCTCCGATTACACCGTAGTCATCAACATCGGCGAGTCCTATTTTCAGGCTGTGAGCTACTTCAACCGTGGCGTCGTCAAAAACATGAGTGGCCGCTACGCCGAGGCGATCCCCGATTTCACCCAGGCCATCACCATCGACAGAAAAATGGCCGCCGCGTTTTTCCATCGCGGCATCGCCCGGCTCAAGACCGGCGACAGCACCGGCACGCTCGAAGATTTCATCCAGGCCGCCCGGCTCGGCGATCCTGATGCCGTGCGCCTGCTCGACTCCACGACGCCCGACTGGCGACAGATGAAGTAGTGACCAGGCTGACGAGAAATGAGTCGAAGCAAAACGGGACAGAAAAAAAAGCCGCAGCGGAGAGAATCCCTGCGGCTTTTTGCTTGTGGTTGGGCTGAAAGACAAATAGACAGAAGAGCCGGTATCAGATAGCGCTGCCCCCTCGCTCGTTGGTCCTGATCCTCACGCACTCCTCCAGCGGGGTGATGAAAATCTTGCCGTCGCCGATCTCGCCGCTTTCGTGCCTTGCTGCCGCAACGATGGTATCAACGGTCACGTTGACGAACTGGTCGTTGACGGCAATATCGAGACGGACTTTCGGGAGCAGGTTCGGCGCGATCTTCTGGCCACGATAGTACTCTATATCCTCCTGGCGTCCATGGCCGGTGACCCTGCTGACCGTAATTCTCGTAATATCAGCCTGGATCAGCGCTTCACGAACATGATCGAGCCGGTCGGGCTGTATGATGGCGGTTATCAGTTTCATTCTTCGTAATTAGTTAGGGTTGATAAGGCCATATCCCTGCTCGCCGTGCATAGTGTGATCGAGCCCGGACATTTCGTCGTTCTCCTTGACGCGAAGTCCGATGGTTTTTTCGACGATGAAAAGGAGGACGAGCGAAACGACCGCGGCATAGGCCACGGTGATACCGACAGCGGTAGCCTGCACGCCAAACTGCTGCCAGACTGTCCAGGTGCCACCGACCTTGGCGGCAGCATCGGCCATCCATGACGGGCGGATAAAGAAGGTCAGGCAGAGAGCGCCGACGATACCGCCAATACCATGCACGCCGAAAGCATCGAGGCTGTCATCGTAACCGAGCTTGCCCTTCAGCAGAAGACCGAGATAGCAGATAACCGCTGCAATGGCGCCAAGCGCGAAGGCTCCGGATGGAGGCACCACGCCAGCGGCCGGGGTGATCGCCACCAGACCGGCAAGAATGCCCGATGCCACGCCAAGGCTGCTTGCCTTGCCATGATGCACGAGTTCGATGACAAGCCAGGTGAACGCGCCCGATGCAGCGGCGATCTGGGTCACAGTCAGGGCGCGAGCCGTAGCCAGGTTGCTGGCAATGGCACTGCCTGCGTTGAAACCAAACCATCCCACCCAGAGCAGGCCGGCACCCATGAGGGTCATGACCAGATTGTTGGGAGACATCACGTTTCTCGGGTATCCCCGGCGAGCGCCAAGGAAAAGCGCCGCAACAAGACCGGTCACGCCAGAAGAGATGTGAACAACCGTTCCACCGGCAAAATCGATCGCGCCCATAGCGCCTAGATTGAACAGAAAGCCGTCGGCAGCCCAGACCCAGTGGCAGATCGGGCTGTAAACAAAAATGCACCACAGGGCGATAAAGGCGAGATAACCTTTGAAATCGACCCGCTCGGCAAAAGCGCCGGCGATCAGAGCAGGAGTAATAATGGCAAACTTGCCCTGAAACATCGCGAACACATACTCGGGAATCTGGGAGGACATGATCGAATCGTCGATCCCCTGCAACATGAAATACTTCGGTTCCCACCCGACAAAGCCGCCCAGAATGCCGGGGCCAAAGCTGAGGGCATATCCGACCAGCGGCCACAAGACGCCGATCACAACCATGGCGCCAAAACTGTGCATCATGGTGCCAAGAACATTTTTGGTTCGCACCAGACCGCCATAGAACATGGCCAGACCAGGCACCATCAAGAGTACAAGCGCCGTCGAAGTAAGCATCCATGAGGTCGTGCCGGTATCGGTCACAACCGGTTCGACCGCCCACGCGGTACTGTGGGCCATCATCGCCGTGAAAAACAGCAACAGCGACGTACTGATTTTTTTTGCCATAACCCTTTTTAATTAATTGATTTTTATAGCCTAAATATTTAACGACTTGCGGTTTATAATAATTAAATATTTAAGCTTTGGCAAATTTTTAAGCCACTTTCTTACGAACAGGTAGAATCCGGTGATCGTAATGGCCTATTTGAAATATTTGAAGTTCTCCTCTGAGCGAAAAGACGGTGATTAACAACCGGGAAACGATACCGGTATACTATGAGGAAAAAGTCGAAAAAGAATCGCCTTCAAACGAATTATTACAGTGAAAATGCCGCGCAAAAACGTTTTTCTTTTTGAAAACGATTTTTTATTAAGGTAAATTCTATGATTATTTAGCCAGTGGTTGGCTGATCGCTTGCGGGGGAACAGGTGCTTTGGTTATCCCGTGGCGTCTCTTTTCTATCGAAGCACATGTTTCTACCGTCCCACAATGAATATTTACATTGGCAATCTGCCGTACAGCGTTACCGATGGAGACTTGCGCGATAAATTCTCCGAGTTCGGGCAGGTGCACAGCGCCAACATCATCACTGACAAATTTTCAGGCCGTTCCAAAGGCTTCGGGTTTGTTGACATGCCGAACGAAGGCGAAGCCCGCGAAGCTATCGACGCCATGAATGACAAGGACTTCAAAGGCCGCACCATAAAAGTAAACGAGGCAAGGCCCCGCGAGCAGCGTCCGCCCAGAAGAGAGCAGTATTGAGCTCGGGAGCACCAGGGAAAGAATGTTTCAGGCGGGCAGGTTCACGCAAGAACCCGACCCGCCTTTTTATGTTTCAGAGACAACTTTGAGGCGAAGCGGCAGGCCGCCACAAGAAAGGAACTCCACAAATGCTCAAATGCCTCGGGAGACAAGATCGTCAAGCGCTTCGTGCAATTGAGGCCAGGAGAACTGAAAGTCATGTTCTTTGAGAAACTCCGGCGAGACCTTTTGCCCCTGTACGGCATATTCAGCGCCCTCCCCCAAAAGAATCTGGACCGCCAGCTTTGGCACGGGAAACAGGGAGGGGCGATGCATCACCGAACCAAGAGCGTCGGCAAATGCTTTCATGCTGACAGGAGCTGGAGCGACTGCATTGACCGGGCCGCTCCAGGCAGGATTGTCAAGCGACTCGAGAATGATCGACACCTCGTCATCAAGATGAATCCATGACAGGCACTGGTCACCGGAGCCCACAGGTCCGCCGACAAAGTAACTGAAGGGGGTCATCATCTTCTGTAACATACCGCCCTTTGTGGAAAGCACAATCCCTGTCCTCAGAAGCACCACCCTCATGCCAAGTTTTTCTGCTGGATGAGCCTCCTTTTCCCAGTCGTAACAGATTTTGGCGAGGAAATCCTTGCCCGGAGCAGCCGTCTCTGTCAACGGAATGGTATCATCGCATCGTCCAAAGGAGCCATAATAGCCGATAGCAGAAGAAGAGACGAAAACCTTTGGTTTGACTGAAACTGACGCCATCGCAGCAACCAGCGATCTTGTCCCCTTGATGCGAGAATCGTAGCAGGCGACCTTGTGCTCTTCAGTCCAACGGGTTTCAAGCAGCGGCCGACCAGCAAGATGAATAACCGCATATGCGCCATCAATCGATGCACTCCAGCCGTCCGGCGCCATATCCGAATCCCAGCGCACATAGTCGGCAGCACCGGGGACTTTTGCTGCTGCCGATTGTGGAGAACGGGCAAAAACAACAACTTTCCGACCGGATTTGACAAGCCGGCGCGCGACTTCGCTGCCGATAACTCCAGTGGCTCCAGTGATGACGATATGGTCTTCCATGAATCTGTGATTTGAATGGATTTTCCTGTCAAACAACTTTCCGAGAGATAACCGGAAGAGGCAAAGAAATAATTCCCTCCCCTCTTTATTGCCGTACCGGAGGCTTGTTTTCAGAACGAAAAACTGAAAAAGTGGTGAATTGCTCTTTTCGACTGAAGGTCAATCAGGAGAAAGTGGCCCCTCTTTTGCCTGGCTGACGCGGCAAAAGAGAGCCACTGAAAAGAGAGGCATCGCTACTCGACGGTCACCGATTTGGCGAGGTTGCGAGGACGATCGACGTTGCATCCGCGAAGGGTCGCCACATGGTAGGAAAGCAGTTGCAGCGGAATGACCGTCAGGAGCGGCAGCACCGGCGCGGATGCCTGCGGGATGTAGATCACATCCTTCGTCAGCCGCTCGATCTCTCGATCGCCTTCACTGGCGATGGCGATGACCCTGCCTTTACGGCTGCGCACCTCTTCGATGTTGCTCAGAATCTTGGCGTAGGTATTGTCTCTGGTAGCGATAAAGATCACTGGCATATCTTCGTCGATCAGCGCGATCGGACCGTGCTTCATCTCGGCAGCCGGATACCCCTCTGCGTGAATGTAAGAAATCTCCTTGAGCTTCAGCGCTCCTTCGAGCGCTACAGGAAAGTTGTAGCCCCGGCCAAGATAGAGCACATTCCGGGCCTCCTTGAGCTTGACGGCAATCGCTTTGATGGCGTCGTTCTGCTCCAGAATCCGGGCCACTTTTTCCGGAACTTCCGAAAGTTCACGCAGATTCAGACGGATCTCTTCATGTGAAATGGTTCGGCCCTTGCTCATAGCTATAGCAAGCATGAAAAGCACGATCACCTGAGCAGTGAACGCTTTGGTCGAAGCCACGCCCACCTCAGGCCCAGCATGGGTGTACATGCCGCACAGCGTCTCGCGGGCGATAGTCGAGCCGACCACGTTGCAGATGCCCATCACCATCGCGCCCTTCTCCTTGGCCAGCCTGAGCGCGGCCAGTGTGTCAGCGGTTTCTCCCGACTGGGAGATCACGATCACCACATCATCGGCGGAGACGATCGGGTTGCGGTACCGGAACTCCGATGCATAATCGACCTCCACCGGAATGCGGGCGAACTCCTCGATCAGGTACTCGCCAATCAGGCCGGCATGCCAGCTCGTACCGCAAGCGCAGATCACGATCCGTTTGGCCTGCTTCAGACGGTCGAGATAATCGTGGATGCCGCCAAGATGCACCAGCCCCTCCTCGACGCGCACCCTGCCACGCATGACATCGCGCATCACCTCGGGTTGTTCGAAAATCTCCTTGAGCATAAAGTGCTCGAATCCGCCCTTCTCGATCTTTTCGAGACTGAAGTCAAGTTCCGTCACCCTTTTATGTTGCTCGACATTTTCAATCGTCTTGACCATATAGTGATCTCTGGTAACGACAGCCATCTCTCCGTCCGACAGATAAACCACCTTGTTGGTGTGCTCGACAATCGGAGCAGCATCGGAAGCGATGAAAAATTCACCGTCACCAAGACCGATCACCAGAGGACTGCCTTTTCTGGCCACCACGATCTTGTCCGGCTCGCGCGACGAGACGACACAGATGCCATATGCCCCTTCGACATGCCTGAGCGCCTGACGTACCGAACCTTCAAGACCGGCTGACGGATCGTTTTTCCAGATGCGGTCGATCAGATGAACAAGCACCTCGGAATCGGTGTCGCTTGCAAATTCGTAGCCATCAGAGATCAGCCCCTGCTTGAGCGTCGAGTAGTTCTCGATGATACCGTTGTGAATCAGGGCGATATCGTTGGAAACATTCATGTGGGGATGGGCATTCCTGTCGCTCGGATCGCCGTGGGTCGCCCAGCGGGTGTGAGCGATTCCGACCGTCGCACCAAGCATAACGGTGCCTGATACATTCAGAAGCTCTTCGAGATTGCTGACGCTGCCCTTCTGCTTGAGCATCTGCAACGAGCCGTTCATGACCGCCATACCGGCAGAATCATAGCCTCGGTACTCCAGCCGCTTCAACCCGTTCAGCAGCAATGGAGCTGCTTCACGCTTGCCTATGTACCCTATTATACCGCACATATACGCACTCCCCTGGTAACGTTATTGCCTCTTGCTGACATTTCAGCTTTCTTTTCGAAAAAACGGAAACTCAGCACAATTTTAGTTGCTCGAATATAATATACGCGCACAATTTTACAGTATCTCTTTCATATCGTCATGCAAACTCGCCGCCTCCTGGCGCACCGCATCCTCAAACGCTTCAACGCTCAGGAAGTCACCTTTTGGAAAAATAAGCGCCCGGCTCACATTAACTACCGCGCTGAGGCTATCCGGATCAGCTCCCTGGGTCACGGCATCCTGCATTGATCCACCCTGCGCGCCAACACCAGGAATCAGGAAAAACAGCTCCGGGGCTTCCTGGCGAAGCTCCTGCAACAAGCCTGCTTTGGTGGCACCAACGACGATTCCGGCATTCCCGTTGCACTGCCAGCTCCGAACCCTGTCGAGCACGGCGCGATAGAGAGGGCGGCCATCGTCAAGGATGCGCTCTTCGAAATCGGCTGAGCCGGGATTCGAGGTAAGGCACAAGACAAAGACAAGTTTGTCGTCATACTCGAAAAACGGTTCGAGCGAATCGAACCCCATGTAGGGAGCCACCGTGATGGCATCAAAAGGCCATGCCTCAAAAAAGGCCTTCGCATACTGGCGACTGGTATTGCCGATATCGGCCCGCTTGGCATCCGCAATGCTCAGACACTCCGGCGGCAACGCCTGGAGGGTCTCGTCGAGATCGCGCATTCCGGCAAGACCCCGCGATTCGTAGAATGCGGTGTTGACCTTGTAGGCGACGGCATGAGCGGCGGTCGCCCGGATGACGGCCCGGTTGAACTCGAGTACCGGGCGCTCCATCGAACGGAAAAGAGCGGGCAGTTTCGACAGATCACTGTCGAGACCGACGCAGAGCATCGACCTGAGCGAGGCGATCCTGCTGTTCGCCTTGTTTCTTGCTGAACTCATAGTTGGCTAAAACACGAAAAATTATCGAATCAGATCACACATTGTTCACGAATATAACTGTTACCCCCCGGATCGACGAACACCGTTCGGGCCGCCCTGACCGGGCCGTGGCCGCCACCCGAGAAACTATTAGTCAAAAGAATATATTAATCCAACTGAGTTATGTATCTTATTAATCGGAATGATACGGTGTATTATTTTCAAATTCTGGCCCCAGGAACTCCCGGTAAACTTCAACGTTAGCGTCAATTCCGAACCAGAAGATCGGCAATGATGTCGATGAATCTCTTCAATCATGAGCGTACTCGATGGCAGACAACCCATTCAAGCTGAACAATCCTTATAAAAACGAACCGGATAACAACGGATCAAGGAAACCCCGTTTTTCAATATTCTACTATATAGCGGTCATTTTACTGATCATCGGCTTTCAGCTCGCGTTTTTCTGGTCAGGCTCGACCCGCGAAATCGCCTATAGTGACTTCCGTAAACTGATCGACCAGAACAGGGTCGAATCGGTCAAGCTCGCCCCGGAAAAAATCTTTGTCCAGCTCAAGCCGGACTCGCTTTCCGCGGCGGCAAACAAGCCGTCCGGGCAGAGTACGCCGTCACTCAGGATGCCGGGCAAGGAGGCCCGCGCAAACGAGGTTGTGGTCAACCCCGTGCGTGACGAACAGCTGATTCCGCTTCTCGAATCGAAAGGAATTCGCTTCGAAGCGACGCCTGGCAACGCCTGGCTCAGCGAGCTTCTGCAATGGCTGCTGCCCTTCGGCCTGCTGATCGGCATCTATTTCTTCATGTTCCGCCGGATGGGCGGCCCCGGTTCGCAGTTCATGAACATCGGCAAGAACAAGGCCGCGCTCTATGAGAACCTCGACGAGCACACCCGCATCACCTTCAAGGACGTGGCCGGTCTCGACGAGGCAAAGGCCGAGGTGATGGAGGTGGTGGATTTCCTCAAGGATCCGAAAAAGTACACCAAACTCGGCGGCAAACTTCCCAAGGGCGTGCTCCTCGTCGGCCCTCCCGGCACCGGCAAGACGCTGCTCGCCAAGGCGGTCGCGGGCGAGGCCGACGTGCCCTTCTTCAGCATCAGCGGCTCGGACTTCGTCGAGATGTTCGTCGGCGTCGGCGCGGCCCGCGTGCGCGACCTGTTCAAGTCGGCCAAGGAAAAAGCGCCGTGCATCATCTTCATCGACGAGATCGACGCGGTCGGTCGCAGCCGCGGCAAAGGATTCATGATGGGCGCCAATGACGAGCGCGAGAATACGCTGAACCAGCTCCTCGTCGAGATGGACGGCTTCGCCACCGACAAGGGGGTCATCCTCATGGCCGCGACCAACCGCGCGGACGTGCTCGACTCGGCGCTCTTGAGACCTGGGCGCTTCGACCGCCAGATCGTGGTGGACAGGCCCGACCTGAAAGGGCGTATCGACATCTTCACGGTGCACACCAAGAATCTCTCGCTCTCGCCTGACGTGAACCTCAAGGCGCTCGCCTCGCAAACCCCCGGTTTCGCGGGCGCGGAGATTGCCAACGCGGCCAACGAAGCGGCACTGCTCGCGTCGCGTCGCGGCAAGCAGTCGATCGAGATGAAGGATTTCGAGGACGCCATCGAGCGGGTCATCGCCGGTCTGGAGAAAAAGAACAAGGTGATCAACCCCCGCGAAAAGGAGATCGTCGCCTATCACGAAGCCGGTCACGCCATCGTGAGCTGGTTGATGCCGGAAAACGATCCGGTGCAGAAAATCTCGATTGTGCCTCGCGGCGTCAGTGCCCTCGGCTACACGCTGAACATCCCGCTCGAAGACCGCTATCTGATGACCAGAAGCGAGCTTGTGGCGAGAATCTGCGGCCTGCTTGGCGGACGCATCGCCGAGGAGATCATCTTTGGCGAGATTTCTACCGGCGCGCAGAACGACCTCGAACGGGTGACGGAAATCGCCTACAACATGGTGGTGGTCTACGGCATGAGCGAAAAGATCGGCTACCTCTCGTTCCTCGAAAGCAACAATCCCTACACCGGCGGCCCCGGCATCGACAAGAAATACGGAGACGAAACGGCGCGGATGATCGACAACGAGGTCAAGGCGATTGTCGAAGCCGCACGCCAGCAGGTTCGCCAGATGCTTTCGGACAACCGCGACAAGCTCGAAACGCTCGCCCGCGAGCTGCTCTCGAAAGAGGTCGTGCAGTATTGCCGGATCGAGGAGATTCTCGGCAAGCGCTCCACTGGAAAGTTCACCGAGCACCTCTCGCACGAGTGCCACAACGGAGTCGATATAACCGCGCCACAGCTTCAGGCCGAAGCGGAAACGGCGGCATCGCCTGCCGGTTCCGGCGATGAGACGCCCGAAGACCCGGAGCGCAAGGAGCTGGAAGAGGCGGTGGAGCGGCTCAGGCAGTCCAGAAACATTTCGTCGAATTGAGCGCGCTAACGGAAAAGCGGGTTCATATCATCGTCAGCGGCCTGGTGCAGGGCGTGGGTTTTCGCATGTTCGTCCAGCGCGAAGCCTCCGCCCGCAGCCTTTCGAGCTGGACGCGGAACCTGCCGGACGGCACGGTCGAAATCGAAGCGCAGGGAAACCCCGGACTAATGGATGAGCTGGTACGGCAGTGCAGAATCGGCCCGGCCCGTTCAAGCGTCACCTCGATCAAGGTCAGGGAAATGGCTATCGATGACGACGACGACACGAGTTTTCGGATTCTGACCTGAGGCGGTTTTGGAAAAGAGAAAGATGGAAGAGCGAAAAGAGAGAGGGAGAAGAGTGGGTCCCGAGGGATTCGAACCCCCGACCTACTGGGTGTAAACCAGTCGCTCTAACCAGCTGAGCTAGAGACCCATCGAAAAGGGCTGGCAGTATAACATATTTTCAAAAGATAACAAACTGAATCGGCGATTTACGTACCGAGCCGGGATGCTTTGTTTGTACGGCGTGCCGAAAAAGCATAAATTCAGGCCGTCGAATTCAGGGCATCTCTGCTAAGTGTGACATTCTCGGCTGTTGTCGAAGCCATACGTTTCAGTGACGCATTTTATCCCTCTTCACGCCAATGTCTTAACCATGAAATCCTTATCCATTCTCGGCAGTACCGGTTCCATTGGACTCAGCACGCTCGACGTCGTCCGGCGTCATCCCGACAGGTTTTCGATTGCGGCTCTTGCCGAAGGACACGATGTCGAAATGCTCCTCCAGCAGATCGATGAATTCAAACCCTCCGTGGTTTCGGTGCGTGACGAGGCTTCGCGCGAGCGCCTGAAAGGAATGCTCGGCGATAACAAACCCGAAATTCTCTGCGGCATCGACGGAGCCGCCCAGGTGGCCGCCGTCGATGAAGCCGACATGGTAGTCTCGGCCATCGTAGGCGCGGCAGGACTGGTTCCGACCGTCAGCGCCATCAAGGCGGGCAAAGACATCGCTCTGGCTAACAAGGAGACCCTCGTCGTCGCCGGTCAGCTCGTCTCTGACCTCGTCAAAAAGCACAATGTCACGCTCCTGCCCGTGGACAGCGAGCACTCGGCGATCTTCCAGTCGCTCACCGGCCACCGCAAGGAGGATATCGAACGCATCATTCTGACCGCATCGGGCGGCCCGTTCCGCAAGACCTCAGCAGAAGAGCTGAAGAACGTCAAGCCTGAGCAGGCGCTGAAGCATCCGCAGTGGTCGATGGGCGCGAAGATCACCATCGACTCGGCGACCCTGATGAACAAGGGACTCGAAGTGATCGAGGCGCACTGGCTCTTCGACATGCCCGCCGAAAAGATCGGCGTGGTGGTGCATCCCCAGAGCATCATCCACTCGATGGTGGAGTACCTCGACGGTTGCGTCATCGCCCAACTCGGCGTGCCAGACATGCGCGCCCCAATCGCCTACGCGCTGGCCTGGCCGGAGCGCTGCGAAACCGGCATCGGCAAGCTCGACCTCACCAAGGTGGCGACGCTCACCTTCGAGGAGCCTGACATGGAGCGCTTCCCGGCACTGCGCCTTGCCTTCGACGCGCTCAAGGCTGGCCAGACCTACCCGGCGGTGCTGAACGCCGCCAACGAAATCGCCGTCGCCGCATTCCTCGACAGGAAGATCGGCTTCACTGACATCGCCGGAACGGTTGACAAAACCATGCAGGCGCACGAAGCGTGGACGCCGGTCGAGCTTGAGGAGTACATCCAGGCCGACAAGTGGGCGCGCCAGACCGCCAGCCAGCTTATCGGATAAAAAAAGCGAGACAAAAAAACAAGAAACGACAATACAAACACCGATTGACCCGCATTCGACATGGAGCTACTGAACACGATATTCTACTTCATCATCGCCATTTTCATCCTCGTCACGGCCCACGAATTCGGCCACTTCATCACGGCGAGGCTCTTCGGTATGCGGGTTGACCGGTTCTTCATCGGCTTCGACTTCTGGGGTATTAAACTCTGGCAGAAAAAAATAGGAGAGACCGAGTACGGCATCGGCGCATTTCCGATTGGCGGCTATGTCAAAATCGCCGGCATGATCGACGAAAGCATGGACACCAGTTACGTCGGCAAGAAGGCCCAGCCCTGGGAGTTCCGGGCCAAACCTGCATGGCAGCGCCTCGTCGTGCTGGCTGGAGGCGTCGCCATGAACATGGTGCTCGCGGCTGCCATCTTCATCGGCATCACCGGCATTTTCGGTGAATCGCGCACCGCCATCTCCACTCCGGCCTACGTCACCCCCAACTCGGTTTTCGCCTCGATGGGCATGAAGAGCGGTGACCGGCTGGTAGCCATCAACGGTCAGAAACTGCAATACTGGGAAGAGGCACTCGATCCCGAGCATCTCGCGTCCGGAAATCTTCAATACACCATTGAGCGTAACGGACAAAAGCTGACACTTCAGGCCCCCAAAGACATCCTCTCCCGCCTCAACGGCAACCAGTCAATCGGCATCAGGCCAACCGTCCCACCGGTCATTGATCAGGTACTCGCAGGTGATCCGGCGGCCAAGGCCGGAATACTGCCGGGCAGCCTCATCACCGCGATTGACGGAACCCCTGTCAGCGACTGGGGCGAGGTGGTCGATGTCATTTCCAAAAGCTCGGGCAAAAAACTCGCCATCACCTGGATGCATCTGAAGAGCACGTCAGCCGAACCGCTGACCGCCAGTCTCATCCGCGAAAAAGGCGAGACCGTCACCACTGAAGTTGAGCCAAACGCCTCCGGCAAGATTGGTATCTCGCTCAAGCAGACGATCGAAAGCGAGCGGAGCACGCTCTCATTCCCGCAAGCCATCTCCAGCGGCCTCAACCAGACCTGGAAAACCACCGTGCTCACCGTACAGGGCTTCGGTAAAATCTTCAGTGGTCAGGAGGACTTCCGCAAGTCCGTCGGCGGCCCGATCAAGATCGCCCGCATCGCAAACCAGAGCGCCGGGCAGGGCCCGATCAGCTTCATGTACTTCGTGGCGGTGCTGTCGATTTCGCTCGCCGTCATCAACATCCTCCCCATTCCGGCGCTCGACGGCGGGCAGTTCGTGCTCAACGCCATCGAGGGTATCATCGGCAGGGAGATACCGTTCGAGATCAAGATGCGCATCCAGCAGGTCGGCATGACCATCCTTCTGGCTCTTTTCGCCTATTTCATGGTCAACGATCTCCTGAACCCCTGATTTCCGGGTTCGCCCGTCGCCCATGTTTGACAAGCTCCAGTCCATCAAGGACAAGTACATTACCATCGAGCAGCAGCTCGCTGACCCGGAGGTGATCTCCGATCAGGCCCGCTTCAAAAAGCTGAACAAGGAGTACAGCTCCCTCCGGGAAATCGTGAGGGCTTACGACGACTGGAGCCTCGCCAAAAAGCAGCTCGACGAGGCGCTCCTCATGCAGAAGAGCGAACAGGATCCGGAGATGCGCGCGCTTGTCGAGGAGGAGGCCGCCGCGCTTCAGGAGCGTCTGCCGGAGCTCGAACAGCAGCTCAAAATCCTGCTCCTGCCGAAGGACGAGACCGACTCGCGCAACGCCATCATCGAAATCCGCGCCGGCACCGGCGGAGACGAGGCGGGGCTGTTCGCCGCCGATCTCATGCGCATGTACCAGCGCTACGCCGAGCGGCAGGGGTGGAGCTGCCAGACGCTCGACGTCAGCGAAGGCTCCGTACCCGGCAGCCTCAAGGAGGCGGTGCTCGAAGTGAGCGGCCACGACGTTTACGGCATCCTCAAGTTCGAGAGCGGCGTGCACCGCGTGCAGCGCGTGCCGGAAACCGAGACGCAGGGGCGCATCCACACCTCGGCGGCGAGCGTGGCCGTCCTGCCCGAAGCGGAGGAAGTTGACGTCGAAATCCGCAAGGATGACCTCCTGATGGACACCTTCCGCAGCGGCGGCAAGGGTGGCCAGAACGTCAACAAGGTGGAGACCGCCGTGCGCATCACGCACGTGCCGTCAGGCATCGTCGTCGCCTGCCAGGAGGAGCGTTCGCAGCTCCAGAACCGCGAGCGGGCCATGAAGATGCTGCGCTCGAAGCTCTACGACATCCAGATCGCCGAGCAGCAGCAGAGCCGTGCCGACCT
>CAYZCF010000016.1:19518-26783 GCA_964476855.1 uncultured Chlorobiaceae bacterium
GCTCGATGGTGACCACCGGCGACCGGAGCGCCAAGATCAGAACCTACAACTTTCCGCAGTCGCGCGTGACCGACCACCGCATCGGCTTCACCAGCCACGCCCTGCCGCAATTCATGCAGGGCGAGCTCGACCCGCTCATCGAAGCGTTGCGGATGCACGACCAGGCCGAGCGGTTGCAGGCCGAAACCGCCTGAGATCGGCGTCGGCGAAGCCCGGACGATGTGCGAAATTTTGCCGGAGAGTCGCTATATTTTCAGGTTTCGCGACGGTCATCTGACCATTTTTCTAACCAAAGGATATGAGATCGCTCACGCGGCGCAACGTTCACGCATGAGCCGGAGACAACGATATGCTGGAAATGACCGCCACAGGCAAAAGCAAAGGCCAATGGGTATTTTACCGAAACTTCGACGATACGGTTGACTATCTGTCCGACCAACCGAGAATTCTCGCCTTCAACCCCTTCTGCCACAAAATCGAGGCGCTCGACCGGGATGAAGCATACCGCTGGCACTTCCGGGTGACTGATCCGCAAAACAACCCTTTCGACGTCATCTTCAACATTCAGCAGGAGAGCGAAATCCTTATCGACCTGCCCGAAGAGGCAGCCTCGATGAACCCCGAGGAGATGAGCGACGAGATGATCCGCCAGTTCACGGTGGGCCGGAAAATCACTTGGCACCCCTTGTCTCAAGACAAGACATTCGCCATGCCGGAAAAGTACCTCTTCGAAGGCAAGGTAGCGGCGGAGATGCTGATCGTACCAATGCAGAAAGAGCGGACAAGGGTCGATTTCGACCTCAAGGTCAATGTCAAGTTTCTGCTCTACCCGGCGTTCCGCATCGTTCCCGAGAAGGTTGTGCGAACGATGGTCAGCACCGGCATGACGGTGATCATGCAGACGGCGACCAACCACATGTTCCAGAAAATCTCGAAAGATTTCGGCAAGATCCGCAAGCTCTGAGGCCGTTCCAATAACCGCCATGACCCTCATCGCCATTGACTAAAGAGTCGCAACAGTTCTCCACCCTGCGCCGGTTCTGGGTCTTCTTTGTCAGTGTCGCCCTCCTGATACTCTCCGGCACGTTGGGGTACATGTCTATCGAGCACATGACCCCGCTCGACGGTCTCTACATGACGATCATCACGGTGGCGACGGTCGGATTTCACGAAGTCCAGCCGCTCTCGGACGCCGGAAAGATATTCACGATGGTGCTCATCGTCAGCGGCACCGGCCTCTTTTTCTTCACCCTCACCAACGTCGCCGTCTTCCTCCTCTCTGGCGAATGGCGGTCGCACTGGGAACAACAAAAGAATGAACGCATGCTTCGGAAACTGAACGACCATTTCATTATCTGCGGTTACGGCCGTCTCGGGGGAAGCGTCGCCGAAGAACTCCGTATCAAGGCAATCCCCTTCGTGGTCATCGACAACATGATCGACAATGTGCTTCGCGCCCGCGACGAGGGGTTCCTGGCCATCAAGGGCAACGCCGCCGATGAAGAGGTGCTGGCCGACGCCGGACTGCACCGCGCCAAGGGGCTGATCGCCGCCGCGGGCAACGACGCCGAGAACGTCTTCATCGTGCTGACCGCCCGCAATCTCAAGCCGAGTCTGTACATCGTCGCCAGGGCGGACTGCGACGAGTCGGAGAGCAAGCTCCGCAGGGCGGGCGCGGAAAAGGTGGTGATGCTCTACCGCTCGGCGGGCAAGCGCATGGCCAATCTTCTGACTGACCCCGAACTCGAAGAGTACCTCGACGAGCTGAGCGATGCCAACAACCTCAACCTGCGGATCGCCCAGTACCTGGTGAGCGACAAGTCGCCCCTGATCGCCAAATCGTTTCAGGAGGTCGATCTGTACAACAACCACCGCATCAACGTGGTCGGCTACAAACTGCCGGGCGGCGAGCTGCACACCACGCCCCGCCCGGCGGAGATCATCCAGAAAAACGGCACAATCATCGTCATCGGCCAGGGCGGCGATCTTGAAATGCTCAGCCAGCTCGCCCAGGGAGAGGAGAAGAAATGACCGCATTGCACGACCTTTTTGAAACGAGGAAAAGCGTCCGGGGCTACGATGTCGGCCGCCCAGTCGCGCCGGAGATTCTCAAACGGGTGCTCGATGCCGGGCGGCTCGCGCCGTCGGCGAAGAACCTCCAGCCGTGGAAGTTCCTGCTCGTCAGCTCGCCAGGGATGCTGGCAAAAGTCCGGCCCTGCTACGAGCGCGACTGGTTCCACGAAGCGCCGCACATCCTGGTCGTCACCGGCGACCGGGCCGAAGCGTGGGTGCGCCCCTCAGACGGCTGGAACTCGCTCGAAACCGACCTCGCCATCGCGATGGATCACCTGATTCTCGCCGCGCACGCCGAGGGCCTGGCCACCTGCTGGATTTCCGCCTTCGATCCGGCGAAGCTGCGCGAAGCGCTCGGCCTCGGCCCCGCCGAAGAGGTTTTCGCCATCACCCCGCTCGGCTACGCCTCCGCCGACGCCCAGACCCGCCCGAAAATCCGCAAGCCACTCGACGAGGTGGTGCGGTATTTGTAAAGGGCGGGTATAGGTAACGAGAGCGACTGAGGCGGAAAGGAAGAGTAGAAACAATTCGATCAACCATGCCAAGAGACTTGCTGACGACTCGCAAGGCAGACTCAACATCCAGCCAAGCTCCGCAAACTTCCCTATCGTAGACTGATCGTCTTCATATCTTGTCAGATTTTCAAGAAACCATCGCGAATCACCTTCGCAATGAGGTTACGGCGCTGCTTCAGAAATTCCTCGTAAGCCATCATCTCCCAATTCTCTGGCAATGCGTGCCAATATCGAACAGATTTCCATTCATCATCCGGGTAGCGATCCTTGAATTTCGGCCAGTATTCAGCTGGAGAATCATCTGAGATATCCGCATTGTCCGGCCACTCGACAAGTGCGTAGTTAGCTATCTGGTTTGTCTGATAAACCTCTGAAAAACCATTCTTTTTAAGCCAGTTTTTGGGAAAAAGGTGATGGCGCTCCAGCGAATTGCGAAAAGCATCCGTCGTCGGATCAAGCAGCGATGAAACCTGCAAGCTGGAAAAAAGTACTTTGGCGTCGAGCAGACTCAGCGCTGCCAGATAGGCCATCAATGATGGGCTTCGAGCAGCCGCTGTATCCAGTTCATTTGGCAGGGTCACAAGCCAGAAATCTTCCGTCAGCCTCGTCTCAATATTCCGTTCGAGAAATAATATTAGGAATCCAATGCTTGTCTCGACGGATTGCCGCATCAGCCACATCAAACTTCTCTTCCAACGGGTGAAAAGCAATTTCGATGGACTCTTCGTCATAATCCTCTCGAACAACCTTCTTTCCCTTGATCACTGCATAGAGCGAAGTAAGGCGCTGCTGACCATCGACAATCAGAAGGCTTGGAGACTTTTGTTTGCCATCTACAC
Organism: uncultured Chlorobiaceae bacterium; assembly: GCA_964476855.1. Classification (GTDB taxonomy): domain Bacteria; phylum Bacteroidota; class Chlorobiia; order Chlorobiales; family Chlorobiaceae; genus Chlorobaculum. The sequence continues at coordinate 22,946 of CAYZCF010000016.1, forward strand.
CAATACCTTTCGATCCGTCGATGTGCGCATTCTGCCATAGCAGAAGATAGCCGACAGGATAACCCCGATAAATCGAATCGAACAGGTCACGGCATTTTGCGTTTTTCCAGACGAATAGCCGCTGGATTTCCGGAAGACCTATGACTCCGAGATCAATACTTCCAAGCAAAGTTCCAAGGTCATAACCAACCTCCTTGAAAAGCAGATTCGTATCGATCATTTTTATCGTTCGGTTGACGTTAATTCTATCTTTCTGGAAAGCAATCGGGACTACAACAAATCACACATCCAACGAGGACTGCCCTATGACTCACTTTTCTAACGTAGAAAAATGATAGCCATTTGGCAATGCTCTCATATCACGACCGCCACTACCAGCACAACCGTTCCGATTGTTTGCGTAGGCTTACGACTTCAGTTACCGACTTTCTATCCTTTCCATTCAAAACAGGCCACGGTTTCGATGTGGTTGGTCTGCGGGAACATGTCAACCGGCTGGGCGGAGCTCATGCGGTAGCCCCGGGCGGCGATCTCTTTGCCGTCGCGGGCGAGGTTGTCGGGGTTGCAGCTTACATAGACGATGCGGTCGGGCTGGAGCTTGAGCATGGTGTCGAGCGCTTTGGGGTGCATTCCGGCGCGCGGGGGGTCGGTGACGATGATACGGGGTTTGGCGTAGGGTTCGAGCGCCTCTTGCATGGCATGGAAGTTCTTGAGGTCGGCCTGGAAGAAGACCGTGTTCGAGAGGCCGTTCAGCTCGGCATTCATCTGCGCATCGCGGACGGCGCTTTCGACCACCTCGATGCCGATCGCCTGCTTGCAGTGGCGGGCGAGGTAGAGCGTGATGGTGCCGGTGCCGCAGTAGAGGTCGTAAACCGTGTCTTCCGGCGTGATGCCGCCGACGGCGATGATCTGGTCGTAGAGCGTTTCGGCCTGGCGGGTGTTGGTCTGGAAGAAGGAGTTGGCGGAAATCCGGAAGTCGAGGTCGCCGAGCCGTTCGGTGACGTATCCTTCGTCACTGATGACGTACTCCTGCTCGCCGGTGGCCACCGTGTTCCGGCGGGTGGTGACGTTGTTGACGATGGTCATCCGCTGCTCCGGCAAAGCCGCTTCGAGCCGCTCTTTCAACGCCTGCATCAGCGCCGCGTCATGCCACGAGGTGACGATGTTGACCATGAGCTGGTCGTGGCGCTCGCTGTAGCGAAGCATCAGGTTGCGCAGATACCCTTCGTGCGCCTTGGCGGCATACGGCGCGAGGCCGCGTTCGAGGGCGAAGTCGCGCACGAGGTTCAGCACCTTGTTCATGCACTCCTTGGCGAGGTAGCAGGTGTCGAGGTCGAGCACCTTTTCGAAGTTGCCCGGCGCGTGGAAGCCGAGGGCGAAGGTTTTGGGCTTGGCGAGTGCGTCGCTGTCGATCTCCGCCTGGAGCAGGTAGCGCATGGTCGAGCAGGAGAACTCCACCTTGTTGCGGTAGTGCAGCGCGTCGGGCGCGGCCAGCACCGGCAACACCTCCGGGTTCTCGAAGCCGCCGATATGCGCGAGCGAGTCCGTCACCTTTTTGTACTTGTAGCGAAGCTGCGCCTCGTAGCTGACGTGCATCCACTTGCATCCGCCGCAGGAGCCGAAAACCGGGCAGACCGGCTCGACGCGATCCGGCGACGCTTCGAGCACCTCGATGGCGCGCGCTTCGAGATAGCGCTGCTTGACCTTGTAAACCTGCGCCGAAACGCGGTCGCAGGGCGCGAGAATGCCGGAGACCATCACCCCCATGCCCTCGGCGGTTTTGCCGAAGCACTTGTCTTTCTCGGCGTGGTCGATGATGGTGAGTTCGATGATATCGCCTTTTCTGTAGCGGATTTCCTGCTGTTCCAATGAAGTGTGCTTTTGTCGATTCCGATTCCATCGGAATTCGCGTGAATCAATACTGTGAAATGAGCGGCGGCCCGACCAGCAGCGCCGCGCCGAACACCCCTGCGCTGTCGCCAAGCAGCGGCGGCAGGAGCGGAATGTCGAACGACCGGTTGAAAACGTTCGAGGCAATCGCCTGCCGCGCCTCCGGGGAGTAGAGCTGGCGGATGTTGCCCACGCCACCGCCGATGATGACGACGTCCGGATCGAGAATGTTGATCACCGCCGCCAGCGCTTTGCCGAACGAGGTGACGAGCCGCGCGATGGTCTTGCGCGCCGACTCATCCCGCCCGCTCGACGCCACGATCTCCCTGAGCGACGCCTTGCGCCCGCTGATGGAGGCGTAGTGGCGTTCGAGCGCCGGGCCGGAGATGACCGTCTCGACGCAGCCGCGCCGACCGCAGTAGCACGCCGCGTGCTCGCCCGGCAGCGGATTGTGCCCCCACTCTCCGGCGATACCGTGCGCACCGCGGATGATCCGGCCATCGCGGACGATGCCGCCGCCCACGCCGGTGCCGAGGATGATGCCGAAAGCGGTCACGCCGGGCCGCGCCATCTCGTCGCGCCCCGCGCCGAGCATCGACTCGGCCAAGGCGAAGCAGTTGGCGTCGTTCTCGATCACGACCTCCATCCGCAGCGCCTCGCGCAAATCGCGAAGCAGCGGCATTCCGTTCAGGCAGACGGTGTTCGAGTTGCTGATAACTCCCTCACTTCCGTCGGCGCGACCGGGCGTGCCGATACCGATGATCTGCGGCAGGTCGAGGCCCGACTTTTCGCCCATCGTTCCGACGAGGCTCTTGATCTGCATGAGGATGTGGCCGTACCCCTTCTCCTGTCCGGTCGGTATGCGGTGGCGAACCAGCGGACGCAGCGCCTCGTCGAGAATCACCCCCTCGATCTTGGTGCCGCCGAGATCGATTCCCCAGCGCTTCACGTCGCCCCTCCGTTCCGCAGCGCCTTGCGGTGCACCACGTTCTTGACGAACCACGCGAACGCCGTATACATCAGCGCCGCGCAGGCGATGCCGATGCCGATGCCTCCAAGTACGTCGCCCGGATAGTGGACACCGATGTAGATGCGCGAAAAAGAGACCATCGCGGCGTAGAGGATCACGACCGCCGTGAACGCCTTGTCAACCGCTTCGCCCCGCCAGAAAAAGAGCCAGACGAGACTGGCGATCGCCGTGGAGTTGGCGGCGTGCGAGGAGGCGAATGACCAGGAGCGGCTCTGATCGACGAGCAGCCGCACCCCGTCGAGGGCGAAGCAGGGGCGAACTCGGTGAAAGAGAGGTTTCATGATGCCGGAGGCGGTGAAGTCGGCGAGGCCGACAGCGAGAAGAAGAAGGGGAATGAGGTAAAACGCCTCTTTCCCCTTTCTGACAAGAATGAAGAGTGCGAGAAGCACCAGAATATGAACAGAGTGCTTCGGGCTGGTCAGGAACAGCATCAGGTCGTCCAGCGCAGGGTGAGCCGGAGCGTGGTTCAGGAGCTGGAAAAGCCACGCATCCGCCTGTTCAAGACCGCCCATTGCCGGTTACTTCTTCTTCCCTCCCTTCTTCGATCCCTGCGCCGGTTTGGTGGCGGCGGCAACCTGCATTGCGGCAACCGTTTTATCCTCGTCGGAAACCGAGGCGTTGATGTAGGCCTGCTGGGCGATGCTGAAGATATTGAACATCAGATAGTAGAGTCCGAGACCCGCCGGCATGTTGTTGAAAAAGAGCAGCATCATGGCGGGGAACATCCAGAGCATGATCTTCATCTGCTCGTTGGTCTGGGTGGTCGGCGTGATCTTCTGCTGCAAAAAGACCGTCACGGCCATCAGGATCGGCATAACGGCGATATGGTCGCCGTAGAGCGGTATCGCAAAACCGAAGTCGAGGCTCTTCCCCTTCTCCCCAGAAAGAGATTGGGCTAAAGCCCATGTTTATTGGGTA
>CAYZCF010000017.1:0-26586 GCA_964476855.1 uncultured Chlorobiaceae bacterium
TGATCGGTTCCCCGGTCGTTATCTGGGTCATCGTCAGGCAGAAAAACCTCAGAGCCTCCTTCTCATGAGCGAACATGTTTTACAGACCCGATCCCTCTCTATCGGATACCGATCGGCAAAACGAAAAAGCGTGGGGTTCAGCCGTTCAGCTCATGGTACCTGCAAGGTCATTGCGGACAAGATCGAGCTTGATCTTGCTGCCGGTGAACTTGTCTGTCTTCTGGGGCCCAACGGTTCAGGCAAATCGACGCTGATGAGAACGCTGGCCGGGGTGCAGAAACCTCTCGGTGGATCGGTGCTGCTGAAAGGAAAAGAGGTCGGAAAGCAGCATCCGAAGGAAATTGCAAAACTGATGAGCCTTGTGCTGACCGAACGGGTTATGACCGGAAACATGTCGGTCTATGCGCTCGTGGCTCTCGGTCGTTCTCCCTATACAGGATGGATGGGCCGGCTGTCACCGGAGGATGAGACTATTGTCCGTCAGGAGAACGCGATCCTGACGAGGATCCAGTCCCAGGCGATCGAGACCACCGGTACAAGGCGATTCTCGCATCGCCATGTCGGGGATCTCAGTGATGGCGAGCGTCAGAAGGTGATGATCGCCCGTGCCATCGCCCAGGACACGCCGGTGATTCTGCTTGATGAGCCGACGGCGCATCTCGATCTGCCGAACCGTCTCGAAATTATACAGCTCCTGAAAACGCTTGCACAGGAACAGGGGAAAGCGGTTGTGCTTTCCACCCACGAACTTGATCTCGCCCTGCAGGCTGCCGACAGGATATGGCTGATGAATCCTTCGGGAGGCTCTTCATCGGCAATGGTTGCCGCTATTCCCGAATCGCTTGTGCTCGACGGCCATCTCGAACACGCTTTCAAGCGGAACGGGTTCGAGTTCGATCCGTTTTCCGGCTCGTTCCGCTTGAGTCGCCAGGGCGTAAGGCAGATCGGACTGGTCGGCGAGGGTATAACGGCATACTGGACGCAGCGGGCGCTCGAAAGAGCCGGCTGCATGGTTATACCCGGGGCATCGGACATCAGGCATATCGAGATTGAAACCCTGAACGGCGAGCACAAGTGGAAGTACGTCTCCGGTGAGGGCTGCAGGCCGGTCGAGAAGGAAAGCCTGGATGAGCTGCTTTCTCTGGTAAATGAATCGCAAAACGAAGGAAAAGAGCGATGAACAAGAGGAAATCGCTTTTCAGGTGGTGGCTGTTTCCGGCGCTTTCTGTCTGTCTGGTTCTCTGTCAGGCATGCCAGTCCCCGACTGAAAAAAGAGCCGTAAAAGAGAGCCTTTCCGTACATGTGCAGCCTCTGCGGTACGCGAAACTCTTTTCGATGAAGAAGCACGACGGTTATACCAGAATCGAGGTCTTTTCCAGTTCGCATGAAAAGAGGACTCCGGCCATGCGTTATCTGCTGGTTCCCCGCGGCGCTGCAATACCCCGGCATGATTCCGACGAGCGGGTGGTTCGGGTTCCACTGGGTAACGTGACCTGCGAAAGCGGATTTCAGGTCGCGCTGCTCGAACTGATCGGCGCTTCCGATGCGATTGCAGGCGTATCGGGAGAAGTACGGGTCGGTCAGGACTGGATACACCGGAAGATAGACGACGGGAGCATTGCCGTAACGGGACTCATGCGTTCGATGAACATGGAGAAGCTTGTTTCCGTGAATCCCGACATGGTTTTCATCAACACATCCGCAGCCGGTTCGGACATTCCGGCGAAGTTAGGATCCTACGGGTTGCTTCCCGGATTGTTCTCTGCCTCTCTTGAAGATCACCCCCTCGGCGCTCTCGAATGGATACGGTTCATGGGCGCCTTTTTCGGCAGGGACAGTCTGGCGGCAGCGATATTCAGTGAGAAAGAGAGGGCATATCTGCAGGTACAGGAAAAAGCAAGGGGTTTGCATGAGCGGCCGACGGTTATTGCCGGGTATATGAGAAAGGGCACCTGGTCTACCATGGGGTCGTCGAACTGGTTTGTTGCGATGCTCGATCATGCCGGGGCAGACTACCTTTTCAGGAATCAGGAGCTCGATCGAGGTCATATGCTGAGCGGAGAAGTTGCCATGGAGAAGGGTGCAGAAGCCGATTTCTGGCTGAACACCCATTCCCGCGTTTCGACCATGCCGGAGCTGCTTTCGGAAGATCTGCGTTATCAGGCGTTCAGGAGCGTCAGGGAGGGCAGGGTTTATAACAACAACAACCGTTGTTTCAGCAACGGCAGGAGCAGTTTCTGGGATGCAGGCATGACCGAACCTCATCTGATCCTTGCCGATCTCATCACCATTTTTCATCCGGAGCTGATGCCGGGACACAAGCTGTACTATTACCGGAAACTTGAATGATTCTCCTCTTTCAGCAGTATTCGTATTGCTTTAACTAACAAAATTATATGAAGTTAGGAGTTTTTGGCGATGCCGAGGTTCATCGCGTGGGCAAGATGATTTCGGCGCGTTTTCTCGCGCCGCATAGGGTAGTTTCGACCTGCCGGGTGCATGGCGGCCTGCGCGATGACCTTGGCGGCGTGTTCAACCACCAGTCGTGCGAGCCTGCGGGTCACATGCGGAAAGATCTGAAAACCATTGTTGCCGAACCGGAGCGCTACCATCAGGGGCTGTGCGAACGGTACGGGGTCGCGGAGCTGAGCGCATCGCTCGGCACGGCGGCCAACATGAACCACGCGGCCATCGCCACGCGCTCGTTTCGAGACCTCTCGGTCACGGCAATCTGCACCGGAGGCGTCGAAGGTAACGCGGGACGTGCGGGCGATCCCGCCTCGGTCTGGGAGGGCGAGGAGGGGTTTGAACCGTTGGACAAAAAGGGTGAAGAGCCGCCGGGCACGATCAACATGATGTTGCTCATCAATCGCGAACTGAGCCACGGCGCTATGGTGCGCAGCATCGTGACCGCGACCGAGGCCAAGAGCGCCGTGTTGCAGGAGCTTGCCGTTTAGTCGCGCTACTCCGAGGGGCTGGCCACCGGCACGGGTACCGACCAGATCGCGGTGGCCTGCGTGCTTGGCGGATCGCGCCCGCTCACCAGCGCGGGCAAGCACTCCAAGCTCGGCGAGCTGATCGCCTGCGCGGTGATCGATGCACTGCGTGACACGCTTTCCCGCCAGAACTCCCTGACTCCGCAGAGCCAGCGCTCAGTCCATGAACATATCCGGCGGTTTGGCGCGAAGAGGGAGGAGGTGATGGAGATGGTTTCCGGGCGGTTGTCGCCGGATGATCGTGAGGTGTTCAGGAAAAATTTCGCAGGCCTTGACCGCGACTCCATGACGGTGGCCGCGGCGTGCGCGCTGGTGCATCTGTACGATAAACACGCTTGGGGTCTGTTGCCCGACTCCTGCATGGGCGAGATTTTTGTCATGCAGGGTGCGCTCTTCGCGGCGGCGGTTTCGCACCGGCAGGAGCGGATCGCAACGTATGCCAAACAGCTTGAAGCGGTCAGTTGGAGCGCCGGTCGAGAGGCACTGCTTTCATTCATCACAACCGCATGGGCGCTGGGGTACGCCGACAAATGGAACGACTGAACATCGCGCTTGTCCATCTGGCAGTCCGGCATGGCGAGCCGGAGCACAACCGCCGGGAGCTGATCTGCCTCAACCGGCAGGCGGCTGAAGCGGGTGCAAGGATTATCGTGAACACCGAGCTGGCCGTCAGCGGCTACAGCTTCCGGTCGCCGAAAGAGGTCGCCGCTGTTGCCGAAACGCAGCATGGCCCGTCGGTGCGGGCGATGGCCGAAATCGCCGAAGCCGAAGGCTGTTACATCGTGCTCGGTTATCCCGAAACCGATCCGCTCACCGGTATTTTCTATAACTCCGTCGCCGTGCTCGGCCCGGACGGAAAGCGGCATCTCAATTATCGGAAAGTGACCGCCGAGGCTCGCTGGGCTTGCCAGGGATCGCCTTTGCAGGAGAGTATTTTCGAGACGCCATGGGGTAAAGCTGCCGTGCTTATCTGCTCCGACACCTACTACGGACTCATTCCGAGAACAGCCGCTCTGCGTGGTGCCGATCTCTTGCTGGTTTCGGCCAACTGGCCTGGAGGCTCGCTCGATCCACGGGAGCTTTGGCGGGCGCGGGCGCGTGAAAACGGCTGCGCTCTGGTGGCTTGCAACCGCACGGGCAAAGATCGCACGATGGAGTGTTTCGATGCCTTTTCCTGTGCCTACGCTTCTGATGGTTCGGTTATCGCCGAGTACAGCTCGCCGGACTCCGCAGTGTTTCATGTCGAACTCCCCCTTTCAAAGGGTCGCCTGATTTCGCCGAGCCGTGAGCGTCTCGCTGCAAGGACTCCGGAGCGCTACCGCTCGCTCTATCTCGACATGCGCTATGCCACCGATATGACGAAGTGGCACGGATTGCCCGAACCCGCTCCGGTGCAGGTACACTGCCTGCATGAACTCTCTCCGGAGTCGGGCGATGTGTCGGTTCTCGACAGCCTCTTGCATGGCCGTCAGAGGGCTGCCGGGCTGGTAGTGGTGCTGCCGATGCTCAGGGTTTCCGACCGGGTGACGGCGAGCGGTTTTCTGCTGAATGCGGCACGGGTGCATGGTACGGTGTTCTGTGCTGGCCTTGTGGATACGGACGGAGTGAGCGAGCTGACCTGCTGCTGCCCGGATGGAAGTGTGTACCGGCGACAACCGGAACGTGACGAGTTCGTGCTGATCGATCTCGACCATCTGCGCCTGACGCTGCTTTCCCCGGAGGAGTGCCACCACCCGGAAGCGGTAACGGCGCTCGCCAAAGAGGGGTGCGATCTGGTAGTGGTATCCGCGGCCGGATTCGACGAGGCCGACCGGGCTGTGCTCGGCTCCCGCTCCATCGAGCAGGTTGCCGTTGCGGCGTGCGGGCGCGACGTGTCTTTTATCTGTCTGCCACCAGTCGATCACTACCGCTGGGAGGAGGCCACCGGCGGAGGCCTCGATGGAGCCTCCATGCTGATCGAGGTGGAAAAACTTCGCCGGAAGCGCTTTTTCGACCGAATCGACGCCGAACTTTTGCTTGCGCGAAACGGTCGCTTGCACGATGCCTGCCAGGTCGATGAAACCGGAAAGCGCGAGGAGGAAACGCCGTGAACTGGCTGCTCAACATCAGTACGCATGGCTCCGATCTGGACATCGCCGGGCCGAACTGGAGCAAGGCGGCATCGCTGCTCCGGCGCACCGGCATGGACGGCTTCGAGCTGTACCCGGCAGGCGCATACGACTGCACGGCAATTCCGAAAGAGATCGTCGGGGGAATTCATCTGTGCTTTTTCGTCATGCTGCGCCAGATATGGCGCGACGACCGGGAGGGGTTGCTCCGCATCTTCGACAGCGGCACGGCCGGGCCGCGGTACGCCCCGAGCCGATCCGCATCTTCGACAGCGAGGAAACCGTGCGCCACTACTACGGCGGGGTGAACCGGGAGGCGGTGATTTCATGCTATCGTTCACAGCTCGAACTGGCGGCCCGTTTCGGCGTGCCCTATGTGGTTTTCCATCCGGTTCACTACGAGCTGGAGTACGTCTTCAACTGGCAACCCCCGTGGAGTTGGCAAGAAACCGTCGATCTTTCCGCTGAAATCATCAACGAGGTGGTGCGCGACACTCCATACGACGGCAGGATTCTGTTCGAGAATCTCTGGTGGCCTGGCAATTTCCGGCTCGACAGCACGGACGAAATCGACCGGTTGCTCTCGAAAGTCCGGTGGCCGAAGTGCGGCATCGTGCTCGATACCGGCCATATTCTGAACAAGAATCAGGAGTTGCGAACCGAAGAGGAGGCGATTGCTTTTCTTTTGCGCGAGGTTGAGCGGCTCGGTGACTATCGCAAGCTCATCAGGGCGGTGCATCTGAGCAAGAGTCTGTCGGGTGAAGCGGCCAAGGCCGGATTTGCCAACGCCGATCCCTTTGGCGGCGCTCACGATTTCTGGCAGCGCTTCTCCATCGCTCTCCGCCATGTACGCGATCTGGATCGTCACGAGCCTTTTTCGCACTCCATGCTTGGCGAGCTGTTCGATCTCATCGAGCCGGACAACGTCGTGTTTGAACTTGCCTTCAGCTCTCTCGACGAGTGGATCGGGAAGGTCGAGCGGCAGAAACGGGCGTTACAACGCTTTTTTCCCGAATGCCGAATCAAAGAGGATTTGTATTGAACAATCACCGGATTTCATCGCTCATGCTTGTCGTCACCACGGCATGTAACCTCGATTGCGCCTATTGCTACGAAGGTGGCGGCAACGGTCAGGGAGAGATGATGGAGCTTGAGACGGCTCTGCGTGTGCTCGAGCTGGTGGCCGCATCGAACCAGCCCTTCCATGTGCAACTGACCGGCGGTGAGCCGCTGCTTGCCGGAGAGCTTGTTTTCGGGATTCTGGAGTATATCAGAAACAACAATCTGCCCGCTACCACCGCCATCCAGACCAACGGCGTGCTGCTTGACCGGGAGTGTGCCCGCCGTTTGCAATTGTTCGGCACTGCTGTCGGCGTCAGCGTCGATGGACTGCCCGCCATTCAGGAGCAGCTTCGCGGCCAGGGCGCGGCGACTTGGAAAGCGCTCTCCATGCTCGACAGCGAACGGGTGCCATTTTCGGTCACAACGGTGTTAACGTCGCTCAATACGCCGGTGCTGTCAACGCTTGCCATGGCGCTGCACTCGATGCCGATGGCCTCGGCAATCGGTTTGGATTTGCTGGTGCAAAAAGGCTCCGTGACTGCGAAAATCGGCGTGCAGCCACCGGATGCCGTCACGATCCGCAGTGGCGTCACTCGCCTGCTCGCCACGCTCGATGTGCTGAATGCGCAGCGGAGCCGTCCACTCATCCTGCGTGAGCGGCAGACGGTGCTTGCGGCTCTCGGTCGCGCTGAAGCCCGTCCCTACTGCCAGGCCTGCACCGGATCGAGCCTCGCCGTCACGCCGCGTGGCGAACTCTATCCCTGCACCCAAGCACTCGGAGATGCCCGCTTCCAACTCGGTACGCTCGATCATCCCCGCATGTTCGACACAGCGCTGCCCGACGGGCGGTTGCCGGAGCTTGAAAAGTGCGCCGGATGCGGGCTTCAGGGGCGTTGCCCCGGCGACTGTCCGTCGAGGCTTCACTACAACGGCGCTGACGGGGCCGGTCTGAGCTGCGACCTCTATCGAACCATCTACGACTATTGTCTGTACAAAGGAGAGATACCATCATGAAACCAATCTCGCTCTGCTATTTCTGCGTCAATCCCTCCGAAATCTCCACGCTAAGCGCCGGGCTCAGGCGCTACAACGACGGGGGTGGCCAGGCGGAACTCAATGCCCGCATCGCCGCGCAGCTCTCCTCGCCGGAGCAGATTGCAGCGTTCGCCCGCGCCGCCGCTTCGTCGGATGCGGTCATTATCCGTCTCATGGGCGGCAAGGCCTCCTTTCCCGCTTTCGACGCTTTTCTCGAAGCGTTAGCCGAACGGCGCGAAGCGGGCCAGGCAACACCGCTCATCATGATTCCGGCAGGAGGCGGTGACGACGAGGCTGCCGAACTGGCCCAGCAGCACAGCGCCCTGTACGGCACCGAAGCGGGCGACAGGCTCCGGCGCTACATCCAGAACGGCGGCGCGATCAACGTGGTCAACATGCTCCGTTATCTCTGCCATCTGATCCATGGCGGCGAAAACGACGCGGAGGAGCCGGTCGAGATGCCTCACGAGGGTATCTATCATCCCGACTGGTCGGCCTTCGACGATTTCGAGGGGTACCTTGAAAAGCACGTCGATCCGTCGAAACCCACGGTCGGACTCTGGTTCTACCAGAACTACTTCGTCGATGGCGACCTGGCTGCTTACGATTATCTCATCCGCCAGGTCGAAGAGCGTGGGGCCAACATCATCGCCGTTTTCCACCACCGCTACCGCGACGTGATACGGGGAAACAAGGGGGCCGATTTCGTGGCCGGGCACTTCTTCCGCCGCCCGGACGGCACGAGCCGCATCGACGTACTCATCAATCCGATGCTTTTTGCCCTCTCGATGGCTTCGCCCGATTACCGCACCATTCTGCCGGGTCTCGACGTGCCATTCCTGCAAGCTTTCAACACCTTTCAGACCCGCGAGCAGTGGAGGGAGAGCATTCAGGGCCTGGGCACGATGGAGGTCTCCTTCAACGCCGCGCAGCCCGAGTTCGACGGCGCACTCATGACCGTGCCCTTTTCGACACGCGAGAGGATGGGCATCGCTCCGCTGACCGGCGGCGAAGTGCTCAGGATCATGCCGCTCGAAGAGCGCGTCTCGAAGCTGGCCGACATGGCGCTCCGATGGGCCGCGCTTCGCCGCAAGCCCAACGATGACAAGCGCATCGCCATCATCTTCCACCACTACCCGCCACGCAACGACCGTATCGGGTGCGCATCCGGTCTCGACAGCTTCGAGAGCATCAGGCTGCTGCTCGAACGGATGGAAGCGGAGGGCTACGTTGTGGGGCGGCAGTACGAGAATGGCGACGAGCTGGCAAAGGAGCTTGTCACCCGAATGACCTGCGACCGACGCTGGCTCACCCCGGATCAGATGGCCGCAAAAGCCGAAGCCAAAGCGAACCGGGAGCTGTACCAGCCGTGGCACGAAGCGTTGCCGGGCGCCGTGAAGCAGAAGATGGTGAAGGATTGGGGCGAGATGCCGGGAGAGCTGTTCGTGCACGACGAGGAACTGCTCTTTCCGGGCACGATCAATGGCAACGTGTTCATCACCATCCAGCCGTCGCGGGGAAGCTTCGAGCGTCAGGATCAGATGCTGCACGATCCGGACATTCCGCCGCCGCATCACTATCTGGCCCACTACCGCTGGATCAGGAACGTTTTCAAGGCCGACGCCGTGATGCACGTCGGCACGCACGGCTCGCTCGAATGGCTGCCGGGCAAGGCGCTCGGACTGTCGGAGGAGTGCTATCCCGATCTGTCGATCATGGATCTGCCGAACATCTACCCCTACATCATCAACAATCCGAGCGAAGGGACGCAGGCCAAGCGGCGCTCGAACTGCTGCATCATCGATCACATGACGCCGGTCTTCACCAACGCCGACCTGTACGAAGAGATGGCAGTGCTCGACGGCCACCTGCGGATTTATGCCGAGGCTCGCAACAGCGATCCCGGCAAGCTCGACGTCCTGCGTCCAATGATCTGGGACGCGGTGCTCGCTGCCGATCTCGACAAGGATACCGGGTACACCCGCGAAAAGGCGTTTGCCGATTTCGACAAATTTCTCGAAGTACTGCACTCCGCGCTCGACGAGATTGCCGATACCATGGTTTCCGAGGGCCTGCACACGATGGGCGTCGCTCCCGATGGCGACCGGCTGGTGGAGCTGCTCGTGCAGCTCACCCGCCTCGAACAGGGCAGCGTGCCGTCGCTGCGCGAGTCGATGGTCACGGCGATGGGCTTCGACTACGACGAGCTGCTTCGTCGAAAGGGGGAGCCGGTGTTCGGCCCGACCTCCGAGACCGGCGGGGAGATGATTCGCCGCGCCCATGACCATGCGCTCGCGATGGTGAAAATGCTCTCGGCGAAAGGCTACTTGCCGGATGCTCCGGAGTCCGTTCAGGCTGAAATGTCGGCGCTCGTGACGCCCGATGTGATGGCCGGTCTCCGCTACATCTGTGACGACCTCGTGCCACGTCTGCTGCGCGTGACCGACGAGATCGACGCATCCCTTAAAGGCTTTGCCGGTCGCTTTGTCGATCCCGGCCCGTCTGGCGCTCCCACCCGCGGACAGGCGGACATTCTGCCGACCGGGCGCAACTTCTTCTCCATCGATCCCCAGCGGATTCCCACGCCCGCAGCCTGGAAGGTCGGGTGCAGCCTCGGCGACGCTCTCGTCGAGCGCTACCTCGAAGAGAAGGGGGCGTATCCCCGCAACATCGGCATCATCCTGTTCGGCGGCGCGACCATGCGCTCCGGCGGCGACGATCTTGCCGAAATTTTTTACCTCATGGGCGTACGACCGGTCTGGAAGAAGGGCAGCGGCTATGTCCAGGGGGTCGAAATCATTCCCCTCAAAGAACTTGGCAGACCGAGGCTCGATGTGACGCCCCGCATCTCCGGCTTTTTCCGCGACGCCTTTCCGCTGCTGGTCGAGCGTATCGACGATGCGGTCAGAATGGTCGCCGCGCTCGACGAACCGCCCGAAAGCAACCTCTTGCGCCGTAACGTGCTTGCCGACGTCGAGGAGTACCGGAGGCAGGGCATGAACGACGAGGAGGCGCTGCGCGAAGCGTCGTTCCGCGTCTTCGGCTGCCCTCCCGGCACCTACGGGGCGGGCGTTTCGGAGCTGATCGAATCGAAAAACTGGCAGACGCAGGACGACCTTGCGGCCAACTACATCCGCTACTCTTCCCACGCCTACGGGCGCGGATCGTACGGCCAGCAGAAGCCCGACACCTTCAGGCGGGTGCTCTCCCGCATGGACGCCACGGTCAAGAACGAGGACAGCCGCGAGTACGACATGTTCTCCTGCACCGACTACTACAACTACTACGGCGGTCTCATCACGGCGGCTAAAAGTCAGCGCGGCGGCGAACTGCCCGAAGCCTTCATGGGCGACAGCTCCGATCCGAACCGGGTGCAGGTGCGCACCACCTTCGAGGAGGCAAAGCACATTTTCCGCTCCCGCCTGCTCAATCCCAAGTGGCTCGACGGCCTCAAGCGGCACGGCTACAAAGGGGCTGGCGACATCTCCAAGGTGCTCGACATCATTCTCGGCTGGGACGCCACCGCCGAGGTGGTCGATGACTGGATGTACGAGCGCGTGGCCGGGAAGTATGTCTTCGACGAGGAGATGAAAAAGTGGATGGAGGAGGTCAACCCCTACGCCCGCCAGAACATCCTCGACAAACTGCTCGAAGCGATCAGTCGCGGCATGTGGAACGCAACGGACGAGATGAAGCAGCGCTTGCAGGAGGAGTATCTCGAAACCGAAGGGCAACTGGAGGAGATCAACGAGTGAAGTTTTTTGTCACCTGCATCATGACAGCGATGCTCATGTCGGTTGCCCTTTCGGATGTGGTGTGTGCATCCGGGCGCGGCGATGAGACTGTGGTTATCGGCCAGGCCGACATAGCATCGATGCAGGCTTCCGATACCCCGGATCTGCTCAATCGCATTCCGGGCGTCAAGGCGACTGAAACATCGGTCTCCATCAGGGGATCGTATCAGGTGAAGGTGCTGGTGGATGGTCGCTCCATCAACGATCCCACCTCCTACTCCGGGGCCGTGAAGTGGTCGATGATTCCTGTCGAACGGATCGGGAAAATCGTGGTGCACAAGGGGCGTGGTGGAGTGGCGTTCGGCGACAATACCGAAGGTGGCGTGATCGAAATCACCACCCGGCAGTCATCCCGCTTCGGCGGCACGATTGACCTTCATGCCGGTAACCATGGAGAAAAAAATGGGGAGATCACCCTGCAGGGCGGCATCGACCGCTTCTCTGCGACCCTGAGCGCCGGAGCGAGAGAGTACAACGGCTTCACGGTCAACGACGACCTCAAGGAGCGTCGCGCCGGGTTGCGGCTTGATTTCAAGGGCGATTCTGGCACCGAGCTTTTTCTCTCCGGCGATTACAGCAAGCAGAAGAAAGGGCTGCGGGGCTATCCCGAAACGAGGACGCCCAACTCCCGCATGAACTACGAAGACTCATCGATGCTGTTCGGGGCCAGATTTAACGGCCTTGACAGCCGGAGCTGGTACCGGGAAACCACCACCCGTAACAGCGACTCAGACCGGGACTTCTTTTCGCAACTCCGGGTAAAGTCGGTGGGCCAGACCCTGAAAAGAAAGGTGTCGCTTCCCCTTCTCGGAGAACTCCAGGCAGGCGCCGGATTCGAGTGGCAACAGGCCAGCGGAACGGCGATCGACGAGCAGGAGGAAGAGCAAGGCTGGCTGCTTTTTTCGAAGCGGTTCTCGCAGTCCAATGGCCCCTGGTCGGCGGTGGCCGGTATCCGGGGAAATCTCTACTCAACGTTCAGCAACACCGTGAACCCCGAACTCGGCATCACCTGGAGCCGCAAACCCTGGAAAATCGAGCTGAACTCGGGCAGCAGCAGTAACCTGCCCACCTTCCGGCAACGCTACAACGAGACCTCCACGACCCGCTCCAACCCCGACTTGCAGATGGAGCGGGCCATGAAGACGGGCCTTGCCCTCTCGTTCACGCCGTCGGAGAAGCTGAATTGGGAGCTGTCGCTGTTCCGCCGCGACATCACCGACCGCATAACCTACGTTCGCGCCGCCGACAACACGGGCCGCTATGAGAATTTCGGTGAAGTCATCTATCAGGGTCTGGAGAGTTCGCTCACCTGGAAGCCCGCGGCATGGCTCGAACTGACCCCTTCGTACCTCTACCTGCACGCCCGCAATGAAGAGACCGGCCTCTGGCTGCCCGCCATTCCATTCCATACCCTTTCGGGACAGATCGCGCTCAAGCCCTTCAGTCGCCTCTCCATTCGTGCAGACCTGAAATACACCGGCCAGGTCTATTCCCGCACGGACAATGTGGAGACCCTGCCGGGATACGGGCTGGTTGACCTGCGCGTGGATTACCGGCCCGGAGCCATGCAGCTCTATGTCGATGTTGATAACCTGCTCGACCGCGAGTATCTCTATGTCGATGGCTATGACGCGCCGCCCCGTGAGTGGGAGGTTGGCATGAACTACACTTTCTGACTGAAATCATGAAAAGAAAATATTTTCCGTTTTCGGCCATTCTCGGCCAGGAGGATCTCAAAAAAGCGCTGCTGCTCAATGCCGTCAATCCCCGTATCGGCGGGGTGCTCGTTCGCGGAGAGAAGGGTACGGCCAAATCGACTGCGGTCAGGGCGCTCGGCGCGCTGCTTGCCGCAGCGAGGAACGGCAGCGGCGGTGAAAGCGAGGTCGTCGTGACGCTGCCGCTCAACGCCACCGAGGAGATGGTGGCCGGAGGCATCGATTTCCAAGAGACCATGAAGGAGGGGCGGCGCGTATTCCAGCCGGGCCTGCTCGCCAAGGCTCACGAGGGGATTTTGTACGTCGATGAGGTGAACCTGCTCGACGACCATTTGGTCGATATCGTCCTCGATGCGGCTTCGTCCGGCGAGAACCGCGTCGAGCGCGAAGGAATCACCCTCAGCCATCCATCCCTTTTCGTGCTGGCCGGTACGATGAATCCCGAGGAGGGCGAGTTGCGCCCGCAGTTGCTCGACCGGTTTGGTCTCTGCGTCGAGGTGCACGGTGAGGCCGATCCGGCGCTTCGCGTCGATCTGATGCTGCGGCGGGAGGAGTTCGACCGTGAGCCTGAAGATTTTTCGACAGGGTATCGCGCCGAGGAGGAGCGGCTTGGGCGCGCCATTGCCGATGCGCAGTCGCTTCTGCCATCGGTCAGGATTCCGTCGCATTTGCGCGGCTTCATCTCGGAGCTGTGCCGGAACAGCAACGTCGCCGGGCATCGGGCCGATCTGGTGATCGAGCAGGCGGCGCGGGCCAACGCGGCTCTGCGCGGGTCGCGCGAGGTGTCGGTGGAGGATGTCACCAAGGTCGCGGCTTTCGTGCTCGTGCATCGCCGCCGCGATCCGGTTCCGCCGCCCGAACAGAAGCAGCAAGAGCGTCAGGAGGAGCAGCCGCGTGACGAGCAGCCCCGGCCAGAGCAGCCGGAAGAGCACAGCGAGGAGCAGCCACAGCCGCAGGAGGGCGACGAAAGCCGGGACGACGGCGACGAGCCCGGCAACGAAGAGATGCCGCAGCCGGAAAACGGAGAGGCCGCCGAAGAGGAGGAGCGGCCCGAGAACGAAGGTCAGGACGAGCTGTTCAGCATCGGCCAGTCGTTCAGGGTTCGCAGCATTGCCACGCCGAAAGATCGCAAGATGCGGCGCGGCTCCGGAAAGCGGTCGCGGTCGCGGGTTTCGCAGAAACAGGGGCGTTACACCAAGAGCACCATGCCGCGAGATAACAACGACATTGCGCTCGACGCCACGCTCCGGGCTGCCGCGCCCTTCCAGCGCCACCGCGAGAACCCCAACGGCATGGCGGTGGTGTTGCAGAACGAGGATATTCGCGAAAAGATCAGGGAGAAGCGACTCGGCAACCTGCTCATTTTCGTGGTCGATGCGAGCGGTTCGATGGGCGCGCGGGGGCGGATGGCCGCCTCGAAAGGTGCGGTGATGTCGCTCTTGCTCGACGCCTACCAGAAGCGCGACAAGCTGGCGATGGTCTCGTTCCGCAAGAATGAGGCGTTCGTCAACCTGCCGGTCACCTCTTCTATCGAACTTGCCGCCCGGATGCTCAAGGAGATGCCGGTCGGCGGGCGTACCCCCTTTTCCGCCGGGCTGCTCAAAGGGTACGAGATCGCCAAAAACTACCTCCGCAAAGAACCGGGCGGGCGGCCACTCATCATCCTCGTGACCGACGGCAAGGCAAACCGCGCCATCGGGCAAGGCAAGCCGCTCGACGAGGCTTTCACCATCTCCGAAAAGATTTCGCGGGAGGAGCGCATCCGCTTCCTCGTTGTCGATACCGAAGAGCCAGGCCTGGTCAATTTCGGCCTTGCAAAAAAGATCGCGGGTCTGCTCGATGCGTGGTACTACCGCATAGATGACCTTCGCGCAGACACCCTTGTTTCCATCGTAAAAACCATGACGCCATGAAAAAGAATTACACCTATCCCTTTACAGCCATTGTCGGTCAGGAGGAGATGAAGCTCGCGCTGATTCTCAACATCATCAATCCGGCCATCTCCGGCGTGCTCATTCGCGGCGAAAAGGGAACGGCCAAATCGACCGCCGTCCGGGCGCTGGCCGATATTCTGCCGGAGATCGAGGTGATCGCAGGCATTCCGTTCAATCTCGCGTCCGATGAGGATGACGAAACGATCCGGGAGTGTTTTACGGTGACGGGCCACGCCATGCCCGATCCGGACGACGTAGAGGTCGCCATGCACAAGGTGCAGGTGGTCGAGCTGCCGGTGGGCGCGACCGAGGATCGCGTGGTCGGCACGCTCGATCTCGAACATGCGCTCAAAGCGGGTGAAAAGCGCATCGAGCCGGGGCTGCTCGCCGCCGCGCACCGGGGCATTCTGTACGTCGATGAGGTGAACCTGCTCGACGACCACGTGGTGGATCTGCTGCTCGACTCGGCGGCGATGGGCGTGAACACCATTGAGCGCGAAGGGGTTTCGTTCTCCCACCCGGCCCGCTTCACGCTGGTCGGCACCATGAACCCGGAGGAGGGGGAGCTTCGTCCGCAGTTGCTCGACCGCTTCGGCCTCTGCGTGCACGTGGGAGGCATTGCCGATCCGCAGGATCGCGTGACGGTCATGGAGCGCCGTTTCGCTTTCGAGGAGGATCAGGAGCGCTTCTGCGGCGAGTGGCAGCGTGAATCGTCGAAGCTTGCCGAACGCATCGTCGCGGCGCGCGAGCTTTATGCCTCCGTCACGATCAGCCGCGAGCACCTGCTCGGCATCGCCAAAAGCTGCCTCGAAGTGGGCGTTGACGGCCATCGCGGCGACATCATCATCATGAAAACCGCCAAGACTATCGCCGCATGGGAGGGGCGTCAGAGCGTCGGCACCGACGACATCGACCGCGCCGTCGCTCTCGCCCTCCCCCACCGCGTCCGCCGCCAGCCGTTGCAGGACATGGTGATGGATGTGGGATCGATGCTCGGAGCACGATGCGCAACCAACTAACCGTCAAATCCGTACCAACGTGATCACTATCGCATATTACAACAATATTCACAGTTCGGCCATCTGGCATCAGTTGGCGGCTGTGGTTCGTGGTGAAGGTATCGAGCTGCTCTCTTTCGGTTTCGGAGGCGAGCAGGCTTTTGTCGAACTTCTCGAGAACGGCTCCATCGACCTGCTGCTGGCCAACGTGCCGCCGGAAGCGCCCGGCTTGCAGGGGCTGCTTCCGAAGATGATGCAGGTTCCCGGAAGGGTCGCCCTGCATCCGGGATTGCCGGAGAGCTTCTCCACGGTTGACGACGCGGAACTCCGGACGCTCCGCGACTATTTCGGCGTGCTGTCGAGGGAGAACTACCTGAACGGCCTGCGCCGCATTGCCGGTCTCGACCACGAGCCTTGCCGCGTGGTCAGCACGACCGGCATCTTTCATCCCGCAAGTGACCGTTTTTTCGAGAGCGCCGACGAGTACGCGACATGGTTACGGAAAACAGGGCGGTGGAGTGAAAACGCTCCGGTTGCCGGGATTATCATGCACTACAACCTTCTGGCCGAGGCCAACCACGCTGATGTCGATGCGCTCGTCGAGGCGCTTTCGGAGTCGGGCATCGTGCCGTTCTGCGTCTTCTTCGACAGCGAGGCTTCCATGATGCAGGAGAATCGTTATCCCTGGCACCGCCTCTTCACCTCCGGTGAACTGCGCCCGGACGTGGTGCTGAACTTCCTGCTCGGGCGGCTGATCGCGACGCCCGAAGAGCGCCATATCCTAAAAGACCTTGACGTTCCGGTCATCCAGCTTATCCGCAACTTCATGCTCTCGCCCGAAGAGTGGCTCGCCGATCCGGTCGGCATCAGCGCCATGAGCCTGACCCACTCGCTGGTGCAGCCGGAGATGTTCGGCGCCATCGATCCGGTCATGGTGTCAGGAATGATTCGCAAGCCCGGCGACCCGTTCACGCTTCGAACCGCCGTTCCCATCGATGAGCGGATTGCAATGATCGCCAGGCGCGTCAGGCGGTGGGCGCGCCTTCGCCATGCGCCGAACGCCGAAAAGCGGGTGGCCGTCATGCTGCACAACAACCCCTGCAAGGGTGTCGAGAGCACCATCGGTATGGCCGCCGGTCTCGATACCTTCGAGAGCCTGCTTTCGCAGCTCCGGCGGATGCAGCGAGAGGGGTACGACACGGGTGAACTGCCGGAGTCGGGCAAGGCGCTGCTCGACCTTATACAAGACCGCAAGGCGCTGCTCGAATTCCGCTGGACGACCGCCGACGAGATCATGCGCAAGGGCGGCGTGTTGCACGCAATGCACGAAGAGGAGTACCGCGAGTGGTTCGACCGGCTCGACGTCGGCGTGCGCGAGCGGGTGGATGGCGACTGGGGCGTCTTTCCGGGCGAGGGGATGGTGCTCGAAGTCAATGGCAAACCGGCGTTGCTCATCACCGGTCTTCGGTTCGGCAAGGTGTTCGTGATGCCACAGCCGAAGCGCGGCTGCTACGGTGCGCGTTGCGACGGCGAGGTGTGCCGCATTCTGCACGATCCTAACATCACGCCGCCGCACCACTGGCTGGCCACCTACCGTTGGGTGCAGAAGGAGTGCGACGCCGTTATCCATTTCGGCACGAGCGGCGCGCTGGAGTATCTGCCCGGCAAGCGGGCCGTGCTCTCCGGCAACTGCTTCAGCGACATCTCGCTCGGCGATTTGCCGAACATCTATCCATACATCATGGATGTGCCCGGCGAGGGGATGACCGCCAAGCGCCGGGGCCGGGCCGTCATCATCGACCACCTCACACCGGTCTATCGCCCTGCGGCCCTGACGCCGGAATTGCAGCGATTCGACGAGCTGCTGAATGAATTCCGCCGCGCGGTGGATGGCAATGAAAAGGCGCGCATGGAGGCGTTGCAGGAGAAGCTGCTCGAACTGGCTGTCAACTTGCGATTCCTGCCGGAAAATGCTACCACGGCTCACTTGCTCAACGAGGCCGAGAGCCTCTCGCGCAGGATCGGACTGGTGAAGCAGTCGATGGTGCCCGACGGAATGCACCGGTTCGGCGAGCCTCCGCCGGTCGAGAGTGTTGCTTCCATGCTAACGGCTGCTCTGCCACGGCTCGGCGACGAGTATCCCTCCGTTGCCGAGGTTGCCGCGCTGCACCCCGGACTCGGCGGCGACGACTTCATGAAAGCCGCCGAACTGTTCGCGGCACTGCTCGATCTTTCTCCGGGCGAACAGGCCATCCGCGACGCTGCCGAGGCCTTGCCGGAAGCGCTCAAAGCGTGGTGTCTGAAGACCGCCGAGGGGATCGGCAGGGCAGGCGACGAGCAGACCAGCGTCATCCGGGCGCTCGCCGGGCGCTACATCGATGCCGGTCTCGCAGACGCCCCCTCTTCTGGCAAGTCCGACGTGCTGCCCACCGGCAGGAACTTCTACGCCGCCGACATCATGACCATGCCGACCGAGGCCGCCTGGACAATCGGCTGCGGCATGGCGGACATGGTGCTGCAAAAATTCCACCGCGAGGAAGGGCGCTTTCCCGAAAGCATCGGCATGAGCCTCTGGAGTTCGGACGCCTTCAAATCGGACGGCGAACTGCTTTCGCAAATCTTCGCCCTCATGGGTGTCAGGCCGGTGCGGCAGGCGAACGGCAGGGTGAACGGTATCGAGGTGATCCCACTCGACGAGCTGAAAGTGACGATCGACGGCGTCTCGATGCCGAGGCCGAGGATCGACGTCACCATCGAAACCAGCAGCATCGTCCGGGACATGGTTCCGCACTTCCTCGCCCTGATCGACAAGGCGGTCGCCGCCGTCAGCGCCCTTGAGGAGGAGTCGCCGGAATCGAACTTCGTCCGCAAGCACACGCTCGAACAGCTCGCCGCCTTGCAGGAGTCCCACGCCGAACAGATGGAGGCTTCGCTCATGCAGCGCCTCTCGCTCTACCGCGTCTTTTCATCGCCGCCCGGCGCGTATGCCAACGGCGTGGCGCTCGCGCTCGACGCATCGGCCTGGAACGACCGGCGAGACCTTGCCGAAACCTACATCAATCACGCCGGTTACGCCTACGGCGGCGAGCAGCTCGACCACGGCGTAAAGGCGTACGACCTTTTCAGCAGGCAGCTTGCAAGAGTTGAAGTCTCTTACATAAAACAGACTTCCGAAGAGTACGACGCGCTCGACTGCGGCTGTTACGCCGCCAGCGCCGGGGGCATGGCCGCTGCCGCGCAGGTGCTCTCCGGCAAGCCCGCCAAAACGTGGTGGGCCGACGCGACCCGCCCCGGCAATCCCGACATCCGCGACTTCCGCGAGGAGGCCGAACGCTCCGTTCGCGCCAAGCTCTGCAACGAGTCGTGGATCGCGTCAATGAAAGAACACGGCTTTCAGGGGGCTCAGGGGTTTGCTTCGCGCATCAACAACCTCTTCAAGTGGAGTGCCACCACTGGCGAGGTGGAGACCTGGGTCTTCGAGCGCGTCGTCGAGACCTTCGTGCAGAACGACGAAAACCGCGAGTGGATTCGCCAGCAGAACCCTTATGCGCTCGAAGAGATCACCCGCCGCCTGCTCGAAGCCGAAGCACGCGGCCTCTGGGAAGCCCGTCCCGATCTGCTCGAAGCGGTGCGGCAGGCGGCGCTCTCCATCGAGGGCGACCTCGAAGAGCACATCGGCGATGTTGACGAATCGTTTCAGGGTGGCCGCATCGACATTTTCACCGGCAAAGACGTAGAGCGCTGGAAACAGGAGTGGCGTCTTGGCGTCGATTCTTCGGAAAGAAGAACTGAGAAAAAGTAGCAACTGACAGTAAATAGTTCAGTTACGGTTTCCGGTGCCCGGTGGGGCATCGGAATGAAAAGGGAACCCGGTGAAAATCCGGGACAGTACCCGCTGCTGTGATCCTCCCGTCGGCCACAATCGGGTCGGCGGACAATCGCTTCCGATGACGCCACTGGTTCGCGCCCGCGAACCGGGAAGGCCGGAAGCGAGGGGAGAGTCAGAAGACCTGCCGTAATGCAGTAAATGCTCCGGGAAGAGAGCGAACACGAACATGACAACAAACAGCGCGACTGCCGCGTGTGGTCGGGCGGAGGCGGTAAGATTCCGTCCGGCAGAAGCGAACGTTCCCTTTTCCGGACGGAAAAGGATCGTCAGGAGATGCAGAAAACGATCAGCGGGTTGCAACATCCGTGATGGGCCATGTGTGTGGATGATTCGCAAGACACACAGAAGAACATTACAACAACAATCCGTTTAATCATGAAAAGCAATTTTGTAAAGCCCTCGAAATCATTCATCCGCATGGCGGGCCTTCTCGCCATACTCTCGACAGCATTTCGGCCTGGTGCTGTTGCAGAGGAAAACCCAAAAACCGATGCGGCTGACTACGTAGCCGGTGAAATCGTCGTTTCTTCAACCAGAACGGACGAAAAACTCAAGAACATCCCGCGCAAAGTGGAGGTTATTACGAGCAAGGATATTGAAGCCCTCAATCCCGCTGATGCCACCGAGCTTCTGAAAAAGACGGCAGGCGTCGATGTGATCGAGTACCCGGGCCTGCTTTCCGGCGTATCGATGAGAGGTTTCAAGCCGAATTACGGATCGTATTACAGCGCCCAGTACGTGGCCTATCTGCTCGATGGTCGTCCGCTTGGCACGAATAACCTTTCGACAGTTGACATGAACATGATCGACCATGTCGAGGTAATCAAAGGTCCGTCATCGGCACTGTACGGTTCAAATGGCATGGCGGGAACGATCAATTTCATCACAAAAAAATCGCAGGGGCCGATCAAGGGAAAGGTATCTGCTGGTTGCGGCAGTTTCGGAACCTACGAAGGCAGCGCGACCATTGGCGGTTCGATTAATGAGCGGATGGATTTTGATCTTGGAGTACGGTATTTCAATGAAACTGAAGATTACAAGTTTGGTAAAAATACGCTCATAGCAAATCCATCTTCCGAATTGCTTCCGGACAAAAATGCAAAAGGGAACAATACGATGGAAAATACCGAGTATTCGACAAACTCGGAATCGCTTCGTCTGGGCTACCGTTTGAGCGACAATTTCCGTATCGACGTGCGTGGTGCTGTTTTCAACGCCCCCTCAGTTCATACGGCCGGTGATATTTTTGGCTCCTCTTCTCCCGGAGTGAAAGATGTGTTTCGTAAAACAGCCGACCTCACGCTTTCTGGTAGTGTTGGTAACCACTCGATAAAATTTCTTCCATACTGGTCGGAAAACGAAAGTCGTAACCTGAAAACTGATACCTCAGGCGAAACCTATGCGTACTACAATGGCCGAAATGAGGAGTATGGATTTCAGTTACAAGACGCCATCAAACTTGGCGAGCATCGGCTGACGGCAGGTATCGACTACAATACAGCGACATACCAGACTGGCCGCCAGAGCGCCCCAGGGGTTTCGATAGCCCCTTACAGCCCAGACGGCAAAACGGCGAACCTAGGCGTGTTTGCAGAATCCTCACTGAAACTGATGGGTGGCAAACTGGTGGTAACGCCTGGTGTTCGGTATGACATGACATCCTTCAACATGCTTGAGACGCCGCTGCTTTCGGGCGTTGATACGACAAAGGAGCACGACAGTTTTTTCAGCCCTTCGCTGGCTTTCCAGTACACCTTCGTTCCTGGTCTGAAAACCCATGCAAGTATCGGAAAGGCGTTTGTTTCTCCCACTGCATTGCAAAAAGCCGGTGAATATCTTGATTCCTACGGCTATCTTTGGCGTGGGAACTCCGACCTGAAACCGGAAACCAGCAGAACCTGGGATGTCGGCCTGACCTGGAGTGATGAAAAGCATGGCTTGAAAGCTGACGTGACCTACTACGATACCGCATGGGATGATTTCATTACTTCAAAATATGTCGTTGATACCACGTCTTATTACACCTATGTCAATGCAGCAAGCGCAAAGCTCAGAGGCATCGAATTCGAAGTCGGATATGATTTCGGTTCACGCGTCGATTACCGCTATTCGCTCCGTTGTTTTGCCAGTTATACCCATCTGTTTGAAGCAACTGTAACAGATACCACTGGCGAAACTCCCATAACTTTTGTGCGTAATGGTCTCGGTTCGTTTGGTGCAGAGTATGATGATTTCAAGTTTTTCAGCGCCCGTCTCAGCGCGAGGTATCTTGGTTCTGTTTATCAAACCAACTACTACACGTCGTATCGTCCTACCCTCAAGGATGGCGTGCTTGAGTTTGATCCATCCCTGGTGATTGACGCAACGGTCGGTTTTGCGCTCAACAGGCAGAATCGTATCGATCTGACAGTCCAGAACTTGCTTGATGAAAACTATGCCGAAAAGGATGGATATCCCATGCCGGGCCGGTCGTATAACGTGCGATACACGGTAGCGTTCTGAGGCGGCGGCAGATGCGATTCGTTGTCGATCGAATCGCGCAGGCAGTACTGGTGACGGTACTGCCTCTGCTGCTTCTGACGGTCTGCAGTTTTGAGTAAGCCGGGTTGGTAACAGGGCGACAGCTCGCCATCTTCAGCGTTGGTGAGCGTTGTTGATGAAAAATTTGTTACACCATTGTTATACGAGTGTTGATAAAGTTAGTGTAAGTGTTTGAATATCAATGAGATACGGTTTTGGTGCTAAATCTGCACGGTAGAGGTCAGAAGTTCGAATCTTCTACCGCCCAAACACCTCCGATTTTCAAAAGCCTGCTGCATGATTCGCAGGCTTTTTTCATATCCTTTCTTTCGCCATTACCCTGCCTCCAATCAACTGGATCATCGCTTCGTATCTTGCGATCAATCTGAGAATGATTTACATATCACCAATGATTTTCGGCGCTTCGCTTATGCATTCAATTCCGGACAGGTGCTGTATTTGCAAAGCAAAATGGTTTCCTTATAAAGCACCAGTCATTCAAATAGGTGCTTGCTCAACACTGTTCTGTATCATTCATTTTTGCACACCCCAATGGCCGCTTGCTTCACACTATGGCTTTTCAGCATAAGAAAGGATGTAGTCCAGACCGGCGTACACACTCTCTGCTGAGCGATTCAGGGTCAATTGCGCCATAATTTTTGCAAGCGGATGCATCTTGCCGACAAATGATCGGTTTTTTGCCAGATACTCATGAAGAGGTTCATAGACATCGTCACGGATGGATTTGATGTCAATCTGGACAAATCCGGCTTTCGAGAGCTTGTTCTGGTAGGATGGGATTAAATAGTAGTTGTCTTGCGGGATATTGAATTTTCCTGCCACAAGGTTCCATGAAAGCCATTGCTCTATTCGACGGAAGGGATTTCCGGAGTTTTCTGTTGGCAAAATGTCCGCTGTCACAAGCCTTCCGCCTCGACGCAAAACTCGGAAAGCTTCCTTGAAAAAATCCTCACGGGTTCTGTAGTGGAAAGCACTTTCCACGGAAACAACCAGATCGACGGATTCATTTTCAATGGGCATCTCTGTTGCCGAGCCTTCTCTCAGATCGATTGATTTTTCGAGACCAGCATCGGCAACTCTCGTCCGGGCGCGTTCAACCTGAGAAGTCGTAATGTTCAGACCGATGATTTTTTCGGGTTTCAGTTTTCTTGCCCAGAGGATGTCCTGATCGCCAAAACCGTACCCGCAATCCAGGACGGTATCGCCCGGCCCCATCCCGCCTCTTTTCGCGACCAGAAGCGCAAGCGCTTCACTGGCTTCATCAATGGTATTCGTATCCCGCCAATAGCCAAGATTCAGATAAAGCGCATTCTCGGTAAGAGAAGAGGTGCCGATCAAGTCATAGACTTCCGTTGTCTTCAACCCGTGGAATGGATTGAAAAGCCAGTTCAGGTATCCGAAAAATCGATCGGTTGCGTTGTCTGACATGGTGAGTGCTCCTATTCGGTGAAGTGGACGGAATCATGTTCACCGTCCGTCGATGAGCATCTTAACCTCTGAATGCGCCCGGAGGTTCGGGTGCAGATCGTTTTTTCAATCAGAGCGAGGAGCGGTTTCCACGAAAAACAGTCAATCTCGCTTACTCGGACCAATCATCTTCGTCGTTTTGCCACTCACAAAAAACTGGCGGATTTTCGGGTGGCCGTAGGCTCCCATGACCATGAGGTCGATGCCGTGGCCGTTCTGATAATCGTGGAGGAGTTCGATGACCTTGCCAGATAGCGGAGGAGGTGGTGCAAGGGATTCATCCTGTTCGGGCAGAAAAAAAATTCGTACGGCATTTGCCCAGACCCTCCTTTTTCTTATACTTCATCCGATTATGTGGTGCCCGTCATGGAGACATACGGGCTTAAAAGGGAATCCGGTGAGAGTCCGGAACAGTACCCGCTGCTGTAATCCCGCGCTGGCCGCAAGGCTGGCGACAAGATTCGCCGACAATGCCACTGTCCTGTTCAGGGATGGGAAGGCCGGCAGAATCCGGGAAAGTCAGAAGACCTGCCTCATATTTTTTGGCTTCGGGAATAAAGCAACATACTACCATGAAACACACCTCCGTTCCGCTTTTCGGAACAGGCTGGGTTCGGGCATCGATCTGGTCGATGCGCAGCCGACTGTTCCGCTCGCTTCTCAGTCGATTCGTTCCTCCTGCTTATCACGATCTGTTCCGTGCGCCGTTTGGCGTCCCGGCGCGATCCGTGCTGTTTTCCATCGACCCCCATCGATCCTGCCGCACTCATCTCACCGGCCATTTTCCGCCTTTTTCGCGTCAATCCGGTCAACGCTCTCCTCAAGGGCATGACCCGTTCACCGTCAATTGTCATCAGTGCCGTTCAGGCTGTGACGGTTTTACTGTTGCCGGTTATCCGCTGACCGTCATTCCGTGCTGGCAATTGAACTGAAACAATAAAACAAGTGATCATGAAAAAACATGTTATGGCGGCAGCTTTGCTGTGCTGCACCGCTCCGGCTTACGCGGCCCATCCGCTCGTTACTGACGATACCGGCACCCAGGGCGCTGGCGGCTGGCAGGTCGAATGCACGACCGGATTTTCCTCCAACCGTGAAAACGACGGCGGAATCAGGATAAAAGAGCGCGAAACCGAGGCTGCGATGGTGGTTTCCTGCGGTATATCGGAAGGCATCGACATCGTTGCCGGTTTGCCATACCTGTGGTATCAGGTGAAGGAAAATCAACTGGTTACCGCCGATGAAAGCGGCATCGGTGATATGACGCTCGAACTCAAGTGGAGGTTCTGCGAAAACGAAAAGAACGGCTTCAGCCTTGCCCTGAAGCCCGGTATCTCCCTTCCGACCGGTGACGCCGACAAAGGCCTCGGCACCGGGCGGGTGACCGGCGGCGCGGTGCTGATCGCCACGAAAGAGTTCGGCCCGCTGACGCTCCATGCCAATGCAGGCTACCATCGCAACGCTTACGAACTCGACGAGGATTCTTCGAGCTGCAACAAGGATATCTGGAACGCATCCTTCGCGGGCGAATATGCGGTTTCGGACAAGCTCAGGGCGGTTGCCGACATCGGCATCGAAACAGCCGAAGAGAGAGGGTCGCGAACGCATCCCGCATTTCTGGTTGGCGGCCTGATCTACAGCGTTACCGAAAACTTCGATTTCGATCTTGGCATCAAGGGCGGTCTGAATGACGCCGAACCTGATACGGCTGTGCTGCTGGGCTTGGCCGCGCGATTCAATTAAAGGAGGAAACGATGAAAACTGTGAAATTCCGCTTTGTCGCCGTGCCTTCGATGGCAGTGGCCATGCTGCTTTTCGGCGGCGGCGAGGCGTTTGCGATGCACATCATGGAGGGGTTTCTGCCCCCTTCGTGGAGCCTGTTCTGGACGGCGGTGTCGCTGCCCTTTTTCGTGCTCGGCTTCCGGTCGATGCGCCGGATCGTGGCCGACAATCCGCGCATGAAGCTGCTGCTCGCGATGGCGGGGGCGTTCGCGTTCGTGCTTTCGTCGCTCAAGATTCCCTCCGTGACCGGGAGCTGCTCGCACCCCACTGGCGTGGGGCTTGGCGCGATCATGTTCGGGCCGTCGGTGATGAGTGTGCTTGGCGCGATCGTGCTGCTTTTCCAGGCGCTGCTGCTGGCGCACGGCGGGCTGACGACGCTTGGCGCAAACCTCTTTTCGATGGGTATCGCCGGGCCGTTCGTGTCGTACGGCATCTACAAGCTTGCCGACGGCATGAAGGCTCCGCGCTCGATGGCGGTTTTTCTCGGCGCGGCGCTGGGCGATCTGGTGACCTACGTCGTCACCTCGCTTCAGCTCGCGGCGGCGTTCCCGTCGGCGACCGGCGGGTTTGCCGCGGCGATGGTCAAGTTCCTCGGCATCTTCGCCGTGACGCAGGTTCCGCTCGCCGTGAGCGAGGGCATCCTGACGGTGATGGTTTATAACGCCATCCGCTCGTATGCCGGTGAAACCATGTTTGGCTCTGCAACGCTTTCCGGGGAGGTGAAGTGATGAAAAAACAGGGACTTGCAAAAAATCTCCTGCTTGCGGCGCTGGTGATCGCGCTGGCGGTTGTGCCGCTGATGACCCTCAAACACGCCGAATTCGGCGGCGCTGACGGGCAGGCCGAGGAGGCGATCACGGAGCTGCATCCCGACTACAAGCCGTGGTTCGCGCCCTTCTGGGAGCCGCCGGGAGGCGAGATCGAGAGCCTGCTCTTTGCGTTGCAGGCGGCGCTCGGCGCGGGTGTGCTGGGCTACGGCCTCGGATTTCTGCGGGGCAAGCATGAATCCGCCGGTGCGGGGCAGCCGTGATGACGCTCGACGAACACGCCGCGCGATCCCGGCTGCGCGATGTCGCGCCGGGCTTCAAGCTGCTCTGCGCGCTGCCGCCCATCGCGATGGTGCTGTGGGCGGACTCTGTGCTGTTCTCGCTGATCGTCTTCGGCCTGATGAGCGCGGCGCTCATTGTGAAAGGGGGCGTCCGTCCCGCCGACTACCTCCGCTGGCTGCTGCTTCCGGCGGGATTTCTGGTGATCGGCACGGCGGC